>JBJTUH010000159.1:0-26467 GCA_046080605.1 Vampirovibrionales bacterium
GGCTAAGTGCTTTACCCATTGAATCACTGTATTATGGGAAATGCCTGTTAACCTTTCTATCCCACGAAATCCCACGCCTTCTAAATAGAGCTTAATGGCTTCAATACGTTTATTTAATGGGATACGGTACAACGTTGACTGTGTGTAATTACACCCACATTGTTTGCATTTATACCGTTGTTTTTTGTTCATGGTGCCATTTTTGACAGCGTCGGCACAACCGCATTTCGGACAATTCATTTTACCATTCTAACACAACTCTATGTTAAATGTGCAATGCCATTATTTGAGTGGTTATGTGGTCTTTTTAGAGTGAAAGCTACATTAAAAATATCTCAAGCTCTTTTAGTATCTATGTCTACTACTCTACACAAAATCCAAACAGTCTTATGGGGTAGTGTTGCTTTTGCAGGTTTTTTGGCGATGTTTATTCAGTATGTTGCGTCAATGTATCTGACTTCTAAAGTACAACTTCTTCTGTGTATCATACCCATTAAGCTGATACTGACGTTTTTGGTATTACGTGGTGTAAAAAAAATCTGTCATCTTGAACACTCGTGTTTACCTTGGCAAGATGGGATTATTTTTGTTATGAGTCTTTTTTGGATAGGATATTTCACTCTAACAACACATACACTTCAAGGTATGAGCTTTACATTTAAAATGATTGATATGTTTTACTTGATACCTTTAAGTTTACATACACTGGTGCAGTCTTGTATGGAACATCTTTTGACATTTCCTATAGTGCTTTGGCTATATCAGTGGCTGAAAACCCCAGAAGCCAGTGTACTGGCTGACTTTTTAGCCCATGCAGGGATTGTATGTGTCTTATGGTATCGTGACATGTGCTACTTGGAAGCACAGAGGCTTGTGGCTCCTTACAGCTTAAAAGAGGGGAATATCTTACGTAAATAATGGTAGTATCATAAGATAACTCAAGCTGAATGTCTCCATGATATATAGAAGGAAGCCATCTTATGACATCATCACCTTATGCTTTACCTTTTGCTTGGTATGTTCATACCCACTGGGACAGAGAATGGTATGCAACGTTGACGACATATAGTGTTCGTTTACTTGGCGTGTTGGAGCAGTGTCTTCATTGTCTTGAAACCCATACCCTCGCCCATGTGGTGCTCGATGGTCAAACCAGTTTACTGGAAGATGTTTTGCAGGTGACCCCTGATGCTATCACACTCAAGGCACGCTTAGAGCGTTTGATTACGACGGGGCGTTTAAGTATTGGCCCTTGGTATGTCATGCCCGATAGCTTTTTGTGTCATCCTGTCACCTTGAAAAAAAATCTTAGTTTAGGGATAGCCCAAGCCAAGGCGTGGGGACAATCGCTTGAGACACTTGTGGGGTATTTGCCTGATACGTTTGGACACCCCAGCATCATACCTCAACTACTCACCGAGGTTGGTATTCGGTATGCAGTGGTGTGGCGCGGTGTGAAGGAAGATACGCCCTCTTTTTTTTATTGGCAAAAAGACGATGCTGCACCGTCTGCGATACTGACCCTAAAACTGACAGGGGGATATTTTCAACCTTTTTTACATGGCAGCCATTGGTGGGAAAATGAGGAAGAAGCACATCGTGCCTCTGATGCTGCTCAAGACCTGACCGTGCCTCCCTTCCCTCAAGCACAGCAAACCATGACACCCTACCCCTGTGTACCAAAGGCACTTGAGGGCTTTCTTCAAACGTTGCAAGCTTCTCATCCAGAGGCTTTAACCCAGGCAGGTGTGCCTCCCTTACTGCCTGTCGGTGGTGATCATCTTGGGATGCCTGTGACCTCCTATTTGCAAGCCTTACAAAAGGGGGAAGTACTTGCACCACAGGCAACGTCTCTGTATACCCATATGCAACAAGCTGAGACAGCACTCAAAGATGCTGAAGTGTCATCTATTCCTGTGATTCATGGGCATTTAATGGCACAGAGTGATTGGCATGATGAAACGACACCCTCTGCCCCTGCCTTACTTACAGGTGTATGGAGTAGTCGCTTATGGCTCAAGCAGTGGCATAAACGACTAGAATGGCGTTTAATCGTTCAGTTGCCTGAAGCACTGCAAGCGTGGGAGAGGTATCGTTCAACGCTCGCACCGTGTGGTGCATTATCTGAGGATATCCTTAGGTTTGATGAGCCTCATGTTCAGTTATGGTTGGCACAGGCTTGGAAATTACTTCTGCAAAATACGCCTCATGATACCCTTTGTGGATGTTCGATCGATGCCGTCCATCAGGCTCAAGCCCAAAGGTATCAATCGTGTGAGGATCTTTTGAATCAGTTGTATTGTCATACGGTTGGGTTATTGCATCAGCACCCTACGCATGGGTGTTATGAGCCTTACCACAATAGCATTGAATGGGCGATTTGGCATCAGTGTCAAGTGCTTGACCTATATCCTGAGGTACGGCAGCTTGTGTGGCATGAGGAAACAACGTTTCATCCCTCCACGCCAACACCTGAGGCGACGCATCTGTATGAGCAACAGTACCCTCCTGTGAGTTGTGCGAGTTGGTACCAGCAGGGAAAGCCACGAACCCATTTAGAGCAAGACACGGTCTTGCATATGAATCGAGTCCCCCTTTCGCATCGTTGGGCTATCACACAATCGTTACCTTACTGGTATGAAACACCCCCTACTCATGCGTATGCCTACCATCCTGTGCATGAGCGAAGGTGTCTCACGGACTCGTCTCATCTGCCTGAGACACTCAAAGCAGTGAAGGCTCGTTTGGATGCTCATGCGTGTGAAGGGCAAGGGGCTTGGCTACTTGAAAATGCGTGGGTTGGTGTAAAGGTTCATCCCTCACAAGCTCAAGTGACTGTTACCACCCAAACCCAAACCTTTCAGCTCGTATTAATGGGGGTTTGTGATGCAGGAGATAGCTACAACAGAGGACTGGAGCAAGCCACGTTACCACGGATAGGGTATGACATCACGGGTGTGAGTCAATGGGAGCGTAGCAATGCTTGCCCAGCACTTGCAAAAGGTTTAACGCTAACCTATACGCCTTGTAGAACACATCATCCTGTCACACACGAGCTCTTACCTACGCTTTATCTTCACTTGTACTTGGAGGCCCATAGTCCTGTCCTTCATACGGAGGTAAGTTTTGAGAATACGGCTTCTGACTGGCGATTGCAGTGTGTATGGGTGCCTGAAAAAGGCTTTCGTCCTGAGTCGGTCACCTGCCAAGCACCTCCTTCCATTATTCTTGAACCACATACAGACTATGCTCAATCTTGGACATTCCAACCCCCACAATATACAGCGCCTACAAAGCTCAGACCTCTAAAGCCATGGCGGGAGTGGAACCCTCTTACGTTCCCCGTGCATACGCATTTTAGCACGGCTTATGGCATGTGGTTTAGTGAAGGACTGACGGAATGGGAGTATTTCCCTGCGTGGGGTGTGGATGCCACACAGGCAACACAAGAAGCCTTTGGCTGCACACTCCATCGTGGGTTTGGGTGGTTAAGCCATCCCAATACAGGCACACGTGATGGTAATGCAGGACCGTATGTGCCAACCCTTGAAGGGCAAGGATTATATCGAACGCTCCGCTATCGTTTTGCGTATGCGTCCTTTTAAACCTTGGTCTGATGTCAAAGCATTTTGCCCTCTTCTTGGATAAAAAGAGGGCAAAATAGGGTCAAGTTTGAGGAGGATTTACTCTCTCATACTGTGCCTGCCTGAAGCTATTCTCCTTGAGGGGTAGGATAAGGAAAGGGTTTATTGAATGGGTTCTTCAGGCTCTTTGTTGAAGGGTACTTCTTGTTCAATTAAACCGCTTTGCTTGACTCTGGCACTCACGCCAGGTTGTCCATTTGTAAAGAAAATGGCACGTCCCGTTTCAGGGTTTGGCATGATACCCTCTTTTCCGGGTGTTGTGGCATTTAAAATTTGTTGGCTTGACACACCAGGCTTGCCCTCGCGTCCTAGCCAAGTATCGGGGTCAATCGCTCCGAAAGGAGTTCCTGTAATAGTCTCGTTTGGACCGAGTTGTAATGTTCTGGGGGTACCTATCACGCCTGCGTCGTCTGCATAACCAGGACCAGTAATTTTAACAATTTCAGGCTTGGGCTTTTCAAATGAGCGAGGGTCGATGCTGGAGGGGCGAATAAGGTTAATCATTGAGGGTGTTTCTCCTGTAGTCATGATGCATGATTGATACACACACTGTGGTAACGCTTTGGAGCAGAGATTAAGGTTAAACAAGCATGTTAAACCCCTACAGTAAAGCGTGTTAATAGAATGAAAACAATCTTATTGCAGGAGATGCTACCTTGGCTTCATCTTGAGATGCCACTTGGTGTTACAGTAGGTTTTAGATACACTAAAAAGGATTATATCTGTGTGTGTTCTCATTACTCTGTTGCTCTCTGTTCATGAAGGTTCTGTCGTCTCCCATGATGAAAATCCACGAGTACCAAGCGAAATCTCTTTTCCGCCAGTTTGATATCCCTACTTCCGTGGGAGAGGTCACCACGCAGGTAGAAGAGGTTCCCGCCATTTGTCAACGTTTATTGGATGCCACAGGTGTCAATTGCTTTGTTGTAAAAGCCCAGATTCATGCGGGTGGACGTGGTAAAGGGGGTGGCGTGAAAGTCACGTTTAGCCCTGAAGATGCTCAAAAAGCTGCACAAGCTATTTTAGGTATGCAACTGGTGACCCCTCAAACAGGTCCTGAGGGCAAGCAAGTGAATCAGATTTTAATTGAATCAGGTTCTGACATTGAGCGTGAAATCTATACCGCCATTTTGCTTGACCGTGAAACGTCACGTCCTGTCTTGATTGTCTCGCCTGCTGGTGGTATGGACATTGAAGAAGTGGCTGCGACTGAACCCGAGAAAATCTATCGTACCTTTATTCATCCTGCTCTTGGCTTACAAACCGCCCAAGCTCGTGAAATGGCATATCGCCTCAACTTACCCAAAGAAGCTACAAAGCAGGCGACCACTATTTTCATGAACTTATACCGTATGTTCATTGAAACCGATGCTGCCATGGTGGAAATCAACCCGCTCATTTTAACGAAAGATGGCAACGTACGTGCGTTAGATGCCAAAGTGAGCTTTGACTCCAACGCCTTATACCGTCACCCTGAAATTGCTGCTATGCGTGACCTTACTGAGGAAGATCCCCTAGAGGTTGAAGCTTCTGAGCATCATTTAAACTACATTAAACTAGATGGTAATGTAGGGTGTATGGTGAATGGGGCTGGGTTAGCCATGGCCACGATGGATCTCATTAAACTGCACGGTGCTTTTCCTGCAAACTTCCTTGACGTAGGCGGTGGTGCCAATGCCCAAGCCATTGAAAATGCTTTCCGTATTATTCAAAGCGATGACAACGTGAAAGTTATTTTCATCAATATTTTTGGTGGTATTCTACGTTGCGACCTGCTTGCTGAAGGGGTTGTTGCAGCGGCGAAAAAGCAGCCTGTTCAATTACCTATTGTGATTCGTATGAAGGGTACTAACGTTGAAAAAGGCAAGCAAATTTTAGCCGAGTCAGGGCTAAAGTATGCCGTGGCTGAAGAACTCACTGAAGCAGCTGAGAAAGTTATTGCCTTTGTAGGTTAATGCCTTCTTGGGTGCTTACCATTACGTTGAATGATACATCTTCTCGTTTTTCTACCATTTTTTGAAAGGATACGCCAACATGATGATGGCTGTACTTGTAAATGAACAAACTCGCTTAATTGTGCAGGGTCTTACAGGGCGCGAAGGAAGCTTCCATGCCGAGCAGTGCTTGAAATACGGTACGCAAGTGGTGGCTGGTGTGACCCCTGGCAAAGGCGGCACGGTAGTGAGCCTTGATGGCATTGATATTCCTGTGTTCAATACGGTGGCAGAAGCCAAGCAAGCCACACAAGCGAATGCAACCGTTATTTTTGTCCCTCCTCCAGCAGCGGCGGATGCAATTACTGAAGCGACGCTTGCGGGCGTAGCGTTGGTGATTTGTATCACTGAGGGAATCCCTATTTTAGACATGATGAAAGTCAAGCATTTGCTTGCAGACCATCCTGAAGTAACCCTTGTAGGACCTAACTGTCCTGGCGTGATTTCTCCAGGGCTTGCTAAAATTGGGATTATGCCTGGGCATATCCACATGAAGGGGTCTATTGGTGTGGTGTCTCGTTCGGGAACCTTAACCTATGAAGCAGTTGACCAGTTAACGCAACGTGGCTTAGGACAGTCAACCTGTATCGGGATTGGCGGAGACCCTGTGAATGGTATGAACTTTACTGCCGCCTTGACCCTGTTTGAGAATGACCCCGAAACAGAAGCCATTGTCATGATTGGTGAAATTGGTGGTTCAGCAGAGGTGGATGCCGCTGAGTTTGCAAAAGCCCATGTCACCAAGCCTATTGTCTGTTTTATTGCAGGGCAAGCCGCTCCCGCTGGAAAGCGTATGGGACACGCAGGCGCTTTGGTTGGTGGTGTGGCTGATACTGCTGCAGAAAAAATGCGTTTGATTGCGGCGTGTGGTATTACCGTAGTGGATAGTCCGGCAAAGCTGGGGTCTGCGATGGTAGAGGTACTTGCCTCAAAGAAAAGTGCATGTAGCGTAGGCTAGTATTGAGAGCCTTGATACCTTCATCACCAAGCACCCTCTGTTTTTTAGCAGAGGGTGCTTTGCCATGAGACCGTTAGGCATGCTTGTAAGGCTAAAGCTTTAAGGGCATGATGTCGATACTATAGCATTATAGAACGGTGTCTTGGGTGATGTTGCATATCATGCAAAGGAGCAAATGGTTATGGCTACAACTACAATGCCTACTTCCTCTCAAATTGAAGCTTATCGTGTCGCTGCTGAGCAAAAAGAAGCCCAATGGCGCCAAAACCCTAATAGCCTTTATTCCAAGATTAATGGTTCTTGGACTGATTTTGATAATGCCATTAAGCGTAATTTTGAGGGTACGGGAACGAATGAACTTTATGACCCCAATAAACGAGACTACGCCTATGGCTTTTTTATGCCCTACTTCAATGCAACCACAGGCTATGGTGGGTTTCAGGGCTTAGGCGTGTATCGGATGCCTATCCGCAGAACTTACACCGCCGCCAGTATGTTACAAGGTACCAATACAGGCATGAATACAGGACGTAGTAATACGACCAATCAGCCAGTATTTAGCTAGTGCCTCTGTCAAGCATGGCATGGGTTGTACCATGGTGACGTTGGGCTTAAGGATGGTTGATCCCCTCTTTGTGAGCTTTACATAGGGGATGGTATCTCTTGCTTTACAAGAAGGCTTGCTTTTTATTCGGTATAAGCTATGCTTTATAGAAGTGGAAAGTTGGCTTAAGTCTTTGGAGTCAGCCTTAAGTCAAATGCTTTGCGTTGAGTATGTTTATGTGTTAGCGGTCTTGTGCGTGGTGTTTCCCTGATGTCCCCGAAAGCTAAAACCCATCCTGCTACTGAAGGTTCTCTCGTGTCGGACAGTGAGTTACCCGTCATTGCCAAAAAGCGTGCGAGTACCGCCACGAAACGTACCAGTAAAACAACGACTGCTAAAAAAATGACGACGAAAAAAGCCACCACCACAAAAGCAACACCCTCTACAGGACGAGGTAGAAAAAAAGCAGAAGTACTCCCACCAGAAATCCCACCGACACCTTGGAAGCCTGGAAAAGGCGTTCCCTTGGTGATTGTTGAGTCTCCTGCGAAAGCAAAGACGATTAAGAAACTTTTGGGAGAGGATCTTCTTGTGCTTGCAAGCAAGGGGCATATTCGAGATTTACCCGAGCGTACCCTAGGGGTTGACCTGAAAGAGAGCTTTAAACCCCAGTATCAGGTGATGTCTGATAAAATTGATACGGTGGAAGACTTACGTAAAGCTGCTCAAAAAGCCTCTAAAGTATACCTTGCACCTGACCCTGACCGTGAAGGGGAAGCGATTGCATGGCATATTGCTTATTTACTGGGGCTTCCTGAACAAGAAGCTAACCGTATTGAGTTTCATGAAATTACCCGTTCTGCCATTCAACATGCCCTTGATACCCCTCGCCCCATAAACTTGCCTAAAGTAAATGCACAGCAAGCACGTCGGGTATTAGATAGACTTGTGGGCTATAAGCTTTCTCCCCTTCTTTGGCAAAAAGTGACGAAAGGACTTTCTGCAGGAAGAGTACAGAGCGTGGCAGTGAGGCTTCTGTGTGACCGTGAAGCGGAAATAGAAGCCTTCGTTATTGAAGAATACTGGAGTATTCATGGGGTGTTTTCCGCACAAAGCCCTCAGTCAGCTTCAGCCAGTACCAAGGAGGTCTCATTCGAGGCAGACTTGGTAAAACTCAAAGGTAAAAAGCCTCATATCCCCACAGGAGAGGTTGCTGATGCCCTCCTAGATGCGTTTGAGCATGCCGTAAAACAGCAGGCCCCTGAAGTAGTCAGTCGTCAAGTGAAAGAGGTTCAGAAATCTCCTCCTCCTCCTTATATCACTTCGACCTTACAACGAGATGCGAGTAATCGTTTAGGGTATCCCGTCAAGAAGACCATGCAAGTGGCTCAAAAGCTCTATGAAGGGGTGGATATTGGGCATACTGTGACGGGTTTAATTACCTATATGCGTACCGATAGTACTCGAGTCGCAGACGAAGCACAGAAGGCTACATTAGAGTGGGTATCGTCTCATTACGGGAAAGAATATTTGCCCCCTAAGCCTAGACATTTTGCCCAGAAAAAGGGTAATGTACAGGATGCACACGAAGCCATTCGTCCCACCGATGTGAGTCGTACGCCTGAAATGATGCGTCCGCACTTGAACGATGAGCAATGGCGTTTGTATACCCTGATTTGGCAAAGATTTGTCGCCTCTCAAATGGCAGTAGCAAAACTGTTACGTACGTCGCTAGAGCTTCTCATTCAAGCAGAAGATGCCTTGTTTCGTGCAAGTCATCAAGCCATTGCGTTTCCTGGCTATTTAAAGGTTTACCAACGTAGCAAGGCAAATACCCAGCAGGGACAGGACGCAGATGAAGCACTAAGTCATGAAGAAAAGCCTTCCTCTCAATCCCATGAGGATGATGACGATCGTCTTTCTGACATGCCGCTTCCTGAACTTGCCAAAGGACACCCCTGTCCGATGAGGAGTATCACCTCGAAACAACACTTTACTGAGCCTCCGCCACGATACAATGAGGCAAGTTTGGTCAAGGTCATGGAGGAACTCGGCATAGGTCGTCCTTCCACGTATGCCCCTACCATTGCCACCATTCAAGACCGTGGGTATGCTAACAAAGAAGGTAAAACACTCATTCCTACTGAGTTAGGAAAAACAGTCAATAAGCTTTTGGTGGCACACTTCCCCACGATTGTAGACACTCACTTTACGGCTCAAATGGAAGGCCATTTAGATGCTGTGGAAGAAGCCCACCAGCCATGGCAGGAGCTGATTCGGTCATTCTATGAACCGTTTGAACTGACACTGAAAAAAGCAAGTGCAGAAGTAGAAAAAGTTCAGGTGTTTATTGAGGGAGAAAACTGCGATTTATGTGGCAGCCCCATGGTATTAAAAACCAGTCGCTTTGGCAAAAAATTTCTCGGTTGTAGTGCCTACCCTACCTGTAGTAGCATTCGTCCCTTAACGAAAGACCAAAAAGCCGCGCCTCCTGACCGTCCCACTGAAGAACGATGTGAGAAGTGTTCAGGCCCCATGGTGATTCGCTATGGTCCTTATGGCGATTATTTTGCATGCCTTGATACGGCGTGTGGTCATAAACAGAAAATGGTTGTCAAAACAGGGGTCAAATGTCCTAGTTGTGACGCTGGAGAGTTAGTTCAGAAAAAATCTCGTTATGGCAAGATTTTTTATAGCTGTAACCAGTATCCTACTTGTACGTATGCCGTCTGGCAAAAACCTATTGAAAAAACATGTCCCCAGTGTCAGCATCCTGTGATGGTTGAAAAAGTCCTTAAAAAAGGAACCTTTCATGCGTGTCCTCAAAAGGAATGCGGACACCAAGAGCTGGTTGAAGCCCTCACTTGAGACTGGCTTACGGTTTGCGGGTGAGCCATACCATGGCTTCCAAGTGATGGGTTTGAGGGAACATATCAATGGGCTGAATGGCTTGAATGACCCACGGGGAAGGTTCGCCTTGAAGTAGTACTTTTAAGTCTCGTGCAAGGGTTGCCGTATCACAGCTGATAAGTACGACATGCTGTAAGCTGCGAGGTGGGTTTAAAAGCCACGTTTTAACGGTTTCACCCAGCCCCGCCCTAGGAGGGTCTAACACCATGACATGAGGGGTTGGGAGTTTCTTTTGTTTTTGAATGAGAGGCAGAGCTTTCTCAATAGGCATGGCGATAAAATGGGTAGAAGCAGGCGAGGTGCCTTCGGGAAGTTGCCAATTTTTCTTCGCCATGATAGCACTTTGTTGATTTGCTTCAACACCCACCACATGCGTGGTGGTAAGGTTACCTGTAGCCTGTTGCATTTCTAGCCACCATCGCCCAAAAACGCCAACCCCTGCATAGACATCGTACAGTACGTGTGAGGGGCTTTGAAAGCTCTCCATTGCCTGCCATTGATGATACCATCGGGTGAGCGTCTCAAGCATATGGGTGAGTCCTTGAGGATGCACCTGAAAAAATTGATGAAGTTGGTGCGAGATAGTCAGTGTATGGGGCTTGGTTTCATGGGACGTTGGGGTTGTGTGTGTGTCGTGCCAGACTATGGAACGTTGAAAAGTGGTGTCTCCCCATGTGTGTGGGCTACACGTATGCCTTGAGGTATGCCAGTAGGCTCCTGTGAGGGTTATAGAAACCTTTTGGAGGTGCTGTGCCAGTTGTGTCATACACGTGTGCCACCCTTTGAAAGGTGTGGTTTGCGTACTTAAACATCCAATGGCAATAGTGGGTACACTCTCAGGGGACGCTTCCCAGAGGACATCTACGGTGTGTAGTAAGCGTTGTGTGGTAAGGGGCAGGGTTTGTAGCCACTGTACTAAGCTTGTATACAAGCGTTCTGCCCCTTGGGGCAATACATGACAGTGTGCATAAGCGATACCTTCATGAGAGCCTCGTTGTTTGAATCCGAGCGTGACTTTTTCCAGAGGGGTTTTCGGATGGCATACATGCCACTGATAATGTCGACGATAGTGCCAAGGGGTTGTTGTGAGGACAGGTAGCAGGGCTTCTTGAGAAGCAAAGCCTCCCAAATGTTTCAAGGTTTCTTGGAATACAGCGGCTTTTTCAATCCCCTGAGCTTCAGGCGTGATATGTTGCCAGTCACATCCTCCACAGAGCTTATGTACCGCACATACAGGTGTGGTTCTTAACGTGGAAGGGGTCATAACCTCAACCAGCGAGGCTTCAATGGCTTTTTTGGGTGAGAGGCTGAGCATCTCTGGTAGGTTGCATAGGACGGTTTCACCAGGTAGTACCCCTCCTGAGACCATCACAATGCGTCCTACCCATGAGGGCGGGATAGACGGAGAAAGCCCCTCGGATGTGATACGAGCCAGCCCTCTACCGCCTTGAATGAGTTTTTCAATGGTGCAGTGTAACAGTAAAGACATCGCTAAGGGAGGGGTTTCATAGCAGAGAGATTATGAGGTAGGGTTATGTTGGAGCGTGGCTTTCATGAGCGTTTGTACTTCCTTTAAAGACAGCTCTTTAAAGGCACCAGGTCGTAGTCCGTGAACGGTAATATTCCCCACGCTTAAACGCTTCAGTTTGGTCACTTCCCACCCACACATCGCAAACATACGGCGAATTTGACGATTTAACCCTGTGTGTAACTCCATCACGAAGGTATGCAGTGCAGGACGCTCTACCATAAAGGCTTGGGCGAGCTGTTGCTCTTCTTCAAAAAAGAGTCCTTTATGGAATACTTCAGGTAGTTTACGTAAGGGGGTCATGCTTTCAGCATATACTAACGGACTTGCCCCTTCTGACATAGCATGTCTGGGAGCCGAGGTGTGTGAGGAAGTCATTGAATGGGGTTTAATTTCAACCCAATAGGTTTTAGGGACGTGGTAGTGCGGGTGTGTAAGTTGATGCAGTAAGGTACCATCATTGGTCATGAGGAGGAGGCCGCTTGAAAGTCGATCCAAACGCCCTACAAGGTCAAGATGCCGATATTTAGGAGGTAAACAATCATAAACTGTTTGCCTGCCTTTTTCATCTTTTCTTGTGGAAAGTACGTGCTTGGGTTTGTGGAATGCTAGCACGGTAATGGGTTGTTGTTGAACCTCTTGAGGCAAAATGACTTGATTATCAACCTTGATACGGTCTTTACCAGGACGAACTTTGATGCCCAAGGTATCAACCGTGACATGGTTTACTTTAACCCGTCCTGCTGAAATGAGGGTATCTACCTCTCGGCGTGACCATCTTCCTGTACTGGCAAGCCATTTATTCAGTCGTACAGGTTGCCCAAGCGGGAGACGGTCTGCCATACGAGTGGCTACTTTTTTTGCGGCTTTCAAGTCAAGAAGACGCTCTTGCTTGGCTTCTTCAGGACTTAAAGAAGGAGCAAGTATTTCTTTTTTCTTTGTAGGAGGGGTGGACACCTTGACCCGTTTCTTTTTAGGGACTTGTTTCATCATGGCCTGAGCCAGTGCCTGCTTTTGGCTGGTGTCGTCAATGCCTACGGCATGTAGAAACGCATCGACATCTTTCTCAGAAAGTCCTGCCTCCAAGGCTTGTTGAATGGCTTTTTCTTTCGCATCAACCCGTGCTTTTACCCGTGCATGCTCTTGGGGTGTTAGTTTCTGGTCGTTTTCCTCTCCCATGTGTTGTGCATCCCATCTTGACCCCTCAAAACGAGAAGATTTGGCATGAGAGCGTGATTGCAGGGAACGACGAGGAGCAGCATAATCATTCATAGAGAAAAAAGTACCTAGGACGCTAAAAGTCCGTTGTGTCAAGAAAAAAGAGGATACGCCTAAAAGGTTTTTATTGCGTCAGTCAGAGCTGTAAGGACAGAGAGAGCATGAGTGAACAAGAAAAAGATGTTTTTTAATCATAGTTTAAGTACGGTGTACCCTTTGCTATTATACTTAAAACATGAGAAAGCCACGCTGAGGTTATTCAAGTGTTGTAAACGCCATGCAATGCCCCTTCGCACGGGTTAGGCATGCACAGGTTTTTTTTAACTTGCACGCTTGAGCTTGTTGCCGATGGGTTGTAAGGATGGTATGAGCCGTGTATTGAGGTGCGACGTGAGAACTTGTGCTAAAACGAGTGTAAGGGTACGGGTACCACTGAGATTCATCGCTAGGGCCGAAAAGTGCGGTGCAGGGTGTTCCTACGGAGGCTGCCATGTGCAACCCTACCGAGTCTGCACCAATGAACCGCTCACTTTGTGCAATGGTATACCAGGTTTCTTCTAAGGAAAGCGTGCCTGCACTGAGTATCACCCTGCTCTGTTGCGATGGAGGCAGTGAGAGTGATGCAACTAAGGCGGATAATCGTGTTGCATCTTGCTGGCTTCCTAGTAACATAAAATGATGGGTAGGGTGGCTTGTCAGTGCTTGTTTTAGCCATGTTCGTAGTGCATCAGCTTGCCAGTCTTTCCGTGAGTTTGACGTAAAGGGTTGGATGCTCCATAAGGGTTGCTTTGTCTGAAGGGTGTCATACAGCGGTAAGAGAGGGTTATTTTGAGACCATTCAGGGGCATATAGGCTTAAAACAGGAGAGGTAGGGGAGGGGTGGTTTGAGGGTTCAAAAAGCTGGATGAGTTGATGCAGTCGATGAAGTTCATGTCCTTCGGTGGGATAGGGGATGGTGTTGTGAAGGAGCCAGCTTCTACCCTGAGATGAAAATCCTACTCGGTAAGCTGCGGGAAGAAGCCTTGCAAGCAACGCACTGGAAAAGCTTCTTTTGAGTGCTAACACTGCCCCGTAGGGTCTACCACCCGCCGTGGTTTTTAGGATAGTAGCCTGCTGCCATAAACCTTTCATTCCCTTTCCACGAGGGAGGTCTACCAGTATGAGTTTTAGGCTTGTTGCATAACAGGCCCACAAGGGTTTGGTTTGCGGCTCAACGGCAATATAGAATGGGGTATTGGGGTATCGTTCACGTAATGACACAACCAGCGGTATGCTTAAAAGCGTATCTCCCAGATACCTAGAAGGCAACAGTAAGAGGGGTGCCTCAAGGGGTATTCGTGTTAGCGTGTCACGGTTGAAAAATAACATCATCGTGGTTAGGGCTTTGTGCAACCGTTACATGAATACTTTCATCGTTACACTTTAGACTCTAAATAAGAGGCAAGCGCCTGATAGGTCGCAGGAATGGTGGTAATATCTACTTGCTCTTTTCCGACGGCAATGGCATTGTCAGGGTCTTTTAAGCCATTCCCTGTTAAAATACATACGGTTGAAAGTGTTTCACCTTGGGGTAGTTTGCCTGCACGAGCCTGCTTTAATAAGCCAGCAACGCCTGCCGCACTTGCAGGCTCACAGAAAATACCTTCTTTGCGTGCAAGTAAGAAATAGGCCTCTAAGATTTCTTCATCGGTGACACTATCAATAAGCCCCTGCGAGTTTGTTTTGGCAGCCATCGCTTTATCCCAGCTTGCTGGATTTCCAATACGAATGGCTGTGGCAACGGTTTCAGGGTGGGTTACAGGATGACCTAACACTAAAGGGGCTGCCCCTTCTGCTTGGAACCCGAACATCTTGGGTAGGCCTGTTGAGCGTCCTGCTGCTCGGTAGTCTTGAAATCCTTGCCAGTAGGCACTAATATTCCCCGCATTGCCTACAGGAATCGCTAAAATATCAGGGGCAGTACCGCCTAACTGGTCGCATATTTCAAAGGCTCCCGTACGTTGCCCTTCTAAACGGTAGGGGTTTACGGAGTTTACCACTGCAATGTCAGGCGAGGTTTCTCCGAGTTGTCTCACAATGGTGAGTGCTTCATCAAAGTTTCCTTGAATTTGTACAATCAAGGAGCCATACAGCATGGCTTGAGAGAGCTTTCCTAGGGCAATTTTCCCCTCAGGAATCAAAATAATGGTTTCAAGGTTAGCACGGCTTGCGTGTGCTGCGGCAGAGGCACTGGTATTGCCCGTACTGGCACATACAATGGCTTTGGCTCCCTGATGTTTAGCCATGGTGACGGCGTAGGTCATGCCACGGTCTTTAAAACTGCCTGTGGGATTGAGTCCTTCGTACTTCAGCCACACCTCAAAGGTACTTCCTGAGAGTTTACTTAATTTTTGGGAAAGCCACGGTGCAGGAATTAAGGGGGTATTCCCCTCATTGAGTGTGACAATCTCAACCCCTTGACTTTCGGGGAAAAATTCACGGTAGCGTGCAATGGCACCCACGCATGCACGTTGATGGGGCTTTTTTGGGCATGTGGTAGCTTGGCAGTGGGGTGAGGGTGTCTTGATGGAGGTCTCAGCTAGAGACGTTTGAGACACAGAAGAATCAGTAGAACAGTCAGAAAACATACGTCACACCTTACCCAAGCCAAATGATAGTCGTAAACAACAACACATGCGTGATGGAAAATCAATAGCCCCATGGTACCACAGGGGTACGCATAGGGCTATGTTTTCATCGCTGCTTGTTAAGAATATTGAGGGTTTTAGGGTCTTAGGGAACGACAAAGCTTACTCAGAGGCTTTTATTTTCTGAAAGGCACTTTCAAACATGGAATGCTAGTGTATGGAAAAAGGCTTCTTTCTGTTTCGGGGATGCAGGGTATCACGTTCCTAAACAACGTTATCTTTTTTGATGGGTATGCGTTAGTATGGTTACTATCATGGTTGTTCATGAGGTTCGGGCATAGGTATCGTTTGCAAAAACGATTGAAGTCCTTTGAACGACAGGTTACCTCTCTTGTAAATAGCTTGAATGAAGAGCGTATTTAGTCATATGTGTTATAACGAGTAATGTTCATGATGTCTCAGGCGACAAGAGAACTGAAAACCGAGGCTCTGATTCTGAAGGCTTCTGACTGGAAAGAAACCGACCGCTTGTTATGGGCTTTTTTGCCGACTGAGGGGCTGACAAAAATCATTGTAAAACGCGCTAGAAAACATGGTGCTTCACTTGCAGGTGCTGGACAAGCACTTGCATGGCATACCTTACATCTTAAACGGGTGGGGAGTCAGGCTTTGAGTAACCCCTTGCGTTCAGGGTCAGCCTCACAGCCGTATTCTCAAGTGAAAGGAAGCTTAGGTAGTGAACCTTCATGGTGGGTGTTGGCACAGTATACCCCACAACAGATGTTTCCTTCATTGAAGGCTTCTATGCCGTCTTGTTTATTAGGTACGCTTGCGTGTGAAATGATGTTAGGCCTCCTTGAGGCAGGTGGCGGTTCTGGTCATCATGGCTTACAGCCTCTTTCATGCAAAGACGAGTTACCTCCAGCGTATCAGGGCATGTGGCAGCACACCCTAACGTTATTTCAGTTGCTTGAGGCACATGCGTCTCCTGTATCTCCCGTGTCTGAGTCGTTCAGCACTTTAGGTGCAACAGAGCTTACACCTTGGCATGAAGTGGTGCTGATACGCTGGCTATTACGGGTGTTACACGAGGAAGGGTGGCTTGCCCCTCCTGCGATGTGTGTTGAGTGTGGGGTTGCCTTGCATCACTATCAGGCACAAGTATACTGGCATCAAGAGGTCGGAGGGTGCTTTTGTCAGACGTGCGTAGAAGAGGAAGAGAGTTTTTCAGAAGGAACCTCACGAGCGATACTGAGACCCCTAACCCATGAGGAGTGCATGGCATGGGTGAGCCAGTTTGCTCCTTTTTGGCATATGTCCACCCCACAGCGAGCGTCTTATCAAGGGCTACTCGTGGCATGGCGAAATAAGTTACTAGATGCGTGGGAAGTCCACTATCTACGAAAACTTGTGACCAGAGACCTTTTTTAAGGGTTTCCTTCGAGACGTGGGTTGCTTGCCCAGCCCAATTTTTTACGTAATAGGTCGTAAAACTCTGAGGCTTGCCCTGAAAACCGTACCAGAGAAAGGCACGTTGGGGCTGTACTTACATGAATGGCTTCATTGGGTTTAATTGAAAACACTTCCATACCGTCCATGGTGGCAATCAAGGGGGTTTGATGTCTTGGTTCACAGACGACGGTGAGCAAGACACTCGCTGGTACTACAATGGGCTTAGCCGAAAGTGAATGAGGACAAATGGGGGTTAATACTACGGCAGAAAGTTCAGGACTGACAACAGGTCCTCCTGCCGCTAAACTGTATGCCGTGGAGCCACTAGGTGTTGAAATGATTAATCCATCCGCATCATAGGTAGCTAAGGGTTTGTTATCCAAAAAAACGGAAAGCCTTGAAAGTTGAGAGGCGGTGCCACTTTTAACGACCACATCATTAATGGCAAGGTGATTGCCAAGTTGAAGCATCATCCGTGATTCAAGCTCATAGTCCCCGTGGCATAAACGACGAATAGCTTCATGGATGCGCCCTTTTTCAATGCGTGTTAAAAAGCCTAAATGCCCTGTGTTAATCCCCACCATGGGTACATTTAAATAGGCAAGCCTTTGGGCGGCACGTAAAAAAGTCCCATCACCTCCAAGCACTACAATAAGATCATACGTTGCTTCCGAGACCAGTTCAGGGGTTAGCTCAATGGTGACCTGAGAGGCATAGTGTACAGGGGTTAATGAGTGGGTTCTGCGATGATGGCTTACTTGGGTGTGAGTGACATATATCCCTTCACGATGAAACAGCTGTGTTACAAGCGTGATAAGTCGTTGTTGTTCTACCTGATCGGCTGTGGTTTGACTAGAGGCGCCATGATGACTGACTAATAAGACATGAGACAAATGACCTTCGGTGTTTGTATCCCGAGGTGTCAGGGAAGCATCACTTGGATGAAAGGCGGAAGACAACATGTCAAAGAATGTAAGCTCAGGGGAGTGAGTCTCTTCTAGTTAGGGTTAAATACTTGAATCGCACTAGACAAGCAAATGATTATCTAAAAGCCTTACCACAGGAGAAGCCTCAGAGGATGGTTTGATTTGGCACACGCCTGCAAGAAGTAACGAAGAACCTTTGCAATGATACACATGTTGGCATGCTTCAAGGGTTTCCAAGGTTTGCCATGTTTGCCAGTGCTTTATTATAAGATACTCCTTATGACACCATCGTGCAATGTGTGAAGGCACTGAACTCAAGTATTTAGACCATTGAGCTTCAAGCCATGCCTCAAGGAACGTGGGTGTAGAAGCGGGTGCATATGCCTCATGGGCTGTGGTGGGTTCTGTGAGGAGACCCTTAAGCTGTGTGGCAATATGACCAATGGTTGCTGCAAACCATTCTCCAGCAAGGTGCATGTCAGAAGTGGTAAGATATTGATTCCGAGAACTGCGTGCTAAGCCGTGTGTGGCTTGGAATAGTTCTTTTGCCAACTCAGAGAGAGGTTCCCGAATAATCGGATGAGCGATAATTTCAACAGGAAGCTGTAAATCCTGCACCATACACTCAATCACTCGAAGTTGTTGGGCATCTTTTTGCCCAAAAATAGCCACATGAGGGTTTACAAGTCTTAGAAGCTTAAAGACAATGGTGGCAACCCCCGTAAAATGTTCGGGTCGTGTTTTTCCGCATAAATCGGAGGTTAACCAAGGAGGAGGGGTAATAACGGTCGTGTCTTTGGGTTGCACAGGGTGGTTTAAGGTATCTGATGTGACTTGAGGATAAAAGACATCCATAGAAGGTGTCCATACGGCGTTTACGCCTATCGTTTCGCATTGTGCTAAATCGAAGGCAAGCGTCCGTGGATAGAGGGTAAAATCCTCGTTGGGAGAAAACTGTAAGGGATTCACAAAAATACTGACAATGACTTGATGACCCTTCAGTTTGGCAAGTTTCATTAGTTGAAGATGTCCTGCGTGTAAGGCTCCCATGGTTGGCACAAGAACCACACGTTGGTGCGTCTCTTCTTGGGCGTTACGCCAAAGGGTAAGGTCATGTAAGGAAGTAAGATGTTCCATTGTAAGGGTTCCAGCGGCAGAAAAACATGAGCAGTAAAATGTAACAACACACGCTAGGGTCTAGGAGCTATCTAGGAGGTTAGGTGTGGATGCTGTACTTGGGGTGAATGGTGTGATGCGTTGGAGAGTAGTGTTGCAATGCCCTCAGGCAAGCTATAACTTGCGTGCCAACCAGGTAAAGGAGGTAGCATGGTGTTAGAGGGGGGGATGAATACCTCTCGTGTTCGGTAGGGAAAGACACCCCACTCTGGACAAAGAGCCTCTTGAGCAGGAAGTAGCTCATTAAAACAGGCAACCACCTCTTTAAGCGTTACTGCTTGCTGTGAGGGGAGTGCGTAACAGTGCATACCTGACCGTAATGACGGAAGCATATGCGTGATGGCATGGGTAAATGCACGGCAGAGGTCTTCTTCGTGCAGAAAATGGAAACGCTGTTGTGTGCCTTCAGTCAGTTTCACGGGAGGACGTTGTGTCAAGGGTGTGGTTGCTGC
The DNA here is from genome assembly GCA_046080605.1 of Vampirovibrionales bacterium. Lineage (GTDB taxonomy): Bacteria > Cyanobacteriota > Vampirovibrionia > Vampirovibrionales > JAJTHC01 > JBJTUH01. The sequence goes on from JBJTUH010000159.1 coordinate 19,430, forward strand.
CTGTCGTAGCAGAGGAATCACCTTACGTCGTGTATCGTGGGGTCCGTAGGTATCATAGAGTTTCAGGGTAAGAATAGGGAGGTTTTGTACCTCGCCATAATACTGTAATATGGCTTCAAAGGCTTGTTTGGTGGCTGCGTATAAATTGACAGGAGCATAGTCTTGGTCTTGATAGTGTTGCCATACCGTTCCTGTATTAAGAACCCATCCCCTAAAGGGTTCAGGGGCTTCAGATGTAGGGTGTAGTCCGTGATTTTGAGCCTTGGTATAATGAGACCAAGCCTCCATACAGAGTGTCCCCAAAAGTAGATTACTTTCAATCAAAGCGGGGATGTCTTCTGTACGGTGTTCGCCTACAAAATGTGTGGCAAGATGCACAAACCCATCGGGCTGATACTGGGTAAGACTTTCTTGGAGTGTCTTGAGTAACATCTCTGATACGCTGGGGAGTTCGACCAATACAGCTCCTTTGTGTAGGAGGTGTTTCGCTTGTACACTGTCGGTAGAGCGTACTAAACATACCACTTTCCAGCCTAGTGCTAGCCAGTAAGGAACCAAGCATTGCCCTACAAAGCCAGTGGCTCCTGTAACCCATAGACAGGGCTCTATTATAGGATAGGTAGGAGGCTGTGAGCTAACGTTCATGGTAGATAGGGTTATACTTCTTCATTTTATGGGAAAGTGTGTTTGACCCAAGAATCTTGAGTGATGACGGAGACGAGGTTTACTTGCGTTGCGTTTTTTTCTTGTGACATAGAACAAGTTTACATGAAAGAAACCTCCTCTGGTAGAATCCTTTTAGGAGCGGTATGAGGTTATATTGACCCTTAAGCCTTGCTATATTTTTGCAATAAAGGCGGGTATTGTAGCGGTATTGCATGAGGCTCCCTAGCTCAGGGGAGCTTTCCTTGAAAAACCCAAGGCTTGTGTGTCGGATGACGAACACATCCTCATCAGAGTACAGTTTACATTGAACAAGCATTGGTTGTTTCATTGAAACCCGTCAGATGCTAGCGGGGTTAGAAGGTGATATTTCTGTGAGGTTTATTGAGGGTTATGTGTCTGTGTTTCATGCTTCTGTTTTAATGCCTCGTGTATGTGCTTTTCTACACAACACATGGACTCATTCATTCTTTTCATGACAGGAAGAGATTTTTGCTTTTATGGTATTTTCGTCTGACTCTCACCCTTCCTCCTCCTTTACTTCATCCCCCCAAGTGGGAAGAATTAAAAGCCCTTTTGTCTCTCTGGGGCATACGTCATCTAACGATGCCCCTTCTTTTTTTTCAGAGACTTCTCCAACCTCCAAGACTTCTGCTCGTCATGTGCCTGGTTCTCCTGTGGTGAAACACACACAAGAGCAAGTACTCGATTTTCCAAATGCTATTGCACACCCTTCTGTTGTACGTCCTTCGGTACAGCCGTTGGAGCAGTCTTACTATCATATTCCTGTGCATCAGGCAGGCTTGTGGGCTTCCACGGCATGGCCACTTTCGCTTCAGTGGCGTATGGCGTGGGCTCATCAACGAGACCTTTTAGAGCATCCTAACCGAGACCCTTGGAAATATCAGGAACAGACACTCTATGAGAGTCTACAAAAGAGTGCCATGGCTTGGCACCTTGAAGATGTCCATTTTCCCCATACGCCGAACGAATTGATTGAGGTTGCAAAACCTGTTGACGCTCATGCCAGTAAAGCTGTGGTACAAGCTGCACTAGCTTCAGCGTCGATTGAAGTCATCTTTCAATATTTACCTCATCATGATGCAGACCGCTTCACAAAGGGAAAAACGCATATTATCGCTAGTAGATTGCAGCATACTCATCCTTCCATGCCCCCTCAAGTGCTGCTGGAAAAAGTCCAAGTTCATATTTTAATGCAAAGTATCCGTACGCCTAAGCAGCTTGAGTTAGTGCTGATGCACGAGTTGGGACATGCGTTAGGGCTTTGGGGGCATAGTGCATTGCCTCATCACGTGATGTGGCATGAGCTTGGTACCTGTCAAACCCAGTGTGTCACTGAGACTGACCGCCATCGTTTAGCGTTGGTCTATCAGTGGCATCTTCCGCCGCAAGGAACGATGCTGCCTCAGGCTCAAGAGATGCCCCAAGTATCACAGGGTCTCTCGCAACAAACCTTGGATAAAATGAAAGAAAAGCTTACACAAGGTAAACTTGCTTCGGCACCATCCTCCTCGAAGCCTGTGCCATCCTCGGGACGGTTGTCGAAATCTTGGTAAATGAGTGCAGAAACAAAAAGAGTCTGAGTATGATAGGGTTTACATCACAAACGCAGAAGAGAGAGTGAGTAGAAGAGTCCTGCGTAAGAATGATGGGAACATGGTTTCCTTGTTCTTACGCACGCCCTTGGGCGAGTCAATCCAGCAAGTGTTTTATCTCCTACCATTAAATGAGAAAAGCCAGTACTCCCCTCAAGTACGTACCACGCTGTGGCATAGTGTAGTATAGCTGATGCACTTGGTATGTTTCTTTTGTTTGCGGAGTTTCTTGGGTGATGAACGCCTTGTTTCAACCGTTTACTGCGGGTATGACACCGCATCGTTCGGGGCCCTCTGGGGTTGCGAACGCTCATTTTATGCCAGTGTCTTCTCATGAATTGACAGGCGTGTCTCCTGTTGAGAACCCTTTTAAACAGGTGGTATTGCCTCAACGTCGTGCTACAGAAAAAGACTCCTCTTCAGCTTATGGCACGCAAGGGTTTACCCCAAAAGCTTATCTACGAGAAACACAACAACGTGCTGGGCTGCCTGATACCTTACATAATCCGTATCTATCCCAAACGCTCCAACCGAGTGTTTCTCTCGCTTCTCAAACCCTTCCTAAGTCTACGGCTCAACCCATGCCTCTGGTAGCTCCCTCCTCTTTATGGGATAAGCTCAATGTAACGCTTATGCAATTTTTGGGGGTAAAACTTCCTGCATCACCGTATGCTACTTCCTCTAGGGTTTTAACTTCTGTACAAGAAGCCCCAAAGCTTTCTGCAGTGATGTCTTCTCAAGTGTCTTCAACGACCCAAGGGTCTATTGCCTCCTCTGGAACAGGCTTTACGAATACTCCACTTGCTAAGCCGATGTTTTTGGGGTACCGAGAAGGTAAATCATTGTATGGTGCGAGTAAGCTTTTTGTCCTTTGCTAGTACATCGTAAAAAAAACTTGCTAAAAGAACGTATTTAGTATTTCATGTCATTCACGCTAGTTTAAGTCTTTGCAGTCATTTTAAGTTCTATCTTGTGTATATAGAACTTACACTCATGTCATCTTAAATCGTGTGAGACTCCTTTGTCGTCTTTTTCCCCTGTCTTTACGGTGGGAATTAAGCGAGTGTATTTAAGGGGGTCTTCGTTTGTGCAAGATGCCATGCCTTTTTAAATGAGCTTTTTGCTCTCATATGTTTAGTCAATACGTTTTTCTGTTGTTTGACATGATTAAGGAATTGCCCGTGTTTCATACTATTTCATCTCATGCTGTGATGTCCTCACTGCCTCGCTTTTCATCAAACCAAGTGGCATCTTCACTGCCTCAGCCGACTTACAATACAAGACAAATTTTAGAAAAGGGCTTGGATGTTTATGTGGCATCTCAAGAAATCCCAGAGAAAGAAGCGATTGATAGCCCTCGTATGAAGACCTTTGCGCAGAATGTTTCAGAGTTAACTGCCATGATGGAACAAAATAATCCTCTCCCTAAGGAATGGGTGAGTGGGATTAGAGAGAAGTTTCACCAACTGACGTATCATCGTGGAGATACCATTTCTAAAAAGTTGATTGAACAAGGAGACCATGCCACAGGGCATATCATTCCTTCCCTGAAAGACCCTGAGCTTTTTTCCTATATGCTGTCAACCTTTGCATCTATTCATCAGGAAATTAGCAAAATTCCCAAGCCTCAAGCACTCGCTGAGGGGCAAAAGAAGCCTAAAGCCGTGATTATTGGAAGTGGTCCCTATCCTCAAAGTGCGATTAGTTTGGCACTGAATGGATGGGATACAACAGCGGTTGATTTGGTAGCCGATGCGACCAAACGCTCTGAAGCCCTTACTGAAAAGTACCCAGAAGCCCTTAGGAAGAGTATTCATTTTAAAACAATGGATGGTACGCATTTTAATTACCATGGGGCTGACCTTGTCATTGTAGCTGCGATGGTTCATCCTAAAGATAAAGTCATTGAGCGTATTAAAGAAACAGCTGACCCCAAAAAAGTGAAAGTTGTGCTAAGAACTTCCTCGAAAGATGCCACCTCGTTGTTGTATGAGCGTTTTACCAATGAAGATGCTAAAAAGCTCGGATTGGAGCCTGAGCAAAAACTTTATTACTACCTTGGGCATGATATTACATCTTATCTGTTTCAGTTTTCCCCCGATGCTCATAAACATGCCACACCCTTAAATGAGGAACCTAAGCTGGTGCATAAAGCACATTAAGGATGGTTCATTCTTAAAGTAGTCTTGTTTTACCAACTGGGTATGATTGCTGTGAGTAATCATACCCATTGGTTTATGGTTCATGGGTTTGCTTTAGAACTTCATGATACAGAAGCAGTCGAAAGACTCCCACCGTCTTTGTATACGCTTGTGAAACTTGCCTGTTTTTCAAGCTGGAGATTCCTTGTTGTGGTCATCTCATGACCATAAAATAAGGCGTAAGTGGGAAAACGCTTAGAGATGGTTTGTGTCCTACCCACTGGATTACAAGTAGCTACTGTGGCAAAAAGCCCGTCCCCTTAAACTCAAAAGAATGACCCTGTTTTTTTGTACTCATTACCGTACGGTGTTCTGCTCTTTATCATACAGAGGCTTGCTCTTAAGATAGAGACTAGGGTAAAATAAAAAACGGCAAAGTTTTACTTAAAATGTTCTAGCCCTTTTTTAGGTGTGATTGTTTGAGAACATCCTAAAAGGTATGACTTTACTTCATCATAGTCTCTGAGCCATATAGGATGAGTGCTGGTAGCCTAGGTTTGACTAGTATGATGTCTCTTTGGTTTTTTAAAGGGAGTGCTTTCAGTGAGTACTTTCGTGGTTGTATCATAGAGTCAGTGTATCCTAAGAAGAGCCAACGGAAGAAGAGTGACTCAAGATAGAAGCCTGATGTTAAAAGAAAATCACTAAACTCAGGTTCTTGAAGCATATTCGTTGAATGTCTTCCTGTCCTTAGAGCCTATGATTAGGGTAGTGTCTCTTTGTGTTTTTTAGGTAGTTTTGTGCAGTGAATGGCACACTAGCTACGTGTTACTGTGGCGTGTAAAAGAATGCTTAAATGCCTATGATATTTATGTATTCTCAAAGTTAAAGCTCTCTTTTTCGTTGTTGTTTGACGTTTCATTCATTATTCAGTCATGTTAGGAATTGCAGCATGATGTGTGCCTCTTATCCCCAACCCGCTACGCAATTAAAACCTTTGAATGCTGACCCCAAGAAGGCAGCGTTCACAGAGCGTCGTGATGATTGGGACTTTGAAAATAAAATGACGATTCTTGCCCTTGTTGTGTTTGCACTATGGGCAACCTATCGAGCATTTGCGAATGTTCATACCGAAGCGGGTGTAGAAGGATACCTTCCCCATCTGCTCTCTCCCTTTTTCTCTCCCCCTCTTCAAAAATGGTTTCCTGATTTTTTTGCAGCCTACCCTGCTTTGAAAGCGATTCCTGCTTTTCTCGTGATGTGGGTACCTGTTGGCTTTCGTGGTACGTGCTATTTTTACCGTCGAGCCTACTACCGTGCTTTCTTTCGTGACCCTGCTGGCTGCGGTGTCAATGAAGACCCCTCCAACACGCATGGCTATACGGGAGAACGTCGTTTCCCGTTCCTTATTCAAAACTTACACCGCTACTTTTTCTATCTCGCTTTAGCCTTTTCCATTATCCATATTTATCATGTGTGGGAAGCTATGCACTTTATTTCTGTGGATGGGACTCAGCATAAGTTTGGCTTGTCTTTGGGTACTTTGGTGATGCTCTTAGATGCGGTGCTTCTTACAGCGTATGTTACCTCATGCCATAGCTGGAGACATCTCCTTGCTGGGAAGTTAGATTGCTTCTCATGCAGTAATTTCAATGAAGGTCGTCATGAGGCTTGGAAGCTTCAAACGTGGTTGAACGAGCGTCACATGCAGCTTGCTTGGATTAGTCTTGCAACCGTTGGCTTGGCAGACGTGTTTGTCTACCTTGTGGCATCAGGTACCATCAAGGATGTCCTTCTTTTTGCGTTTTAGTAAGGTCGTGCGTTGCTGTGCATCGTTTTGGCTGTCTTTGAACTCTGTTAATAAAAACCTTACGGATAGGATTTGGTTACTGTGAATACAACAATGCAACATGAAGTATATACCCATGACGTGTTAGTCATTGGGGCAGGTGGTGCTGGACTCCGTGCCGCTATTGAGGTTTCTGCTCAAGGGCTTTCTGTTGGACTTGTCACAAAGTCATTATTAGGAAAAGCTCATACCGTCATGGCTGAAGGTGGGATGGCTGCCGCACTTGCAAACGTGGATGAGCAAGATAGCTGGAAAACCCATTTTATGGACACCATGCGAGGTGGAAAGTTCTTGAATAACTGGCGTATGGCTCAAATTCATGCACAAGAAGCCCCAGAGCGTGTGTATGAGCTTGAAAAGTGGGGTGCTGTTTTTGACCGTGCCGCTGACGGACGTATGAACCAACGTGCCTTTGGTGGACACAGTTACCGCCGTTTGGCTCACGTCGGAGACCGTACAGGACTTGAGTTGATTCGTACCCTTCAGGATAAAGGGGTTCACTCAGGCATTGATATTTATATGGAATGTACCTTAACGCATCTGCTTAAAACAGGTTCGTCTCCAGAAGACCCTGTTGCAGGGGCTGTTGGCTATTGGCGACAAACGGGTAAGCCAGTACTTTTCCGTGCAAAAGCAATTATTCTTGCCACGGGTGGTATTGGAAAAGCGTTTGCCGTGACTTCCAACTCTTGGGAGTATACAGCAGATGGTCAAGTTATGGCGATGAAAGCTGGGGCTGAACTCATGGATATGGAGTTTATCCAGTTTC
>JBJTUH010000160.1:0-9799 GCA_046080605.1 Vampirovibrionales bacterium
GGCTAAGTGCTTTACCCATTGAATCACTGTATTATGGGAAATGCCTGTTAACCTTTCTATCCCACGAAATCCCACGCCTTCTAAATAGAGCTTAATGGCTTCAATACGTTTATTTAATGGGATACGGTACAACGTTGACTGAGTGTAATTACACCCACATTGTTTGCATTTATACCGTTGTTTTTTGTTCATGGTGCCATTTTTGACAGCATCGGCATAACCGCATTTCGGGCAATTCATCTTACTATTTTAACACAAGTCTATGTTAAGTGTGCAATTCCTTTTAAAGAGAACGACAGAGGGGCAAGGTATGATCCACGCAATTTGGAGGCTTTGCTTGTTTTTATTATTATGTCAAATAAAAATTTTGTATCTGGCGTGTTTTATGTATTCATTCTCTCCCCTGAGTATGTCAGTTTTTAAATTAAAAAAAGGAAACAAATGTTATGGCGATTAATAATACAGGTAAAGCTGTTCTTGTTGCTGTTGCTGGCCTTGGTGCTGTAGCAGGAGGATTAAAACTTGGTGAGTTATTCCCTATGGGAAAGAAGAACCCTCAAAATACCACGTCACAGGTTCCTAACTCACCTGTGATGCCTAAGAACCTCAAAGAAGCCAATCCTGTTAAGTTAAGTCAGACCGCCCAGCTGGCCCAAACAGAAAAAACAGCACTACCTGGTTTTAAGACTACGGAGGCGTGTAAAAAGGACGCTACATGTACATTGGGTGCAAAGGCTGTGAATAAACTCATTAAGGATGGGAATAGTGGCGTTGAACCCCCTTTAGATCCTAAGACAAAAATTACTGCAGCACGTCGTTTGGACCCTAATTCCTATCAATATGAGACCAGTGCAACAGCTGGAAACGTTAAAACTAAACGTCAATTCGTGGTGACCAATCCTGACGTGCAGGAGCAAAAAGTGGTTGAACTTGAGGCAGGAAAACAACCTGTCTTGCAAATACCTGGAGATGCTACTGCGAAGCCACCCGTCCCAGCAAACCGTAAAGCACTGACCTTTGGTGACAAAACCAAAATTGCAGCAACCAACGATACGACCTATGAACTCATTGATACCACCAATGTAAAAGGGACATCCGATCTACGAAGAGCCCTAGGAAAATTTGCACTCACTGCTGAGTATGGTCGTTCTCGTCAAGCAGTGCTTTCATCTGCTGGTGCCAAAGCGAACCAGAAACCAGGCACAGGAAGCGTTGGGACGAACTTTGCAGGTGTGCCTGTGAAGCAGGGCGATGGGTCAGGAAGCATTGTGGCACTTGAGCAACCCAATGGTCAGGTTTCGTTTAAGCTTTACTGGAAAGACCCTGACACAGGTCGCGCAAACTTGGTTAAAAATGACAATAAAGAAACCTTTGAGTCTTTAGAAGCACTGCTAAAAGAATATCCTGATTTGGAAGCCAATCAGCCGCAAGCGAGCCAGTAAGGTATTCACTATTTTTTACTTTGGTGGGGGCGAGTTTTATACTTGTCCCTACTTTCGTGTCAATGATTCTCATTGCGTCCTGAGATGAGAGCGTTTTATACTATCTTAAACACTCATGCTATGCTTTATAACGCTATCTCTAACTTAATGATGCTCAGTGAGTCTTTCGCTTTATGCTCCCCACACCTCATACCCCTTTGTTTGAATGGGCTCCTTTTACAGCCTTGGCACCGAGTACGCTTTCAGAGGCTTACTCGGCATTAAATGAGCAACTTACCCAGCAACTGTATGCCTTAGAAGCAGAAGCTTTAAAGCTTTCCCCTTCTGCGTTTGCTCAAGAGACCCTGCCACAGCTTTCCGAAAACGCACTTGCTTCTCTTGACTCATTCATGAAACCTCTGGAAGCCCACCCTTCTGTGATGATTTGCCAGTGGCATCCCATGGTAGGGCATATTGCCTACAATACTGCTATGGCATTGGCAAGTATCCAACAGGCGGAAGCACTCGGTGTTGAGCTATTGGTTTTCCCCGAGGGCTTTTTGTTTGGCTATCCTATGCGAGACCTTATTACACGGTATCCTTGGAAAGTAGACCAGCAAACCCAAGCACTCCACGTACTAGCAAAAGCTTCAGGTACCTGCCGTGTCCTTATGGGGTGTGTAGAGCCTAACCCCGATTGGGCAACTGCCAGAGCAGAAGCCCCATGGCGTGCCAATCCTAAACGTTTTTTTAATAGCGTTGCCATCCTCGGAGAGGGGAAATTATTGGGTGTCGTACGTAAGCATGCCATGGCAACCTATCAGCAGTACGATGATGAACGGGTCTTTGAGCCTTCCAAGTTTCTAGGGGTGTTACCCGCCATGGCTTGGGGGATGGGACAAGGGTTTGAATCGCAAGCTCTCCCGTTTCAATACGATACGACCCAACCGCCTGCCTGTTTAACGTTACCCTCTGGTAAGCGTATTGCTGTCTTGGTGTGTGAAGATGCTTGGCGTTTTCCTGAAGGAGCGTTGCAGGCTTATCAGCAGGCGTATACCCCAGCAGAGGTTGACCTTGTGTGTAATCTTAGTGCCTCTGTAGGACGAGAAGCGAAACAGGTGTTACGTCGAGCGTTATTAGAAAGTGCCTGTGCTAAAACTGGCTGGGCTTTACTATATGTGAACCAAGTAGGTGCCATGGATGAATGTGTGTTTGATGGTGACAGTCAGCTATGGGTGCCTTATGAAGGGGCTACTCCCTCCGCTCAGGAACATTGGCGTGCGGGTGCCTATCATCCCACGCTTGCCGTGATACCTTGGCAAGCGTGTAAAGCACAGGGAACGTCTGAACCCACTTTTTTGACCGAAATGCCTCCTGCCTTACCTACGGTACCTTCTGCGGAGTGTTACCAAAGTTATGTGCCTGAGTGTTTACCCTCTGAATTGCAACACGAGTTGGCACGATGTTTTGTGGCATTACGCTCGGGGATTCAAACCTACTTTCAACGCACAGGACACTGCCGAGCAGTGTTAGGCATGTCAGGCGGGCTAGATTCCGCAGTGACAGCGGCACTCTTGGTATTAAGCTTAGGTCCTGAGAATGTCTTGATGGTGAGTATGCCCAGTGTCCTTACCCCTGAAGACAATCAAGCTGATGTTGCCACTATGGCACAAAGGTTGGGGTGTGCGCTTGTGACGTTGCCCATGCAAGCACATACTCAAGCCACCATGCAGGCTATTCGGGGTGTGGTGCATGATGCTACCTCTCACCCTTGGCAATGGGAGCCTACGCCTGTGGCATGGTCTACTGCCCCCGAAAATGTTCAAGCCATGCAACGTGCTACCATGTTACGTTTATTGGCCAATGACTACCAAGCACTGCCTATTGCCACCTCGGATAAATCAGAGTTTTATCTTGGCTATGCGACGGTGAATGGTGACATGAGTGGTGCATTAGCCCCTTTAGGAGATGTATGTAAAACCAAGGTGCGTGCTTTAGGGCGTTGGATGAATCAGCACACGCAAGCCCTTTGGCGTACGCTACCAAATGAAGGGCATGGGTTTAAGCAAGGGGCTGCGGTGCCTGAAACAATCATTCCACCTGCCATGGTGGAACGTCCTAGTGGGGCTGACTTAGCCGTGAATCCTGCCACTGGCAAGCTGATATTGGCAGAGGAAGCCCTGATGCCTTATGCGTTTGCGGATGAGTGTATTTGGCGTACTGAACTTAGGGGAGAAAGCCTTGATAGGATGATGCGTCAATCCTTCTGGATAGAACGCCATGGCGGGTTGCAACTTTCCGCTGAGCAGAAACGCCAATGGCTTGAGAAGTTTTTTCAACGGGTACAAGCTGCAAGCTTTAAATGGTGGGTGGCACCCCCCATGGTGCTATGTGACCGTGTCACTTCCTTAGGGCATAACTGTTACCACCACCCGATTGTAAGTAGACTTTAGGAATCCATCATAATGAATTTCTATTCTGAAAATCAAGTACACCAGTTTAACGAATGTGTGTTGAATATACAGGAGTATATGTCAAAGGAGGAGGTTTTGATTAAATCCCATACACTTCTTTTTACTCCAAAGGCAAAAATATGGCTGGATAAGATTCTAATTCGTCGAGGTGTTATCGGCAGATGTATTATTCATATTTTTCGACTATCTCCTATGAGCCAGAGTCCTATCATCAACACACAAAGTAGTGAGTATCTGGATCTAATGATAGTATTACATGCGGTTCTTATTAATATTAGTGCCATGATGGATAACATAGCTTGGCTATATAAGGATGCTAAAAACTTAAACTTAACCAAACATGACGTAGGACTTGAGAAACACAAATTAAAAGCGCATTTACCACCACAGATACTCAGTTACCTTGGTACCGATGAGTTTACAATTTTTTTTGGATTAGTAAAACAATTTAGGGATGCCCTTGCCCACAATCATACGCCTTTTGTTCCTAGAGAATTTTTTACTAAAGAAAGGACGGTTCCTTTTTTACCCGTTTTAGCTTACTCTCAAGATGAAACTTCTGTAAAGACTCATACAGCTTTTTGTTATGAGTATCATCAACAGACACTGCTAGCTTGGCAACACCTGAATCAGCTGTTGAGATTGGTTATAAGGGAGTTACAAGCAGAAAAAATTACGCCCATAGTGAAACAAAAACTTTGGGAGGAGATCCGTCAGTCTTCACCTATCTGGCAATTAAAAAAGTTGTGCTAGCGTAAGAATCCTTCAAGAAATACTCTTCCCGTATCGGTAAGCTGGTGTAACATGCCAGAAGTATTCCCCTCTGTGGGTGAAGGTAAGGCGACAATGAACCTTGCGTCTAACGCCTCTTCAAGCAAAGGGGATGTCACGGGTGGACGGGCGGATTGAATCAGTAATCGGTTAATATCGCGCAATTGAAAACTGGGGATGTTTTGTTTCCATGCCATGAAAAAGGCACACCCAAGTAGTAGCACCATCGGGGAGGTTTCCTTAAACTCCTGTAGTAAATCCTCAAGGCTTTGGAACTCCACGACTTCAGCCGATTCAGCCGAAGATGACGCTACTGCATGTGTTTCATGAGGCTGAGGCACTGGCGGGTGTCGCTCTTGTGAGGGGGGAGACTCGATTTCATCAGAGGGTGCCATGGCGGGTGGGTTACTTGGTTGAGAGGCGGTGGCAGGGTAAAGCTGGTGGGTACGGGTAGGGTGTAGGGTGTGATAAAGGGTCTGGTAGCATTGCGTGAGCATGGGCTGTAATGTCTCACCATGAGGTCCTTCAAACTCTAGTTCAAAGCCTTCTGGCTGAGGTAAAGAGGTGTCTATGGCAGGTTGTACAGAAGGTTGCGTTGATACACGAAGATGGTAATGATAAGACATTGCCTTACACCTTAGCACGGTGGCTCATATAGCATGGAGGAAACTCACGACAATACACACACACAGAGGCTGGAAGCGTACTCCGCTGACGTACCACAACACGCTACCATACAAAGTCTGGCTTTTTAGTGTAAGCCTGGGGCATGAGGGGTACTCATGTGCATCATGATATGTTGCCATTGTTCCATTTGCTGGGCAATGAATTGAGGGTCGTCGCTGCTGAGTTCAAGCTCAAACTCCCCTTTACGTAAACGAAACCGATACGGCATCGATGCTTGAGCATTGCCCTGAAAGGTTGTAGGCTGAGGCGTATGCGTTTGGGGATGAGGGTAGGACATGGTATGACCGTTTTGTGGATACACTGTGGAGAAGTTCCTTATCAGGGTGTCATAAACATGACATGAAGGGAAAAAGGAAAATGTGATGACAGGCAAGTTAAAGATAAAGGATTTTGAAATTATAACAAATATTAAACAAAGTTAAAAGGGTAAGTCTCAACTTTTGCGGATGACCCACACACGTGTAACACAAAAAGGAGATGCTTGAGGTTTTATCCTGATAGCATACACCACGTATGGAGTACATAGGGGTATGGTGATAAGGATGATATCAAGACCCACGCCATGGCAAGTCACATGGAACGAAAGTGCCTGAAAGCGCCTTGCAAAATGGCTTGTAGAATCATTGCTTGCATAAAGCAAATAAAATTCTTACAATAGCAAAAGGTGCTTCTTTTCTTTTTGAATGTCATGAAGTCTGTTCTATCCTTTCTCTCATGGTGACGCTTTACTTCGTATGGTTTTGTAGGGTGTTGTCGCCGTGAGCTTTCAGGGTTTTGGTTGTTTCATGAGGTCAAATCCAATGACCTGAAACAACGCTAAACCCTAAGCCGATTGTGTTGTGTACTTCATGAAGTAAATAGAAGGGGGCGTTTTTACGTTTCTTACCATGATGAGCATGTATCCTATTCACCCACATCCCGCTTTACGTCACGGTTCTATGGCGGAGGAGTCACTTTCCATGTATAAAAAGCTCTTAGCGTTAGTGAATGCCTTTGTTTACTTACGTCAGGGTTACTTTAATCGGTATTACGAGGGTAAAATCCTTGATGTTACCCCTGATACACTCACCATTCAGGCTTACAAAGAAGATGGTTCACCTGATGCCGTTTGGACGCTTTCTCTGAATACCATTACAGAGTTTATGGTAGGAGACCGTGAGCTAGATGAACTTAAAATGCGTGTCTGTTTAGCAAAAACGGTGCATCATGAACAGCAACTTCAAGAAGATGAAATGCTCACCCAAAGCACCACCAGTGTCCTTGACCCTGAGGTTGCTTTCTTACGAGGCACAACGGGTCGTCATACTCGTGTGGTTACAGGGGAAGATGATTCATCGGAAGGTCCAGACTTCCAAGGACCTCATTCCTTGTTACTGTAGTATAAGGTAGGGCTTAGCGTTCATAAAAATGAGGTTCTTTTTCTTATACATGAAGCCTTCATGGGAAAGAAAAAGAACCTCTTTAATCATGAAAGCGTTTCGTATTAAGAGCGTATAAATATTCTATGCTCATGGCTAGTGATGTGAGGAAGGTTCGCATTACAGTAAATACAGCTCGTGTGCGCGTGTTGCTGGTTTAGGTGAGCATCCGTCATAACCAATAGAAGAAAGTCATCTTGATATGCCAGAAGTCAATAGTATCCTAGGCGTAGGCAATATTTGGCACCCACTGCAAGACCATTTTTGGCTTGCAAAACTGGGGATGTGGGGGCTAGTATACAGTTGGGTCGTGTATGTTGCACGGTTTATAGGGGTTCAGTGTGTCACATGGTTGCCGCATGTGCGTAGTCCTCACGCTCGTGTGGTTCAAGTGTCCCGATGGGCATTAACTTTGAGTACCTTGCTTTTAACAACCTCTTTGGTGCAACGCTCCCTAGAGGCTGGCTTTTTTGCACTTTCAAATATGTATGAGTCTTTGCTGGTACTTGTCATCAGTTTATTGGCGAGCTTTTTGGTGGTAGACATTCGAGACATGTTGCCTCAGAAATACACGAGTATGATGGGGTGGGTTGTTGTTACTTTGGCACTCACAACTTTTTGGTTTGCATTAAGCTTACCTACGGGTATTCAGCCCTTACAGCCTTCGCTGGTAAGCTATTGGCGTAGTATTCATGTGCCTATTATTATTCTGTCGTATGCTTTGTTCACCTTGGCGATGGTAGCTTCCTTATTACAGCTGGTGCATGCACGTCATGACCCTGATAATGCCCTTCCCGCAGAAGTACTACCCTCTGTTGTGGTCACGATGGCAAATGTTGATGAACCCCTCGTGAAAGAGCCTGCCTCGGCGATGCCTTTGCCCCAAACAGAGGGATTTCATGCGTTATCCCAAACCTATGAAACCTTTGCCTATCGTTGTATTGGGCTAGGGTTTCCGTGCCTCACTATTGGCATTATTCTAGGTGGCTTGTGGGCGAATGAGGCGTGGGGGAATTACTGGAGCTGGGACCCTAAAGAGTCGATGGCACTGGTGACCCTGTTAGGATATGGGGTGTATCTTCACCTTCGTATGGCAGGGCAAGTGTCTCGTCGAGTCTTAGCGTATGTGTCGTTGGCAAGTTTTGTTTTGATGTTGGTAACCTATTTCGGTGTGAACTTGATGGGGCTAGGGCTTCATTCCTACGGAAAGTTTGGGTCTTAGTGCTTTTTACGATGCGTTTTCCGTCTTCATGTTCGCCAAACTCCGAAAACTCTGAAAACTCTGAAACAAGACACCCTGTAACAGAGGAGGTTGTCTGACAAATCTTTCACGTGTCAGCACCTTCTAAGGTATGCTATGCTGATACATAAAGTGTCTATAAAAATACTGTTGTGTTGTTGTTCTCATGCTTAGTGTATATAGGAGTTCACTGTATCATGCCAACCTTAGGGATGGGAGAAGCCGTTATTATTTTAATGGTGATCTTACTCATTTTTGGACCTTCTAAACTTCCTGAATTGGCAAAGTCTGTAGGCACTGCCATGAAACAATTTCGGCAAGCGTCCCGTGAGGCACTCCAAGATGATACCTCTGTGGTTGCCACCGTTGATTCTAAGAAGGTCTCTCCTTCTGAAGAGGGTCAATCTCACGCCACAACGACCCCTCTTGTGTAATCTCCTTAAAGTCTATTGTCTTCAAGGGGTATCCGTGATGGTAAAACGCTTATCAACCATAGTGAAAATACAGTGAAAAGGATTGGGTCTAATGAAAGCATGGATAATGTCACTACCTCGCTATTTTTCTCACCGAAGCGAGTTTCAAAGCATGGTGAGTGTCGTCTTTTTGACGCTCTTGTTTGGTAGTGTTTGTAGCATCAAAGGTTGGACGGCTGTTTACCCTGGGAATGTGGTTGTGAAGTCCTCTACGCCTTCGGCACCTGTTCAAACCGCTGGGGGGGCAGCAACTTCCTCTACGACAAAGCAGGCTTCTACTTCACAAGCACAAGTGTCTCAAGTGACTTCTGAGCGTGATGTGGCAGGTGCTGCTATTTTGGCTCGGTTACTAGGAGCGAATGCCTTACCTGAAACCTACCCTAAACGGGTGACTTTTACGAATGAAAATGCGTTTAATGCAGGTACCAACGGAAAAAATATTGTGTTTACTGTGAAATTATGGGACGCACTCCACACGGAAGATGAACGCGCTTTTGTGTTATCTCATGAATTGGCACACATTACACGTAACCATATTCCTAAGTCTACCGCACGGAATGTTGCCTCTAAAGTATTGGTGAATGTTATTAGTGTCGCCTCTCGTAGTACGTTGCTTTCAAACGTTGGGGTACTTGGGATTCAACTGCTTGACCTCAAGTTTGACCGAGGACAAGAGTATGAAGCTGATGACTACGGCTTACAAATGATGCGTAAAGCGGCGTATAATCCTCATGCTTCCCTAGCGGTTTTTGAGGTATTACGTGAAAATTCTGGAGGGGGGAGTCCTGAGTTTTTACGCACACACCCCCTCAGTGAAAGCCGTATTAAGGCACTGCTGAAGAAATACCCTCAGCCGCTCTCAAGCTTGTAAGCACGGGGTTACTTGCTTTAAGCTACTAAACAGTTATTTCAACTAAACATAAAAATCCTTGAGAACTTCAACATGAGTCTCTCAAGGATTTTTTGCTTGAAGCAGACTGATTACTACGTTAATTTTCGGGAGGTATCTCGTTAAAAAGCTCTTTGTATTTGCTAGTAAGCCTATTGAATGCTTCTGCCTTGCTCAAACCTAAAAAGCTTGTGTACAGAGAAAGGATATTACTGATACACCCAATAGTATTAGGATGTTCGAAGCCCAGCGTCTTTACAAATATCACTGAAGCTTGAAGTAGGTAGGTTTTTGCTTCATGATAGCGTCCTGTATCTTCATACAATCCAGCGAGATTATTTAGGCTGTTAGCGGTATCAGGGTGGTTTTCCCCTAGAGATTTTTGTCGTATTGCTAGAGCTTGTAGATAGAGTGGTTCTGCTTCAT
>JBJTUH010000161.1:0-4477 GCA_046080605.1 Vampirovibrionales bacterium
GCGACTTTCACTGATTACATTAGAATACAGCTTTGAATGGGATGAAGCCAAGGGTAAAAATGTCAACAACAAGCTATTAACCCCTGCAAAACGAGCCTCTTTTTTAGTGGGGCAGGGCGAAAGCACCCACACCGCTTGCAAACAACTAAACGAAGTGCTGGTTAAGGCTCAAAAAGAATCCATTACCATTGACGATTTAAAACAGGCTTTTAGTGTTGAGAAAGTCTCAAAAGAGTTCTTTGAAAAATATAAACAGCTTTTCTTAAAGCTACATGACGAACTTGAACGCCTATATACCAAAAATGCCACCATTAAAGCTGATTTTGATAAGCACAACATTCACTTGGCTGACTTTGCCAAAAAGACGCTGGGGCAACTTGTGTTTCTACAGTTTTTACAAAAAAAGGGCTGGCTGGGCGTAAAGCAAGGGCAAGCATGGGGAGAGGGCGATAAAAACTTCCTACAAAACCTGTTTAACAAGAAGTATAAAGACTATACCAACTTTTTTAATGACATTGTGGAACCCCTATTTTATGAAGCCCTCGCCACCAAAGACAACCGAGATTTTAATGACCTTTACATACCGTTGAATTGCAGAATCCCATTTTTAAACGGAGGCTTGTTTGAACCCCTCAACGGCTATAAGTGGCGGGATACCGATATTACCATCGACAACGCCATTTTTGAAGCCGTGTTTGACACCTTTAACCTGTACAACTTTACCGTCAAAGAAGATGAACCCCTTGAAAAAGAAGTTGCCGTTGACCCTGAAATGCTGGGTAAGGTATTTGAAGAGCTACTAGAAGTGAAAGATCGCAAAAGTAAAGGAGCCTTCTATACACCTCGGGAAATTGTGCATTACATGTGCCAAGAAAGTTTAATTCAATACCTATACACCCAACTTTCAGAACCCTCCTTCTTAGAAAAAAAGCAACCTGAGGCACTCCCCACGCTTGAAGAAATCAGAACCTTCATTGAACTGGCAGGAGGTCACATGAAAAAAAAGGGAGAAAAAACCGATGCCCTACCCCAAAGCATCCAAGCTTACGCCCTTGCCCTTGACACCGCCCTTGCAACCATTACCGTATGCGACCCCGCCATTGGTTCGGGTGCCTTCCCCGTAGGGATGTTACACGAGCTAGTACGGGCTAGAACCGCCTTAACCCCCTATCTCACCTCAGACAGCACAAGAAGTCCTTACCAACTGAAACGCCATGCCATTGAAAACTGCATTTACGGCGTAGATATTGACCCCGGCGCGATTGAAATTGCCAAATTACGTTTTTGGCTTGCCTTGGTAGTAGACCAAACACTAGAAGCCGACCAACACATTAACCCTCTCCCCAACATGGATTATAAACTAATGTGTGGTAACAGCCTACTAGGATGCGACTTAAAACGAGACGTGTTTACCTACCAAACCCTAGATGCCTTAGATGAAGCCAAGCACGCCTTTTTTAACGAAACCGATGTGGATAACAAGAAGGCTTTGAAAGAAGACATCAACAAGCTAAAGCAACAGCTAACAGGGCAAGTCCAGTGTTTTGATTACCACATTGATTTTTACGAGGTCATGCACGGCAAGGGTGGCTTTGACGTGGTGATTGGCAACCCCCCGTATGGTTTAATAAACAAAAAGCAGAATCAAAAAAATGCTATTGTTTTATCCAAAGAAGAAGAAGACTTTTTCAAAAAGTCAGAAGAATATAAAAGCGTTTCTTCAGGAATGTTAAACATATATAAATTATTTATTGTTAGAAGTTTAAACGTTTTAAAAAGAAGTGGCGTTTTTTCAGAAATTTTCCCCTTGGCGTTTGTTGGAGATGTTAGTAATAAAAACTTACGGTCAATGATTTTGAACCAGTATCGTATTTTATGTATAGAGGCTTTTCCCGAGAGAGACGACTTAAATAAAAGAGTTTTTAAAAGTGCAAAAGTATCTGCATGTATTCTTAATCTCCAAAAGTTAGAACCTCTTAGTGAATACAATTTCACCTTAAGAATTAATGAAGATGCTTTTATTGACTATCATCAAAAGCCTGTCAGCTTAACTAAAAAAGATATTGGAATGTTTGATAGTACTTATTGGACATTTCCTGTTTTGGAAAGTAAAGAGTATTATTTATTGAAAAAATGTTTTAACAAATCATTAAAATTATCTAACTTTGCACACTGCTATACAGGAGAAATAGACTTATCACTAAATAAAAACTTCATTACTGACAATGATAAACATTCCGAAATGATTAAAGGTGCGATAATTGACCGCTACATCAAAAGACAAAAAATGAGTCAAGGTGAAATTCAATATCTTGATAGCCAAGCTTTTCTTCAAGGAAATACTTCTAAAAAAGCTAGACATCATCTTGAAAGTAGAATAGTAATGCAAGGAATTACTGGTGTCAATGAAAAAACACGCCTTAAAATGACCTTACTAGATAGAGGAATATTTTGTGCAAACTCGGTTAATTATTTGATTTTCACTCCTCCTGTAAAATACAATAAGCTCTTTGTGCTAGGCATATTAAATAGTCAAGTACTTAATTTTATTTTTAAAAAGTTTAGCACTAATAGTAATGTAAATGGTTATGAAGTTGACAACCTCCCCATCCCCAAGGCGAGTGAGGCGGAACAAGCCCCGCTTATCGCAAAAGTAGAAGCCATTTTAGCCCATACCCAAAGCGAAGGCTACACCAGTAACCCCACCGCCCAAGCCACGGTTGCCCAACTGGAAGCTGACATTGATGTGCTGGTTTACCACCTCTACCAACTCACCTATCAGGAGGTGTTAGTGATTGACCCCGCCTTCCCCCTCTCTCAAGAAGCATATGAAGCCATAGGAAAGAGCTAGCTGGTGACTCTTACCCCTCACCCTGCCCTCTCCCCACAGGGAGAGGGTTTCCCCCCCCTACATTCAACCCAACGGGCGGATTGCATCCGCCCGCTGTTGTGTGGTTTTGAAAGATGATTCCTCACCTCCATTGAAAACAGAGGTATATAAAACATGATGCTCTTGATGTTACTGGTGTTTGGTGTGTTGGGGCTATCGCTCTTTACAGACTTTGCCGAAGGTTCCTCTCGTACCGAGGAAGCAACCTCTACGGATAGGGATGAGGAAGAGATAGGCGGACAGTATGACTTATGACCCCTCACCCCACAGAATGAGGGTTTACGGGATACCACAAGGGTATCCCCTACGTTCAAACCTATGCACGCCTGTAGGGGACGGGTCTTGTACCGTCCCGTCTGTCATTGCCAGAAAAACCAACGGGCGGATGCCACCCCCCCTACAAAAAATTGATGGTGTTGCCTGTCCTCCTCTCCCCGTGGGGAGAGGGCAGGGTGAGGGGAGAAAGGCTCAAGGGATAGTTGAATCCTCTCATGTAAAGTGATAGAATAACTGGATGCTGGCATAAGGTACTAAAACCAAATACCAACAGAGGAAAGCCATAGGTTTGTATGGGGTTTGGACTGGAGCAATACCAACCATGTATATTAGTACAACTCATTTAGAGCGGTGTTTACAGACACTTGAACGCTCTGTACAGCAGCTGAATACCGTGGAAGACAAGTCAGATATTGATTATGAAATGTATCGTCATGCGGTCATTAAAGGCTTTGAACTTTCTTTAGAAGTATGTGGAAAGTTACTTCGTAAGGCATTAAAAGCTTACGGAGGAAGCCCTAAAGAAGTGGATGCTTTATTTTATAATGACGTGTTCAGACGATGTGCAAAACATGGGCTTTTAGAAGTAGAGCTGGTTGAACGGTGGTCTCAATATCGTGCAAATCGTAATCATACCGCCCATGACTATGGCGAACATTTTGCGACACAAACCCTTGAGCTCATATCAGATTTTTTAATGGATGCTCATTGTATTCTTATCCGCCTACAACAAACCTTTGGGAATACCGCTGATGCTTAAACTAAAGGAAACATGGAAAGCTGAATTACATGAGATTCTCAGGCACCACGCCCCTGAGTTTGAAGTGTGGGCATACGGAAGCCGTGTAACGGGTCATGCACATGATGCAAGCGATCTAGACCTTGTGTTAATCCATCCTAAACGTTCAGACATACCATGTGCTACATTGGCTGAACTCAAACAAGCACTTCAGGAAAGTCATCTACCTATTTCGGTGGATATCATGGACTGGACTCGATTACCTACTGAGTTTCATCAGCAAATCAATGCACATAGAGTGCTATTATTTCCCGCATCAAATCCCTAAAGCCTGTGATGCACTGGAACGGAATACCACAAGGGCATCTCCTACGTTCAAACCTATGCCCTATCCTGTGAAAGGGATAAGTTGGCTTGTTGAAGCACTTCGGGTGGTAGCTCTTGGGCTGCCTGTAATAGAAGTGCCACTTCCTGCTGCAAGCGGGCGTGCATTGCCAAAATGGCTTCCTTCCGTTTAGGGTCAGACGTTTCTTGATACTGTGCCATCAGGGCATCGCTCAACTGAGAGGCTT
>JBJTUH010000162.1:0-15089 GCA_046080605.1 Vampirovibrionales bacterium
CGTGTATTTCATAGTGAGAATGAGTTTGTACGAGGAAAGAGTCATGTAAATGGTATTGAAAGTTTTTGGAGTTTTGCGAAGAGGAGGTTAGCTCAATTTAATGGACTAAGTGATGAAACTTTTTATTTGCATTTGAAGGAATGTGAGTGGCGTTTCAATTTAAGGACGAGTAATATTTATGCTATAATGTTAAAAGAATTGAGAGTAAATCCTCTCTAAAGTTTACCAGACCCAAATGGATATGCCGAATCAGAATGTACCTCGTGGTGCGTAAACTCATCCATACCTTTAGAGATACTAAGAGCCTTTGTATGATACAAAGGCTCTTAGTCATGAGTCATCGAGTGTCTAAAAGACGTTTATTAAGCGTCTAAGCTCTTAAGTTCAGCCGTAATAACTGTAGGGTCAAGCTTGACGGAAGGACCATGGCTGGCTGAAAGGTAGACAGATTTAATGTACGTCCCTTTAACGGCAGAGGGTTTTGCACGCTCAACGACACCGTAAAGAGCAGCCAAGTTACGCAATAAACGTTCGGCGGTGAAAGCTTTACGCCCAATCACCACGTGAACCACACTGGTTTTGTCAGGGCGAATTTCAACTTGACCTGCTTTGAGGTTTTTAACCGCTGTGGCAACATCCGTGGTCACTGTTCCTGTTTTGGGGTTAGGCATTAAACCCTTAGGACCCAAAACTTTACCCAATTTACCCAACTGAGCCATAACATCAGGGGTAGCAACCAAGACATCAAAATCAAGCCAGTTTTCATTTTGAATTTTAGCAATCAGTTCATCAGAACCTGAAAAATCAGCGCCTGCATCTTCTGCTTCTTTCACTTTAACGCCTTTTGCAATGACGCAAACACGTACCACTTTTCCTGTCCCTTCGGGAAGTACCACAGTCGTACGAATTTGTTGATCAGCTTTTTTCATGTCAATCCCAAGACGGATATGAGCCTCTACGGCCTCATCATACTTGGAAAGGGCATTAACCGCTTCAAGCAAAGCAGTGATACCCGTGGTTGCACTGGTAGGTTGTGCTAAAGGGGCTAATTTTTCTTGGTAAGCTTTTTGGCGTTTACTTAATTTTGCCATGAGATAGGTAGTTCCTTAATATGTAGGATGTTTAAGGGCATAATGACACAATGCTCCCTCAAAACACTGCAAAAGCAAGCAAGGGTTAAATACCTCGTAAACGCTAGCAGGATGAGGTTCAAGCTCTGCGACATCAGTTGAGCTTTTATTCAATGATGTGGCAGACTGTCTATAAGTATCTTAGAAACATGCCCTAAACTCAAGTAATAGGCTCAATGCCTTTCACGCTCTAGGGTTAAGAAGTGTAAGCATTAAAACGAGAGCATCAACGTGACGGGGCCATCATTGATAAGTTCAACTTGCATATTGGCACCAAACACTCCCGTATAAATAGGAATACTAGGAAGCGTAGCACGTGCAACGTCAATGGCATGGTGAAACACCTCACCCGCCATGGCAGGTGGCATAGCCTCGGTAAAACTAGGACGATGCCCTTTCATGCACTCGGCATAAAGGGTGAACTGAGACACCACCATAAGCCCCTGCGTAAGAGAACTTTGTTGAGGCACTGAGGCGGTACATGCTTGAGAAGCTTTATCGAGAAGACTCAGATTCATTTTGCCCTCATGGTCAGAGAACACGCGCAACTTGGCAATTTTCAGCCAGAGCTTTGTCCAAAACACCTCACGTTGAGCCATCGTTTCTTGAAAAGGTATATCCTCAACACCCAAGCCGACAAACAAAACCAAGCCACCTTGAGGCATGTCTGCAACGCATGCCCCCTCCACAATGACCTGTGCCGTTTTAGCACGCTGAAGTAAAATACATACCATGTCTTACACCTAAGGAGATACCTTAGCCTATATCCCTGTAGAACCAAACCCACCTTGACGAGAGGTCACCGCAAGAGGTGCCTCGGCTAAGGGTTGCCACGCAAACTTGGTCACAGGTGCCACTATCATTTGAGCAATACGCATCCCTGGCTCAACGGTAAATGGCTCTGAAGACAAGTTGACCAAAGGCACCTTGACTTCTTGACGATAGTCCGCATCCACGGTTCCCACACAATTCACAAGGGTAATACCATGCTTAATAGATAAACCACTACGAGGACGGATTTGAGCCTCGTAACCTTCAGGCAGAGCAATGACCCATCCTGTGGGAATAAGGGTACGCTCCAGAGGCTGAAGCGTGATAGGTGCTTCAAGGGCAGCTTGCAAATCCATCCCAGCAGACCAATCGGTTTGATAGGCAGGAGGATGCTCAGGGGCATGGGGAAGGGCGAAAAGTCCAACGCTCACACATCCTTGAAGGGTACAAGGTTCTAAAGAAGTCAAGGTTACAGTCATGAGAGGGTATCCTTACGGCAAGTTATACGGTCACAGGAGCTTGCAACGCATGTGCAGCATGACGCACAAGGGTTGCATAACTCTCGGCCTGTAAGCTGGCACCACCCACTAACCCACCATCAATATCAGCTTGACTGAAAAGCTCTAAAGCATTATCGGGCTTGACACTACCACCGTAAAGCACCCGTGTGACTCGTCCACCTTCTCCGAGAAGGGTACGAATCATGGCACACACTCGTTGGGCTTCGGCACTTTCACAGACTTTACCCGTCCCAATCGCCCAAACAGGCTCATAGGCAATCACCATGAGGGTCGTTGCAGGATTTGTTTTGGCAAGCACCGCTTGTAATTGCTGCGTAATCACGGCATCGGTTTGACCCGCTTCACGCTCTTGTAACGTTTCGCCCACACAAACAATAGGAACCATCCCTAACGCTTGAATGGCAACGGTTTTTTCAGCCACAAGGGCATCGGTTTCCCCAAAATACTGACGACGCTCACTATGCCCTACAATAATGTATTTCACGCCCTGCTGTTGAAACATCTGGGCAGAAACTTCACCCGTATAGGCACCCTCAGCGACATGCCAAGCATTTTGAGCCCCTATTTGTAACGCAGACCCCTGAGCCTCAGTCATCGCAGAAGCAAGTGCAAGCACGGTAGGGCATACAAGTGTCTCAACAGACGCTAGGGCTTCTCCTGCCACACACGCCTTATACTGTGCCACAAAAGCTTGTGCTTCTTGCGGTGTTTTGTACATTTTCCAGTTACCCGCAACGAGGGGAGTCAGACCTTTTGCAATCATTGAAACCAATCCTTCATCGTAAGACTATCTAAACTTGATGCTGTATCACGCAATGGCTTGAGCTTAAACACACAACACACCGCCTTTGGTTATTTACAGCATAATCAAAGGCGGAGGGTTGAACGTATCAAATAAACTAGGCGTTAGCCGTTGCGGGAAGCTTATTGCAAACCATTTGAGCCAACTCGGCTAAACGGTTGCTGTAACCCCATTCATTGTCATACCAAGCAACAACTTTTGCCATTTTATCCCCAATCACGGTGGTCAGCTCAGGGTCAAAAATGGAGCTATGGGGGTTGCCAATAAAGTCACAACTTACCAAAGGCTCAGTGGCATACTGAAGCACATGAGCCAAAGACTCATTTTGCTGTAACGCCGTTTTGAACGCTTCATTGATGGCTTCTTTGGTCACAGGTTTTGCACTGTTAAAGGTAAGGTCAACCATCGAAACTGTGGGGGTAGGTACACGGACTGCAAAGCCATGGAGCTTACCTTTCAATTGGGGCAAGACCAAGCCAATCGCTTTTGCGGCACCCGTGGAAGTAGGAATCATGCTTAACGCAGCAGAGCGTGCGCGACGCAAGTCAGAGTGAGGTGCATCTAACAAACGTTGGTCACCCGTGTAGCTGTGAACCGTAGTCATTAAGCCTTGTTCAATCCCAAAGACTTCATCAAGCACTTTGGCAATAGGTCCTAAACAGTTCGTGGTACAGCTTGCATTAGAAATAATGTGATGTTGCTCAGGGTTATATTTATCATCATTAATGCCCAAAGCAAGGGTAATATCTTCATTGGAAGCGGGCGCAGAGATAATAACTTTCTTTGCACCTGCTTCAAGATGCTTACGTGCTTTTTCACCATTGGTAAATAAACCTGTACACTCAAGTACCACGTCTACTTTCATGGCACGCCAAGGAAGGGCAGCGGGGTCACGCTCAGAGGTCACTTGAATGCTATGACCGTCAATGATAATACTATTTTCAGTGTAATCTACATCCCCTGCATACTGTCCCATGGTGGAATCATATTTAAAGAGGTGAGCGAGGGTTTTGGGATCGGTTAAATCGTTAATAGCAACCACATTTAAATTAACTTTTTTATTGAGCAACGCAGCACGAAGCGTCATGCGTCCGATACGACCAAAGCCGTTAATGGCAACGTTTGTCATCATGGCAAATTCATCCTTACTATTAAGGGGTTATGCACTTATTCACAAGAAAGATAAACAACAGAGAGACTTACCGTAACACAGAGAAGGCTCTCTCCCCTTAAAGTATTGTGTAACCCAAGACTGCAAGGGTGAGAGAGTTCCTTGATTTACTTAGCCGTTGGCACTACGCAAAATGCCACTCACTTGAGAGGACAAGGCAAGGGCATCATCCATGGAACGCATCCAGATATTACGTCCAAAAATGGTACCTACACCACCCGCAGCAACCCCAGTACGTACGTTATGAAGCAAAGCATCGTCTGCAATTTTGGAACCACCTGACCAAATCAGAAGGGTTTGTCCAGCAGAACGCACAATACGCTCACAAGACTCTTGAAACTCGAAGCGTTTTTCATTGAAAGGCTTCGGAGATTTACCCTGCTCAGGTGCATCCACGTTAGGGAAGTTCACCTTGACCACATCGGCACCTACTTCACAGGCAACACGTGCGGCGTATTCAATGGCGTAAGGACAATCTTTGCCACCTTTGGCTTCAATGTCACGTCCACGAGGGTATGCCCACATCACAATAGGCATGCCTAAGCGATCGCACTCACGACGCACTTCTTGGAATTGCTTAATATCAGCCACCTGATTAGGAGAACCCACATACAAGGTGTACCCAATGGCAGAAGCCCCTAAACGACAAGCATCTTCCACGGTTGAAACCAAGGGAGAAAGTGCTTCAGCGTCAGAAGGCACATTGGTTTTACCATTCAGTTTTAAAATAAGAGGTACTTCGCCTGCAAAGTTACGAAGATACTTATCAGCCAATCCATAATGAAATGCAATTGCGGAATAATTGCCACGCTTTGCAATTTCAAGCTGGTAGTTGGGGTTTGCAGCAGCTTCATTTTCAAACCAGTTGATAGGACCATGCTCTAAGCCTTGGTCAATAGGAAGTACCATAATGGAACCATTGCCAGGCCCATGACCGTACATCAATGTATGAAGACGTGCTCTCTTTCCTGTAGGAAGATGCGTTAATTTATCAAGCGTTAAACGCTCAGTAGCGGCCTGTTTTTCAGCGACGATCGACATCACAGCGTAGCCTTTCTTAAACGAATGAAAGATTCACATAAACACATAACATGACAACACACACTTATATACGTTAGAATAAGTAAGAAGGAACTCACTATTCTTTCATTTATGCTTTATTATAGTATCTCTGAAATATAGCCTCTTTAAAAGTAGGTATTGGGTTTCATTTCTCAAGATAGGCAAGCTCTATTCAACAATATTTTGTATCGAACAAGCTATTCCAGCCAACACACTACCCCTTTAGTATCCCTTAAACCCCCTATAAAATGCAATGACCACTTCTCACCAATTCCCCCATGCTATCCAGACACCTCTCACACCTGTTTGTATATCACAGGCACAAGAAGCCTCTCTAAAACAAGTACCCCCCTCGTTTCAAGTGCTGTTTTTAACACCCACTATGCCTGAGACAACCTTTCAAGCCCTCTCTGAGCTTGCATGTCGTACTTTTACGGAAACCTTCGGACATCTGTATTTACCTGAAGTGCTTACCCCCTACCTCGAAGCCCATTTTGCGATTGAGGCACTCAAGCAAGAGAACGCAAAGCCTGACCGATACTATGGCTTAGTGTATGTAGACCATACCCTTGCAGGGTACTTTAAATGCTATACAAATAGCACGCAATACCTTGAGCCTGAGACACTCAAGCATCTGCAACGCCAAGGACATGAACGGTTATGTTTTCTGGAACGCCTTTACTTTGACCGTCACTATCAAGGAACAGGGTTGGCGCATAGCACCCTTGCCTATATTTTGCAACTTGCCAAACATCATTGGCGGGCAAGCCATCTGCATCTTACTGTATGGGAGAATAACATTAAAGCTCAACGACTCTACCAACACTGGGGGTTTAAAAGCCTAAGCCAAACCCTATATTATGTAGAGGGTGCAAAACCTGATGTAGAGTTTGTATACGGCAGAAGCCTATAAAACATACACCCCTCTTGACGACCAGTGAAGCGGGTTTACCGTCATGTCAAGAGGGGGGGTATGTTTTTAGAGCCTTATCCTAAGGTTAAGTCTTGTTCCGTAACTTTGGAGTTATTTGAGTGCTTCAGGCTCTATCCAGGTCAGTTTTCCAGTGATACCATCTCGGACATAACCCAAGTTTTGACGTTGGGAAGCAACGTTACCATTAGGGGCATACTTCGTGGTCACAGATTGGTGCGCACTAACATCTATCATGCCATCGGTAGAAACTTTCCCAGAAACTCGGTCAGTGGTTTCACTCGGTTTATCGTCAAGCCAGCTGTTTGTTGCGTACGCACTGTCTCGTTCAAAACCTGTTTCGACCTGAACCTTTCCTTGACGCATCTTAACCTCCATACCTCGGAAAGTCTCACGCCCTTGAGGGTCATAGGCCTTACCCGAAAGTTGTAAAGCTTCCACATTTTCGCTGGTATCTTTATACGCCAAGCTCGATAGCTCAGCATTCAAAGTACCATCTGGACGATATTTTTGCGTTTGCTCTCCCACGAGTGAGGCTTGGTCTGATGTATGAGGATTCTCTACACTGGTACCATTTCCTACGCTGTAAAGTATACCGCCATCATCATCTTTTTGAATGGTTTGAGTATTTAAGCCTCGATGAATTAAGCCATACGCATCTTTACGGCTTGCGATGCTACCAATATCTTTTTCACCTGTGGTCAAATTGCCGTTATCCCACCCTTTGATGGTGTTTCCGACATCACTGGTATAAGTTTGCCGCACTTCATAACATCCCTTACGGGTACTAATAGTTCCCGTAAGGACACCTGGTTCAGGGACATTCACACGCGTTTTTTCTTGATTAAGAAGGGGTAATGTATTTTCAGGGACTCTCACTTGATTTGAATTTTTGTAAAACTGCTGAACGCTCGGGTTTCCAAAGTTGTTACCAATACTATTCATAGCAGGGAGGACTCTTTCTATGTCTTCAACGCTTTCAACGCAATAAAACAGACTGTATGACAAGAGGAGCAACAGTACACCCATCAAGTCTTTCAAGAGGGTTCGGCTCAAACTCAAAAAGCTGAACATGACACCCCAAGTAAACCCAAAAATCGCTAAACCGCACCCCCCATTCAATAGGTCTCATGAAACGGTATAAAATAATAAACACGCCCTACGCCAGAAAAGTGTGCGAGAAGCTTTTTGAAATATTTCGTTACAAGGTATTGATTTTCCTTTAGCTTCAGTGCTTTAAGCTGTTACAATGACGATGTGTCTCTACTCTCCAATGTTCTCCAATGTAAAGAATAAAAGTACCCGCCATCGTATCTGCTATGAGTATTGATGCGTAGTTATGATGGGTACCCATCGTCAGGCTTCCCTGATGCTTACATTAGGATGGTTACAGTAGTGTGCTTCTGTGCTAGCTGATATACCATACGCCATTGCTTCATCATTTGCCCTATTGCTTACATCCATACCACGGTAAAGTTTGATAGGCTCATCATGTTGGTGTTTCTGCCATAACAGTCTCATTCCCCTCTTTGAATTTGTGTTTCAATGGATCTGCATTCTCGACGTTTAGGTATTCCATCATTCCTGCCACCCTCAAAAACAATGGGTGAGGGGCATACGCATAGTCCCAGCCCCGTAGCTCGTAAGCACAGGATGGGAAGTGCTGCGGTCTCAGCGGTTCCTGAAGCAACTCAGGCGTTGTGGGTACACCCTAAAACAGACCTTTTACTACGAACTTTAGGCGATGCCATCACAAAAGTAAGTTTCCCTAAACTCACCAGTCCTTTTTTAGGGTGGGTTGCTAGTAGCTTTATGGCTTCTATTATTACCTTAGATGTAGGAAGTTTATGGATTCCTCGTATCGGGGTGTCTTTAGCACGAGGTGCAAAGCCCTATAATCCCAAAGAAGATACAGACTTACATCACCGTCCTTTAACACAACGCGTCTTGTTGTCAAAATGGCGTGAACTGAAAGCATTAAATTGGCCTAACTTCTCAGAAGAATCTCAGCGAGAGTTTGCCACAGGTCCAGGCGTACTGTTTGTACCCACCGCTTCTTATTTTTTACTGAGGAAACGTTTACCCGCAGGCGATGCGACGTTTCTTCCTTATGAAACCCTTAAGGGGTATAAGGACAGTTTCCATCATTTCTTAAGCCAACGTGCTGAAGCCCCTTGGCAAAAAGTTGGTGCCTCTTTAACACAACGTATTCAGAGTAGCCGAGAAGATCTGCAAGCCTTCCTGCAACAGCATTTGCATAGCCCCGACCATCATGCACTGTTGACACACCCCGTTGAAGTTCCTGCTTTTTCCAAAACACCCACTTCAACTCGTACACTATTGCATGCTTGGCAAAATACCTTAGTTGACCTCCATGAAGGACTCCTTAGCCATCAGCTCAAACAACCCATCAATCTTGGGGAACATCCAAACTTTAAACACTGGTTACAAGCTAAAGAGCATCATTTAGATACCTTAGCAGGACACATCACAGAAGCCGTGAAGCTTGCCAATGAAGCCATCCGTCCTGAAACGCACTTATGGCAAAAAGAGTTACTCCCTACCGCATGGCATTCACACCCTCTTCCCTCGATACGTGAACTGCCTATAGGCAATGCTCTGAAAGAGCTTAAGTTATTCCCTTCTTATGTACAGCGGGTTTTCCTTGATACCGTTGCGAAAACCTCAATGACCCCCACCACCTTACAAACCTTTAGCAAACCTTTAGAGCAGGTCAGTAACGCAAACGTCATACAAACGAGCGAGCAACTTTATCAGAAAATGTTAGGACATAAACTAGGGTTTTCTTTAGCCAACACGGCATTAGGCGTTGGATGGCTTTTCTGGCTTGCCTCTTGGGTCTTAAAGACCTCTCATGTCTACCCAGCAAACCGCTTAATGCGCATTGACCACTTAAAGGCAGGGATGGAAGGCACAGGTAGCATTTCTGAAGCACTCCCCAATTTGGAAGAATCTTCCTCAAAAACAGGGCGGGTACCCTCACGTTCAGGTGTCAAAGTATTGCCTACTCAGGAAACAACTCAACCCCCTTCCATGAAACACTCACAGGCTTCAGCACCCGCAATACCCCCTCAAGAAGCCCCTAAGGCCTACTTCATGCCCAATATTGAGACAGCAACCCTCTACTCCCATCTCCCTATGCCACCTAAGGAGGTCAGTGTATGAGTCCTATCTCCCCTCGCTTTGGTATGACCCAACCTTCTCTCCCTCAGGAGAGTGAGCGTTTGCTTGCAAAGCGTATTTTAGACACCACAGCTTCCGCCGCTACAGGTGCCAATACACCTGATACCGTCGCATTCTTGGAAAAACAACGCATTACAGCACCCTCCGTGTTGGAAAAAGGACTCACGCAGGCTTCCAAACGGATGTTAAAAACCCGAGAAGGTGCTATGACCCTTGTGGCAAAATGGCAACATCATGTTGATGATACCCTCAAACTAGGGGGTGTGACAAAGCCATTCACGTGGTTTGCAAAAGACCTTACAGAGAAACTCACAGACACAGACTACAAAGTATTTTACCGTCTTGGCAACACCAAAATTTTACGTCCTGCATGGGGCCCTCAAATTCTTCAGTTTTATTCAGGGTGTGTCGCATTCAGAGCATTATTTGCTGCCAAACGTGCCTTGCCACTTGATACGCCCAAAAGCCCTGAGAAAAAGCACACGCCATGGCAGGAATGGTGGCGTACCCATGATACTCGAGAAGTGGTGGATGCACTACGTCGTGATGTGACATCGCTTTTCTTCTTTTTGTTTGCACTTGACCCTCTAAGAGACCATGTGTTTACTCAAGCACTCCAGACCCTTCGTGGTATTCAGCTGAAATCTCCTCTCCACGGAGAAGCCCTTTCATTGCAACAACTCAAAGAGGTGTACCGTTTAAACAAACCTCAAGATTTGTCACAACTCTTCTTCCATCACCATCAAGCCACCAAGCATTGGCAAGTGTTCCCCAAAGCAGTGACACAAGAAATCAAAACAGCAGGACATCAAGTCCTTGAGCATGGCAAAGTGAAGGTACTGACCCAAATGCACAAGGCTTCTTTGATGATGGAGGCCACACAGCGTTTACTACAATACAGTATCAAACATCCTGAAGCATCCTTCCAAGAGGCATTTCAAGCCCTCCAATTGCCACCTAAACTTTCTGAAGACGTGCAAGCACTTGCAACCACTTTGGGCTTAAAAGCACACGATACTTTAACGGTTGAGGCTCGTACCCAATTTGCAACACAAGCAAAGCATCATATTGAACAAACCTCATTACAAAAAGCATGGCAAACCATTGAAGCCATGGATGTCTACCGCACGACCTATGGTCTTGAGAAAAAACTGCCCAAAGCGTCTGATTTTCTTGCCCGTTACGCAGTAGCCTCCTCTGTGCCTGCACATATTCTTGCACTCGCCATTACGTCAGTAGGGCTTGGGTTTGGTCCTGTGTGGGTTAACAAGCTTTTAGCAGATAAAGACTATCAAAGCTTTAAAAACAAAGTATTACACCAACCCAACGCACCTAACACAAGCCCCAGTGTCGTTTCATAAGCGGTTACACAAGGGTGAGGTTTTGATGCTCTTCTACAAACCGCTTTAAGGGTTCATGAATGTTCTCAGTTAAAAGCTCTAGCAGATTTTTGCGAGGATCACCCTTTTGATACATCGCTGGTTGTTCAGCATTAATCACATGCTGTAGGTTGCTATCTCGCCATACAAGAGTACGCTGGTCTGTTTTAGGAGTTAGGTTTGGATTCACATCAGTACGAGTGCCAAGGTGAAAAGTATTATCCCCTATCCAACGTGTATTACTGATACTTGAGCGTAAAACACCATCTGATGTACGTTGATTTAAAGGTTCTTTTAAGTCAGTACCTACAATAAGCTTAGGATATTCTTGTAAAGGGTTACGCAAACTACTTGCACGGGGAATATTTCTAAGTTTATCTATCGGTTTAACACCTTGAGGTGTTTGAGTGACGTTATGTTGCCCGTCATCAAACGCTTGGGTAAGAGCTTGTGTAGTACGAAGAAATGACGTGCGTTGCTGGTCACTAAGCAACCCATTTTTAGCGAGGGTTTCGGCTCCTAGCTGAAGTTTCTTGAAAAGAGCTTGACCTTGCTTGGAGGAAGGAATGGAAGTCATCATAAGATATCATTTCTAACTTGAAGAGGGGACATTAACATCAACGCATCAACGCATAGACTCACTATCTACAATAAAACCCATGGAATTATTGTCAGACGCATCATTATTGATGTAATAATATAAAAACAAGATTATAGATTTATGTGCCCTACCACACGCAAGACGTTTTACAGAAATGCCTCTCATTGCGTATGCTCGTGGTAAAATGATGTTAGTATGTTTTGATACTGATTTTAGCCTTCATCATGTATCCTAAAAAAGCACAAAAAATAGCTCGTAGGTGTTAGTCCTTATACAATGCTTGCTATGGGTCATGCCTTTCAGAGTATCTTCCCCAAAAGGCTTCTCACACAGCTTAACTGCTTCTATTTCTGTTTTCTTTTTATCTTCCCCTTCTCACTGATACACTAAAAAAGAAGTATACTTCCCCGCTCGTTGTGTGGTGAAAGTGGTCGTAAGTCTTACTTCAGGAGTCTTGTGAACGTTATGATGGTTGTAGAAATGGCTCTTCCTCAATTTAATATGGCTGGTTGTTATCAAACTGAAAGCTGTGTCAAGCTTTTTACAGGACGTGCCAACCCCGAATTAGCACATCAAGTTGCCGAATACTTAGGTATTCAAGTAAGTCCTGTGGTCAGTAAAAACTTTAGTGATGGTGAAAGCTACGTCCAGATTCAAGAAAGCGTCCGAGGAGACCATGTCTTTGTGGTGCAGCCTACATGCCACAACGTCAATGAAAATCTGATGGAACTGCTCTTAATGCTGGATGCACTCAAGCGTGCTAGTGCTGCTGAAATTACCGCCGTGATTCCCTATTATGGGTATGCTCGTCAAGACCGTAAAACCAGTGGTCGTGAGCCTATTTCTGCCAAGCTGGTGGCTGACCTTATTTCAACCGCAGGTGCAACTCGTGTGCTTGCCATGGATTTACACACAGGACAGTTGCAAGGGTTCTTCAACATTTTAACCGACCATCTTCAAGCGGCTCCTGTACTGTTACAGTACATTGAGGGAAAGCAGTTGGCTGACCCCATTATTGTCTCTCCTGACGCAGGAGGGGTAGAACGTGCAAGACGCTTTGCAAAACGGATTAATGCCCCTATTGCCATTGTAGACAAACGCCGTAGTGCGCATAACGTTTCAGAAGTGTTCCATTTGATTGGGAATGTCAAAGGTAAGAATGCTGTCCTGATTGATGACATGATTGACACGGCAGGTACCATTGTAGCGGCAGCTGAAATGCTCCTTAATGAGGGTGCCGCTTCTGTGGATGTTCTGGCAACCCATCCTGTATTCTCAGGACCTGCGGTAGAGCGTTTAGCAAACTCAGGCATCCGAGAAGTGATTGTCACCAACAGCATCCCTTTACGTGAAGAAGCGAAAAAGGTCTCCAAAATTGTTCAGGTGTCTATTGCACCCCTACTCGGAGAAGCCATTGCACGTATTCAAGGTGCTCAATCTGTCAGCGAGATGTTTTTATAGTTTTTCTGCTTTATGCTTGACCTTCAAGGTTGCCTAGGCAACCTTGAAGGGTTCGAATTTTGAAACCGCACTCGTCAGCTACTCGTGCAGGTACCCACCAAAAGCAAGAAGCTCCATAAATTGAAACACACAAGCCTCTAAGCCTTCAGACAGCGTAAGTAAGGTATCTTCAGGACGCTCATGAAATGCCACACGAAATAGGCAGGGGAGCGTTTCAGGGTTAGAAGGGATATAACAAGAACCTAGCTCAAAAGGCAATACGTCTTGAATCTCTAAACTACCATTGACGCTGTCCATCATGTCATCATACGCACCACGAAGTACCATGATACGCCCGGCAAAGAAGGGGGCAGGTGCTTCACTAGAAGATGATGCACCTAAGTCAGTATAGGCTTTCTTCGCTAAGTCCGTCACATGAGCATCCTCTTGAGGAATCACAAGAAGAGGTTTCGTATGAGGAAACCAAAGAAAGGTAAGATGGTGCCAAGCAAAGCGAAACACTGCCACAGAGCAGTCTGCATCATGTTCTAAACTCACAGATGGACTCAGGGGACCTTCCCCGACATTTTGGAAAGACTCCTGTAACACATGCACATGCTCTTTGAGCTGTGTCACAAGCTCACGAAATACCTCTTCGGTACGACGCTGTGCCAGTGCTTGCAGACGCTGTTGTTCAGAAAGTTGCTGGGCTACTCGGAGAAGCTTAAAGCGAGAGTCCTCAGTTGGCAAAGCTTTCTCAGGCAAACTCGTATGAGGAAGTGTCGTAGAAGCCAACGTATTGGGGATAAAGTCAGTCTGGTCAAGCATGACATGAGGGTCAAGCTCATGGAGATACTCACTCATTTCTGTAGGCGTAAGTTGTCCAGGCATCACCTCAGACAAACAGTCAGAGGAAGCAGTAACACCCGAAGGAAACGTTTCATGAGAGTGCTTCATACTTTGGCGTTGTGTACCTGCCTGAAGCATTGGTGATTTAAGGTCTTGCCCTCTGTGCATGCGTCCTGCACTTGGATAGCGTTCAAAACCAAACTCTGAGCCTTCATCCTCAAACATCGAAGAGGACCACTGCATGGTTGAGAGCATCATCATGATGAAATTAAGCCTTTTAATCATGTAAAAAAGAAAAAAGAAGCTTGTGACACCCCACATACTAGGGTTCTATCGCAGGCATTCCAAAGAAACACACCTTTAAAAAACATAATGAGTCAAGATAGATTCATTCTAATCCTTATGTACGAGTCCCATGACACTCAAGCACAAAGCTCCTCTAAGCAGAGGAGTCAGAAGCATCAAAAACCATGGATACTTCATGGCTTTCTCATGTATTGAAGCTATGTTTTAGGTATAGTAAGTAAAGTAAAAGTTACCGTTTATTTATCATGACGTTTAGGTCATGGCTCATATGAGCATGCCCTAGAGAATAGGTGTTCCTAACCCTTCCCTATGATGACAAGTTTCTCACCCACTGATACCCAGCTCTCTTTGCTTTCTTTACTCAATCAGCCTGCAAGTGTCTCTCCGCTTACAGCGATTGCGGAGCCTATCCAACAGGGTAATTTGCTCGTAGGACTCTCTGAGCCAATCACCGACTTTCCATCAGCAGGAACATCCTCTAGCTCACTGTTTTCAACAGGAGGGTTATTTGAAACAACACAACCTTTCCTGACCCCATCATCCGTTGCACCCTCTGTCCCTACATTAGGAACATTAAACCACCACATACCGAGCAGTACCTTTGATACCTTGCCCGTCATGGTGCTAGACCTTGAAACCACAGGACTCAATCCCAAAAAATCACATATTATTGAACTCACTGTCATACGATACGTTGCTGGTGCTGAAACAGCTCGGCTCTCTACACTGATTAACCCATTAGCTCCTATCCCACCTGAGGTTGAAACGCTCACGGGAATTACACCTGAGATGGTGAAAGATGCCCCTCATGCAAGCGAGGTATTACGTCAGTTTGTACAGTTTATGACCCAAGATGGGTATTACCCTATTATTTGTGGGCATAACATCATGTTTGACTTAGGGTTTTTGATTGAAAAACTCC
>JBJTUH010000163.1:0-4802 GCA_046080605.1 Vampirovibrionales bacterium
TTCAGGGCAAAGCTCTAGGATACGATTTAACCGAGTCAGAACCATCAACACCCCTCCCTCGGGAGTTAAAGCACCGCCACTTTGTCCCGTACCTGCACCTCGAGCCGTAAAGGAAACCTCATGAGCATAGCAACACTGCACCACTTGCTGAACCTCTTCAGAGGTTTCAGGCAATACCACGATCTCAGGTTCATGCGGAAATAATACCGAGGCATCGCAGGCATACACTCGTGTTTCCGCCCTATGCGTCAACACACGCCCATGTCCAAGAAGCTTGACCAGCTCATGATAAACCCGTGCAAGAGGGGTGGGTGGTGCCTGCCATGCTTTGGGTAAAAACGGAATACTGACCATGGTCTATCGCTCTATGAGGCTTGAAGTAAAAAGAATGCTTTTAATTTTGTATTTTTATTTTAATATAATAAATATTCTGAGTGTTCTCCTTCACAAAAACACGCTATACAACCCTTTTTCAACAGTGATACCGCTATGTTAGTGACTGAAGCACTAGGCAAGGTTCACCGTTTGTATCGTTATATTACCATAAACTCCCTCATGGCTCAGTGCGTCTTGCTTAAGTTCAAGACTTAGTATTATACTAAATGCTGGGAGTGTATTATGAAAGAAAACACTGAAGATACAGAATCGCTTTACTTTTTAGCATCATTTATACGTCCTACCATCATTGCAAGCGGTGTCCATCTATACACCACAATGGTAGGGCAGTTTTAACCCCGTGTAACTCTGGTAGGTCAACACCGTCATAAGCGTTAGTTTGAGGATGACACCACATGATGATGGGTAGTTTTATGGGTTCAGGAGGACGAGGAGTCTCGGCAGGACAGTCTCTTAACCCAAGTGCCTTTTGGAAATCCAACGTATGTGCAACGTATTTTGATAAACAAGCGTTTTCCAAAGCCGTCGCTGACCAACGTGAAACCACACGTACCGTGTTTGACCTTCAAGGACGACAGACACGCCAAGACCTGTGGCAACAAACAGGATTAACCCCTACAAGTCCACAAGCCATTAAAGCAACGCTCCTTGCAGGGCTAAATATTATCACGCCTGCCACAAGTCCCACCGTGAACCCGTCTTTACCTGCATGGCTAATACGCCTGACAGGACTACAGACTCAAGCACCCCAAAGTAACCCTAAATCGCAGGTATCCAAGGAAGCCCCTACCGATGCTCGCTCGGGATTGATTGCACAACTCATGAAGCAAGCGAACGTATTAGGGCAACTGATTCAAAGCCAGTTTGGACACAATAAAGCGGTGAACTCCGCCCTACGTGAAGAAGAAGAAGCCCTTCAAGAAGAAGCTGAACAATCTATTGCGCTTACTGAGAATACCCTTGTTCAAGAGCAGTTTAAAAACGTGAAACAAACCCATAACGGGTAAACCCGTTCACCAATCAGTTTTTTGACCACTGAAAAGCATTCACATGGCATGCTATCAAGTTAGAATCATGCTGAAAACACACCTGTTCTGGTGCCTTATAACTATCATACAGAAGTACCGAAATACAAATACCCGATTTTTATCAAGTATTTGTATTTCGGTCTGGTAAACTTTCGTTAATTTATGATGGGCTAAGTTTCAAGCAATACAATGAAAAACAAGGCTTTTGTTTCGATTTAAGAACGAGTGATATTTATGCTATAATGATAAAAGAGCTAAGATTAAATCCCCTTCTAAAGTTTACAAGACTCAAAACATTACCCATCCCCATTCCCTATCAAAGCCAACCTGAAAAGTCGTTAGCCGAACAAGCTAGCATCTCTAGCGTTCACGATAAGTTCGATACCCTCACCAATTCCGTCACTGAAGGCTTACCCTGTGAAATTTAGCTTCAGCAGCAATAATGTTCATATTATAATGACTTGTTACTAAATTTCCCCAAACCTGAGGAGGGTTTATCTTGACGGAAGTGGAATCTCAAACCATTCAAGAACCAGATAATGCGTCTACTCAAGAGAAACTATCTGTTGTGCATTCTGAAAATAAGAATAGTAAAAGTATATTAGAGCTAACACATGATGAGGCACACCAGTATTTCTTAAAACAAGAAAGCTTTTGTGACTTTGATTTGCCTGAGTATTTTAAGTTTGAAGCACTGCTTAATTCTGTAGACAAGATATTGACAGGTAAAAACCTATCTGATTTCCGAACAAAAAATCCCCGTAATTGTGAAGGTGTAAACTATAAAATCCTGAACAATAAAGACGGTAAATACGCATGGAGACCACTTCAACTTATTAACCCAGCTCTTTATGTCTCATTGGTTCATAAAATCACGTCTAAAGAAAATTGGAAACTCATCCGAAAGCGTTTTACATTATTTTCAAAAAATAAGAAAATTGAGTGTGTCAGTATACCACGTCAATCGCTGACAGAAAATTCTGATAAGGCCGAACAAATTTCTAATTGGTGGCAACATATTGAGCAGCGATCAATTGAGCTGGCGTTAGATTATTCATATCTTACACATACCGATCTTACAGATTGTTATGGTGCAATTTACACGCATTCGGTGGCATGGGCAATTCACGGCAAAGAGGAGGCAAAAGAAAACCGTAATGAAAAAAGTTTTGTCGGAAACCAAATAGATGGGCATTTACAAGACATGTCTCATGGGCAAACGAATGGTATTCCGCAAGGGTCAACCTTAATGGACTTTATAGCTGAGATGGTTCTAGGTTACGCCGATCTAGAGCTAACCAAGCACTTAAAAAATAAAAAGATCACAGATTATAAAATTTTAAGATATCGCGATGATTATCGTATTTTCTCTAACTCCCCCATTAATAACGATCTCATCATAAAATGTCTTACTGAGGTAATGATTGATTTAGGGCTTAAGTTAAGTACTGAAAAAACAGGTGCATCAACAAATGTCATTAAAGGAGCAATCAAAGCAGACAAACTATATTGGATGCAGCAAAAGCAAACAAAAAGAGATCTACAGAAGTATCTTCTAATTATTCATGATCTTTCTATTAAGTTTCCTAATTGCGGAAGCTTATCCACTGCTCTCAAAGATTTTTACAATAAGCTTAGAAAACGTAAAAAAATTAATAACACCATAATACCGTTGTTAAGCATCATAACGGATATCGCACATAAAAACCCGAGAACTTATCAATACTCAGCGGCTATTATTAGCTTGTTGTTGCAATTTGAACAGAATGAGTCACAGAAAGTTGTTTTGCTTGGCAAAATTGTAAAAAAATTTAAAGATATACCAAATACAGGACATTTAGATATCTGGCTCCAACGTGTGGCGCTGGGAATTAAAGGGGATATGGTATTTCAGGAAAGTCTATGCAGGCTATCGGCAGGGGAAACAGTCGCTATTTGGAATACTGACTGGCTAGAGGGAGATTTAAAAAACACAATCAATGTTTCGTCCATAGTTGATCAAGATTTCATAGCTAATTTGCCTGAAATTATTACGAAGGATGAAGTAGCCTTATTTAAAAATGAATTTAATAGCACTGGTTAGCCTAAGCCAAAGGCTTTCATCAGTGCTTGCATGGGGTCTTGACTGTTAGACTTTGCAGACTTCTTCTTTTTCGAGGAGGGCGGTTTGCCTCCTGACATCATTGCCAGTAAACTTTCAGAAGCACTGTCCGTGGAAGACCCTTTCTGAAATGGAGAGGGCATGGAAGAGGAAGCCTCTTCTTGTTCCGAAGTATCCCCCAAACCTAGGAGGGGTTTTAGCATGCCGCCCATGGTTTTCATCATTTCACGTTGATAGAAAAACTGTCTTAGCTCTTGTTTCACGTGGTCTTCCTGCCAACCGCATCCTTTTGCAAGACGTTGAATGCGTGTTGCAAACCCTTCAGTGGTGAAAAGCTCAGGGGCTTTGCGTTCTTGGCGTGTCATACTTTGAAGCAACACTTCATACCGCTTAGAGGCTTGGCTGCTTCCCTCCGCCATAGCACCCGTTACATCCTTACCCAGCCCAGGAATGGGTAACATCCCTAAAATCTGATCAAGCGACCCCATGCGTTGCATGGCACGCTGAATGTGTAGATAATCTTCAAAATGATATTCTCCTGTGACAAGTTTCATATGAAGCTGTTGGGTGTCTTTGGCATCAAACACTTTTTGGGCTTTCTCAAAGAGTGACACCACATCACCCATGCCCAGAATACGAGAAGCCATCCGCTCAGGATAAAAAGGTTCTAGGGCTTCCACCCCTTCACCTGTGCCTGTGAACATGATAGGTTTTTTGGTCATTTCTACCACAGAAAGCAACGCACCCCCTCGGGCATCGGCATCCAACTTGGTCATGACAAAGCCTGTCATCCCAATTTGAGTATCAAACGCTTCTGCAATGCCCACAGCCCCTTGCCCCATCATGGCATCAACCACCAGCCACGACTCTTGAGGCTGCAATGTCCGTGACAAAATCAGCAAGTCTGCCATGAGGGAATCATCCACCTGCAAACGTCCTGCCGTATCGACAATCACCACATCATACCCCTGTGCTTGGGCGTAACGTACACCCGCTTCAGCAATGGTAAGCATATCGGCTTCATCGGATAGACCCCACCCAAACGCTTCCCCTGAACGTACCACGGGTACATGGACTTTTTCACCCAATACTTGCAGTTGCTCCATTGCCGCAGGGCGTGCGGTATCCGCTGCCACAAGGAGAGGGCGTTTCCCCTCTTCCTCTTGAAGATGGCGGGCTAGTTTGGCGGCAGTGGTGGTTTTTCCGCTTCCTTGTAATCCAAACAACAAAATGACGGTAGGCTTACTGGTATCTGGATGGTATTGAATGGGTTTTCT
>JBJTUH010000164.1:0-3460 GCA_046080605.1 Vampirovibrionales bacterium
GCAGCTAAAAGGTTTTGGAAAACGCTACTGTTTAGTTTAAATAAAAAGAAAGCTGATGACGAACCGGTAGCCCTTATTTCCGTATTGCACAGCAATGGACTTGGTGATGCTATCTGGTGTTTACGGACTATTTCTGATGAACACAGCCATAAAATTGTTCTTTTCGCTGCTGACGTTGCCGAAAGAGTGTTGCCTATTTTTGAGAAACAATACCCAGATGACTTGAGACCTAGACAAACAATTCAGGCGGCTAGAGATTTTATAGCAGGAAAAATAGGAGAAAAAGAAATAAATACATTCGTTAAGATTTTTTTTACCCTTGATTGTGCTTCTGATTGGGTTATTCCTGCTGCCGTTTTCTCTGCTCGAACTGCTGCTTATGCGGCTAACACTGTTCGGGCGGCTAATAATGCTAGGGATGCTGCTCGTTATGCTGTTTTGGCTGCTGGTGATGCAACCTTTGGGCATAATGTTCCTTGGGATAAAAAATCTTACGAGGCTGCTAAGGATGCCGAAAGGAAGGCGCAAATTCAACTATTTCACAAACATTTTGGAGAGCAATCATGAGTGAAATGTACGATAAAATCGAACAGTTGGTGGATCAGATTTTTGGTAAACCTGATTCTGAACTGGGGTACAATTTGGACCTAGGTGACCTTCTGTATTTTGCTGTTCGGGTACTTGAGACGTTTCACCCGAAGATTGGAGGCCAACAGATTAAGAATCAACCACTGGGCGGTTATCACCCGATTGGTGGACCAAACTTTGTGTGTTTAAAATGCAACAATGCGCGATGGGTTGAAACACCTATGGGGCGCAGACCGTGTCCTTTATGCAACGATTTAAAGGCGACTGTGCTATGAGCGACAACAGAGAAGCTGCACTGGAAGCATCCGCTAAGTTTTTAACTCAGTTGATTCTAAGGTTTGGAAAATTAGATTGTTGTTTTTGTCAGGACTTTTTTGTACCGAATTGTGTTCGGCTACTGTTTGCTACTAGAAACGGGCCAGTTGTTGTTGAATTTGATAAACATGGCAATGGTTTATACGATGTTAAAAAAATCCATTACAGCGGCTATGAAGAGGTTTTATGGGTGGATGGATGGATTCATGAACCTATACCTGAACAGGTGATAGAGCACTTTAAAAAGCTATTTGATGGCACACTTTAAACAGAAAGGGTAACACTATGAGAGAATTATATCCTATTGGAACACAGCTTGTCACACGGCGGCTGAGTCAGGCGGCTTTGTATGACGAACGAATAAACTTAGCTGAAATGGAAAGTTTTCTAGGCAGCATTTGGGTCAGAGGGTTTTATAGAGAGGCGACAAAATGGCGCGTTGCTATCATTGAGTATAACCAGAAGTGGTTAAGTCCTGTGCCGATTGTGGGGGACATGATGTTTCCGTGCGTTATTGACCGGCAAGATGGAGTCTTTGGGGCAATCGTCAACGACCCCAACTCTGGTTATTGGTATAGAAAAGACCGCAAGGTGGTTTTGCGTACCTATCCCAACGGCCAGCGTGCCCCGCTAATTGAGTGGGACGAAGTCATTTTACCAGAGGGAGTTGTGGTATGAAAAAGCAATTCCCTTATACCTGGCACGCCTATAATGTCGCCTGTCAGAACCTGATAAAGTGTTTTTTAGAAACGTACTTTGCAGATACAAGCCCCGATGAAATATGGGTTGCTGGTGCAGGTGTCACCTTTGAAAAAACAAACCCAGTGGATCATGA
Organism: Vampirovibrionales bacterium; assembly: GCA_046080605.1. Classification (GTDB taxonomy): domain Bacteria; phylum Cyanobacteriota; class Vampirovibrionia; order Vampirovibrionales; family JAJTHC01; genus JBJTUH01. The sequence goes on from JBJTUH010000164.1 coordinate 1,739, forward strand.
TTTTACTCAAGTGTTTTTTGTTAATAATTATGCTTTTGATATACAGTTTATCCAAAGGTGCCTGAAGTACAAAGCAACACTTAAAGATTTTATTTCTTTTCAAGAGTACGAAGATCAATGCCGTACAAACAAAAAAACACCAGAAATCAATCTGGCAAACTGGATTCGTTACCCTGGCTTGCGCCCAAAGAAAAAGGCAGCCTAATAAGAAAATAAACATGACAACTACGAATCTTTTTTTAGGCGATTGTTTGGATGTTTTAAAAACATTTGATGACAACAGTTTTGATTCTATTGTTACCGATCCGCCGTATGGGTTGTTTTTTATGGGAAAAAAATGGGACTACGACGTTCCCAGTGTTGAGGTTTGGCTGGAATGTTTGAGGGTATTAAAGCCCGGGGGGCACCTATTGGCTTTTGCGGGAACGCGAACGCAGCACCGTATGGCGGTTAGGATCGAAGATGCAGGATTTGAAATCAGGGACATGATCGCTTGGGTTTATGGGAGCGGCTTCCCGAAATCACTGGATGTGAGCAAGGCGATTGATAAGGCGGCAGGGGCAGAGCGGGAAGTTATAGGCCCGAATCGTTGGGCTAATAATCACCCAAACATAAGAGGGAAGGCTGTGGGACAGAACTATGGAACAGATTTGAATCCCAACAGACCAGTTACCGCCCCCGCTACCGACGCCGCCCGTGAATGGGAAGGCTGGGGCACATCTTTGAAGCCGAGCCATGAGCCAATCACCGTTGCCCGCAAGCCCCTGATTGGCACCGTGGCCGAAAACGTGCTGGCGCATGGTACGGGCGGGATCAATGTGGATGCGTGCAGGGTGGGCGATGAGGTGCGCTTCAACGCGCCAGCAAGTAACGAGGCGGGTGGAAACAGCCTAAACATGAGCGTTGTTGGCATGCCGCAGGACGCGGATGGCCGCTTCGTTTCCGGCCGCTGGCCAAGTAATTTGATCCACGACGGCAGCGACGAGGTGGTGGGGCTGTTTCCTGCCGAGATCGAAAGCGTAGCTTATACAACAGCAGATGGACGAACAATTACGACTGAGGTTGACGGCTCCGCAGCACGGTTTTTTTACTGTGCAAAGGCCAGCAAGGCAGATCGAGATGAGGGGCTGGAAGAATTTTCTAACGCCACGGCTGGCCAGATGACTGGCCGCAAAGACGGCAGCGCTGGTTTAAATAACCCGCGAGCTGGTGCAGGCCGCATTGACGGCGGTAGAAACCACCATCCCACCGTTAAGCCAACAGATTTAATGGCCTATCTTGTCACCCTTGTGACACCAAAAGGGGGGCATGTTTTAGACCCTTTTATGGGCAGCGGGTCCACAGGCAAAGCGTGCGTTCAAAAAGGTTTTGCGTTTACGGGCATTGAGCGCGATCCAGATTATCTAAACATTGCCCAAAGTCGCATTGATTTTGAAAAGGAAAAACAAAAAAACATAAACCCTTTGTTGAAACTTTTGGAAGAATAACATGACCCTAACTTGCGTCTAAACAAAAAAGCAGCATAATATGGTAAGCAGTGATTTTTGTTGTTGACATATAAAAAAGGATACTGTAAGGTGCTTATAACCAAACACAATAAGGCATCTTTATGACACTTTCCGATTTAGTCGAACTATTTGACAATCATACTTTTGAGTATGACCAACACGTCTTTTACCGCATGGTTCCTGATTACAGGCACACGTTGCTGCGCGTGGAATA
>JBJTUH010000165.1:0-3985 GCA_046080605.1 Vampirovibrionales bacterium
CAGTAGGATACGTCATTATTTGGCACGATTTAGGCGAAAAACGTTTTGTTATTCAAAATCGTTAGAAATGGTAAAAGCGACGCTAACAATCTTCTTTACCCCTCATTGGCAACAGTATCTATACTAAATCACCAACGCCAAAAAACTTACTACTGAAGATACAAAACGTAATAGAACGAGAAAAAGCACCTCCTATAGTCGACTCAGACGAAGGGTGGTCTCCCTATTTAGCTAAAAACTTTATGATAGATATGGATCTAAAAACTGGACATTACAATCAACTGACTGAGCAAGATGATTTTTGGTTTACATCCAGTATAAAAAGAATCGGTAGCGAAGATCTATATAATAACAGTAACAGTATCGGTTATTATATAGAAGGGAACGAACACATTGCAGCCTGTCTCAAACTGAAGCTACACGTAAATAATCTCTCTACAGTAGAAGAAACAGAAAAAAAATTTTGTGCTTACTGTATTCATCTAATCAAGAAGTCACTCAGTAATGAAATGGCAGAACAAATCGAAACAAAAATTCATAGTTTAGAGAGTTTTAAAGAAACAAAAGGGCAAGACAATGTGGCTTTACACGAACCTTCAATACTTAGAATGAATGGAATAACAGAAGGTTATTCAAGAGTGCTAGAGATTTCTCGAAAAAGAGACCAAAAGATAACGAATGGCAACATGTTGAAGGGGTTTTAAATATCCAAAAGTTGTTATGATAAAATTGGTGGGCCCAGCAGGATTCGAACCTGCAACCAAGGGATTATGAGTCCCCTGCTCCACCATTGAGCTATAGGCCCTTTGCTCCCATTAACATAATACAAGACAAGGGCTTGTGGCAAGAGGACATATCAGCCTAAGAAAAGCTTACCTGAAAAAACGTGCCTCAAACGCAAAAGCGAGGCGCGTGTTGATGGCTTAAGTACCCTCTTGTGGTGGTGTCTACCTTCGGCAGAGCATCCAAGCGTCTCCAACACCTAAACCATCCCCTATGAGGGATGAGACTCAACAGACTGACAAAAAACAACTCGCCTATGTGCTAGGTTGTATTACAATAAAAAGCATGACCCTCAACACTTCTACACACCACACCAGTATCTCTCAAACTTTAGCACCCCCGAAAACGTTTATGGACTTTTGTGCAGGGATTGGTGGTGGGCGGCTGGGCATGACCCGTCAAGGGTTTAAGTGCCTAGCGTATAGTGAACTAGACGACCACCCCGCTTATACCTACCAAGTGATGCACGGCACCACAGAAACGAATGTAGGAGACCTCATGCAGCTTACACCCGAGAGTCTTCCTGATTTTTCTGTCATGGTGGGTGGGTTCCCGTGCCAGAGCTTCAGCATTGCAGGAAAAAGAGCAGGGTTTGAAGACCATCGAGGACTCATTATTTATGGGCTATGTCGTATTTTAGAGGCAAAGCAAGTCCCTTACTTTATTCTTGAAAATGTCAAGGGTCTGGTCAACCATCAGCAGGGGCAAACCATGAGAATCATTCTCAAGGAGCTTACTCGTTTGGGGTATTGGGTACAGTATGCTGTACTGGATAGTTCAGCGTACGGCGTGCCTCAAATGCGTGAACGGGTGTACTTAATCGGGATGAAACATGGCTATTATAAACGTTTATTTCAATGGCCCACCCCCCAACCGTTACCTACTTTAGAACGTTTTTTAGACCCTGAGAACCTTAACGAGCTTCCTGTGAGTCATCCAACGTTTCAAAAGTATCTTCAAAACCGCTACAATCATGGACGCTTTCACTTGGATGAGCTTCTCGCAGAAAATGGACTTATTTTGGATACACGCCAAAGTGATTTACGACTGTACCGAGGAAAATGTCCTACACTACGCACAGGCAGGCATGGGATTTTATACGTGAAAGACGGCACCCTTAGAAAACTCTCAGCCCTTGAGGCTTTACAACTACAGGGCTTTCCGTTGGCGCTGGCGAAAAAAGCTTGCCAAGCTTCTATTCCTGAAAGTAAGCTTCTTGCCCAAGCAGGGAATGCCATGACGGTTAATGTCATAGAAGCGTTGGCTCAGTCTCTCTTACAATGCTGCTAGCCATGCGATGCGTTTACCGCTTGTTTGTTTTAAGTAAACTGCTTTTAAGATACGGTCTCATGTGCTATAGTATGCTATCAGTGGGATTTGAAGCGTGGAACACCGCTTTTCATGTGCTACCTCTTGTAGGATGTGTGACCCGTTGGGAACCGTCTTTATCGCTCATCAGAGACTCACGTACTCTTATGTGCTTGTATTGCCTGTGTGAAACGTCAACCTTAGGTGTATAGAGCCTCTATTTTCTCACGTGTATATTGAACAACTTGATGTCCATAATTTTAAATCATTCACAGGAACGACGAGCATTCCGTTTCGTCCAGGGTTTACGACCGTTTCAGGACCTAATGGCTCAGGGAAAAGCAATATTATTGACAGTATTTTGTTTTGCTTGGGGCTTTCCTCTAGCCGTACCATGCGTGCTGAACGCTTAACCGACTTAATTAACAATCGTATCACGGCAGCCCACCGAGAAGCCTCTGTGACCATCCATTTTTTTGACCCCGCCTCACAGGAGCGTATGCAAGTGGGTCGGCGTATTAAGCAAAATCCACAGGGCTACACAAGCACCTATAGCTTAAATGGGAAAAATAGTTCCCTAACCGAAATTCATGAACGTTTGGCAAAGCATCATGTGTCTCCGGGCTGTTATAACGTGATGATGCAAGGCGATGTGGCAGGTATTGTGAATATGCCCGCCGGAGAACGCCGTAAGATTCTGGATGAAATGGCAGGCGTGGCAGAGTTTGACCGTAAAATTGAACTCGCAGAAAAAGAGCTTTTTACCACCAAAGACACCATTGAAAAGCAAGGTTTACTGATGGTGGAGTTTAAAGAGCGTTTGGGTGCGTTAGAAAAAGAAAAAGAAAAAGCATTACGGTATAAAACCCTCCGAGAAGAGCGTAACGCCGCAGAAACACGCCTCACGATTCTAAAAGTGCGGATGTGGGAGTCTGTCATTGCCCAAGCTGAAGTGCAGATGCAACAGCTACGAGAGACCAAACAACTCACCAAAGACGCACTCTTGAGCCTTGAAACTGAACGGACACACGTACAAGAGCAACTTGCAACACTTGCACAAAGTTTACAACGTCAGGGAGAACAAGAACTGCTTGACCTCAAGGGCAAAGTGCTTGCAGTCGATATGCAGGGCAAACGCGCCGAGCATCAGTTAAACCATTTGTCACAAGAACGTGAAGCCTTAAAACATACGTTGCATCAGCTAGAGCAACAAGTACAAGGGCTTATGGCTTGGATGACACAGCACCAAGACACTGAAACCCACTACTTAGCAGAGAAGCAAACCCTTGAAGAGGAAGAACGTCATACCCAAGAAGCACTAGAAGCGTTTTCCTCTCGGTGGGAAGCTGCCCAGCAAGCCCAGCAGGCTAAAACGGCTCAACGAGATGCACTGCAAGAAGAAATCCGTGAACAACAAGCCTTGGTCAATAAACTTGAGCAAGACATGCTTGCAATTGAAGGGAAACTTTCTCTGTTAGCCGAACGGCATCAAAAAGCCAATGAACGGGCGGATACCCTTCAAGCTCAAGGAAGTCATTTAGAGGCACGCCTCAAACGTATTCAAGAAGAGCATACCGATACCCTTGCACTCATACATGAAACGGAAGAACGCATTGCCTCATGCAAGGGACGTATGCAACGGTTAGAGCAAGAACTCACCACCCTACAACAGACCCTTCAAGAACATCGGGATAAACTGGCACAAGCAGAAACACAAAAACGTGTCATTGAAGAAATGACGTTTCAACGTGCGGTAGAAGTCGTGTTAAAGGAGTCGCCAGAAGGGGTTCATGGCACGCTGGCTCAACTCTGTAGCGTGATGGAGGCAGAGCATCTTACAGCACTAGAAATTGCCCTAGGGGGACGGGTTCAAAACCTCGTGGTTGACCACGAC
>JBJTUH010000166.1:0-5688 GCA_046080605.1 Vampirovibrionales bacterium
CTTAAAACAGCAGAGCCTCAGTATCAAACCCTAGAGGTAGGCACAGGGGAACTCTGTTCTATACGAACCTGGGTGGAAACATTGCATCGAGCATCAGGAAGTGAGTGCCAATTACAGTTTGGTGTGTTACCCTACAGGCCTGATGAAATCATGATGTCTGTTGCGGATACAACAGCCCTGAACGCTTTGGGGTGGAAGCCAACCATTAGTTATATTAAAGGTATTGAACGTTTAATTACCCATGCCCGTTCATCATCTTATTGCACTCTAAAAAGTTAACCTAAAAAAAGAAAGGACACTCGTATGACACTCCAAGAACACGCTTTCCCCTTACAAATTATTCTAATTACCTACAATCGTGCCAACCATGTAGAACGAACATTTCAACAACTGTTAGCAGAAGGTTCGCCCGTACGTAACTTGCCTTTGTTGGTGTTAGATAATAATTCAACAGATGCAACGGCAGACGTTGTTCAACAATGGCAAGCAAACTTCCCCAACATTAGTTATCAAAAAAACAGGTACAACGTTGGCTTATCAGGCAACGCTTTTAAAGCGATGGAATTAGCCAGCAACGACTATGTTTGGATTATTTGTGATGATGATGTTTATGATTTTACTGCTTGGCCAGAGGTAGAGCAGGCCATAGAACGTGGCGAAGAGCTACTTTGTGTATCACGTTATGTATTACCTGAGGATGTTAAACATTTAGAAGAACATATTGCGGTACAACTGACCTTTATTCCTGCCATGATTTTTAAAACCTCTCTTTTAACAGACACGGTGATGCGAAACGCTGTAGATTCTGTTTTCACACTATTTCCACATCTTTGCCCTGTGTTTGCTATGTTTAATGAGGGAAAGACTCCCTATGTTATTAGCCAAGCCATTGTTGATAATGGTATGGATCCCAATAATACCGATTCATCTTATGTCCGTGGCACACAATCCTCAGATTTACTACAAAGAAGCCGCAGTATGCAGTGGATGGTGGGCTATGCCAATGTCTGTAGCTTACTTAAAGATACTGCGTTAAAACACCGTTTGCTGAATGTGGGCATACAAACAATTCACGGAAGTGACGACGCTTTTTATGAGTTTATGATGTATGCCTATGCGGCCAAAAAGAACTGGATGCAAGTACTTGATGTCTGGCTTCACTTAAGCCCCCAAAAAGCAGAACATCTATTAAAACTATTCCTTCAGTTGCCAACCTATTTAGAAGAATTTAAACCAAATTTAGAAGAATTTAAACCAAATTTAGGGTGGGTAGTAAGGCTTAAACGAATTTTACGCCGTCCTCGTTCGTTATTTGATGGCCGTTAAGAATGATTTTCTAAAAAGTAACCTACTTGAACAGAACAAGAAAGTTTGTTTTATTTTAGGACAATAACGATGACCCCAACTTTAGATATTCATCTCATCACCTACAACCGCCAAGAGTATTTGGCTCGCACGCTAGAGCAATTGTTTGCTGAAGGCTCGCCCGTGCATCGTTATGGGTTAACCATCCTCAACAATGCCTCTACCGATGGTAGTACCGAGTTGATTAACGAGTACGCCGAACGCTACCCCACGTTGCTCAAACACATTGTTCACCCCCGCAACATTGGGGGCAATGCCAACATCACCCGAGCGTTTGAACTGGCCACGGCAGAGTATGTGTGGGTACTGTGCGATGATGATGAGTTCGATTTCACCCACTGGCACACCGTGGAAGAAGCTATGAACGATGGTGCGGATGCCGTGGTGGTGGCTAACTACTTGAACCCTCAAAAAAACGTGGCTCAGTTACTAGGGCAAATGACCTTTGTACCTTCCACGATTTATAAAACTAGTATTATTGATACCACCGTCATGGTGAATGCCTCGTTTAACATCGCCATGATGTTTCCGCAATTTGCCTTTGTGGCTCCGCTCATCAACCACAACAAAACGATTCGCATCATGGAACACTGGATGGTGCGTATGGTGCTACACGGTGCCGAAGAAACCTATGTGCGTGGGCTGAATAACGACCGTAGCCCCTTTATTTCCCGCATGTTTTGGCAAGTCGGTTTTTTGCACGCTTTACATCTTATTCATAGCGATGATATTAAACGGCACGTCGTGCGTAACCTTGTGTTGCATGGTGAGGTACCGTGTTATCATCCAGAGATTTTGCTGGATGATAATAAAAAAGCAGGGCAAGGCTCGTGGTGGAATGTTGCAACCCTGTGGGTGAATCTCTCGTTTGATAAAGTCTTGCAACTTAAACTACTGTGGGGGCTACTGTTGCGGTGTTCCCCTGTTCGTATCAGTTGCTTAACCTTTGCCAGTGGGCATTACCTATGGCGATTGATCGTCAATCATCATCGACGATACCTACTGTGGGATACTCGTATAGTGGCAGAGTGGTTGCTCAAAAAGAGTACTCCATAAACAGTAAAGAAACAGAACAACATGCCTACCCTAGACATCATACTCATCACCTACAATCGTAAGGAACATCTTGCCCGCACGCTAGAGCAATTGTTTGCTGAAGGCTCACCTGTGCATCGCTATGGACTCACCATTCTCAACAACGCCTCCACCGATGGAAGTACCGATCTGATCAACGCCTATGTGGAACGTTACCCCACGTTGCTTAAACATATCCTCCACCCCCGTAACATTGGGGGCAACGCTAACATCGCCCGAGCTTTTGAACTGGCCACGGCAGAGTATGTGTGGGTACTGTGCGATGATGATGAGTTCGATTTCACCCACTGGCACACCGTGGAAGAAGCCCTCGCTGAAGGCGTGGATGCCGTGGTGGTGGCCAATTATGTGAATCCTAAAAAAAACCTCGCTCAATTGGCGTGCCAGCTGACCTTTGTACCTGCAGCCATTTATAAAACCGATTTACTCGATACCACAACGTTAGTGAACATGTACTTCAATGTGGCCATGATGTTTCCGCATTTTGCTCTGTGTGCCACGTTACTGAATAAAAACAAAACAATACACATAGTAGACAACTGGATGGTTCGTATGATACCCCACGCTGATGAGACGTCCTATGTGCGGGGGTTAGACGTCTATCGCACGCCTTTACTATCGAATATGTTTTGGCAAGTAGGTTTTTCAAATGCGTTACAACAAATACAATGTCCAGAGAAACAACGGCAAATCCTTGAATGCTTAACGTTTGAAAATGAAAATTCTTCGGTATTTGGAGGGCAAAACCTAATCGATGGCAATGACTTGGTGGGGCGAGGCTCTCTATGGAACCTACTCACCCTATATGCAAATTTAGCTTGCAGTAAACGTTTACAACGAGAATTGATGAACGCCTTCTTTTTAACCCATGTGTGTCGCTTACGGTTTCATCAAGATGAAGTTACCACAAAGCTAGAGGTAAACCATGTAAAAATTAAATTCTGGGATAACCGTTGGATTGGTATTCGCTCTTTTGGGTTTCATCAAGATGCTATCGCAACAAAAGTAAGCATAAACAATATCACCTTTAAACTTTGGGATAACCGTTGGATAGGGATTCGTCCAACATCCAAGCAAACGACCTCAAAAGACGCATGAGCCTCACTAGGATGCCACTCACTATTCATCTCATTACCTACAATCGTAAGAAACATCTTGCACGCACCTTGGAGCAATTGTTTGTGGCAGAGTCACCCGTGCATCGTTATGGGCTAACCATCCTCAACAACGCCTCTACCGATGGCAGTACCGAGCTGATTAACGAGTACGCCGAACGCTACCCCCACCTTGTTAAACACATCGTTCACCCTCGCAATATTGGGGGCAACGCTAACATCGCCCGAGCCTTTGAACTAGCCACGGCAGAGTATATTTGGGTGCTGTGTGATGACGATGAGTTTGACTTCACCCACTGGCACACCGTGGAAGAAGCCCTCGCTGAAGGCGTGGATGCCGTGGTGGTGGCTAACTATGTGAATCCTAAAAAAAACCTCGCTCAATTGGCCTGCCAGTTAACCTTTGTACCTGCAGCCATTTATAAAACCGATTTACTCGATACCACAACGTTAGTAAATATGTACTTTAATGTGGCCATGATGTTTCCGCACTTTGCCCTGTGTGCCACGTTGCTGAATAAAAACAAAACAATACACATAGTAGACAACTGGATAGTGCGTATGGTATTTCAAGACGATAAAACCTCCTATGTACGGGGGTTGGATACCTATCGCACTCCTTTGCTCTCTAATATGTTTTGGCAGGTCGGGTTTTTAAATGCGGTACAGCAGGTTCAGTGTCCTCATCAAAAACGTCACATTATTGAAGAATTAACGTTTGAAGAGGACACTCAACGTATTTTTGGAGGGCAAAACCTAATCGATGACAATGACTGGGTGAGTCGAGGCTCTCTATGGAACCTACTCACCTTATACGCAAACCTAGCTTGTAGTAAACGTTTACAACGAGAGTTGATGAATGCCTTCTTTTTAACCCATGTGTGTCGCTTACGGTTTCATCAAGATGCCATCACTACCAAATTAGAAGTAAACCATGTTAAAATTAAACTCTGGGATAATCGTTGGGTTGGGATTCGTTCAACAGTGAAAGAAACAACGTTATAGAAGACTCTGCAAAGGGGTATTTGTTATTACGAACGCATGTGAAGCAATCTCCAAAGGCAGTAGCAACAAGGGGGATTGCCACGCTACGCTCGAAATGACGAAAGGTTTTTGGGCTTTTGCAGAGGTTGTTAATTAACGAGTATCGGCTGGGGGGACAGGCACGAGACGAAAAGGTGCCTGCGTGCCACCTACATGAATGGCCTTGTTCAATACCAAGCGGAGAGGTTGCCCCGCCTGCAATTCCACCTCTCGGTGTTCACCACGAAGGGAGGGAAGCAGATAGGGCAAGGCCGTCGGTTGCTCGTGGGTGTAGTGCAACCGCAACAGTGCATCATAGGTGTTTGCCTGCAACACACCAGCAGGCTTGCCTGTATCTACCACCGCCTCAAGGGCGAGGGGGCTAAATGGATCCGACAAACGAATGTGGGTAAAACGCAGTTGAAGGCTACCAAACCGACGTTCTTTACCCGTGCCACGCCCCACAGGCTTGCACGCCACCACCTGCCCCTGTACAAGGCTGCCTGCTTGGGCTAGCAATTGGCCTTCGGTGTGCAATGGGGTCAGTAGGGTGGCCGTCACGGTATCGCTGGGTCTGGCTAAATGACTGGCGACAGGGTGTTGCAATTGCACCCAAAACCGGCTCCCCGCAGGCAAGCTCACCACGGCTCCCATCACCACGGGGCGTTGAAGCATTCTGTCGGATTCGGCAAAGACGCTCGACACCCACCACACCGTATCTTCTTTATCTCCTTTGCATCCAAGGGTAGGCATCGCCACCAGTGCAACCAAAGCAAACAGGCATCCGTAAAAGCGATAGCCGCAGGCAAAATGTAACATGTTTGGCTCCTTTTAACTTAGAGAATCCTCTGCAAGAAAATGAGAGAAACATAGGTGACACCTAGGCCTATGGAATCCCTCACCCCAGCCCTCTCCCTAGATAGTGTCGTCAAGAGGTCAAGAATGGAGAAAGTTCAAGGAAAAACAAACGGCTTTTGTAAAACGCTTGCGTTTTCTCGCTTGCGGGCGTGTACACAGAAGTACATAACGAAAAAACGGATTGTTTTGACACAGAAGTTACCCATTATGGGCCTTATGACGACACTATCTA
>JBJTUH010000167.1:0-13261 GCA_046080605.1 Vampirovibrionales bacterium
GGATGACCCTAAAGAGCGAAACCTTCTTTTTGTCCGTGATTTCACCTCCATGACATCCTCGGTGATGCTATACTTTTTTGCCCAAAAAGCTTTATTAAAGCATCTTACCCGTCTTGGTTGGGAAGAAAGTGCTAAACGACGCTTTTTTACGCATGTGCCTTCTCAAATCCTGAGTCTCACGCTCTCTGCCACAGTAGGACCCTTATTCAGTCAATGGATTGAGAAAAGGCTCAAAGCCTTACACGCACCACAAAAAGGGGAAACACCTTCCAACACCCCCCGCACGAACCCTTCCTCTTCACCGACCGAAAAGCTTTGCCAAGGAGTCAGTGCCATCACAGGCATTTCTGTATTACTGAATGCGAAAAAACAGATGCTGAAAATGGTACAAGATGCCCCAAAAACCGTTCAAAAACACCTTGCCGCCCAGAGCCAAACCCTTCAAAAAAAGCTTGTCACCATGAGCTATACTGAACTCCCCGTGTGGGTACTCGCTACCGAGCTAGGCGCCTTAAGTGCCGATGCCGTGTATCACATCCTACATCCTCAAGCTCATGAACGCCATACTAAACCCACGTTAGCCCCCCCCTCACCGCCAGTGGCTCATCCAAGCAAGGAGCTTCACGGATGAGTCGCTTCCTACGCAACCCCTTCCACGCAAGACCGCTTGGCATGATACGTCCCAAAGGCTCCCCTTTGACAGAGAACGCATCCTCAACCCAACGACTGATACATGCCATTCAAGACGTGGGAAAAGAGGTTCAGCTTACGAAAAAAAATGCAGTCCAAGCCTTTCCTGTAGGGGTCAAAAAGGTCTTCGCTCAGAAACTGGGTGCCATCAATTATGATGCCCTTTACCAAGTGGTACGCTGGGTACTGCCTGCCGCCATTGTACCCACCATACGGCATACCTTTATTGACCCAAAAGACAAACGAGATACCTATCTTGTCAGAGACCTCACAAACTTTGTCATGGGGGCACTCGTGTTTTGGGGTACCAAAAAAATCGCCTTCCCGATTTTAAAGCAACTGCAATGGGTCAGTGTGGCGCTGCCAAGTCGTACAACCCTAAGCCGAGAAGCCTATCAGAAAGCCCTGTCTCAAGCAGAGGACTTTATGGCGTATGCCATCGCCGTGACGGCACAAGTGCTGAATAACGGGGTGGCTGCGGTCAAAATCTCCCGATGGTTTGAAGCCCGCACCACTCGGCACGCTGTGTCACCTTCTGTGCCAACCCCTCGAATCCTTTCACCTGCTTCCCCCATTGGCGTTCCTGCCATGGTAGTGCATCCATCTCCTGTACCGCCGCCTCTGCATACCCCTAGCCTCTTAATGCCTCATGGCTCACAGCTTAGTACAAAGCCCCTTATCCCTCCTTTCTCTTTAGAAGCCTCATCTTCTATCACACCAAAACCCTCAAACCATCCCATACCCTCCGTCACACCCCAAGCACCGCATACGGGCTTGTCCTCTCAACACCCTTAGAAACGTGATGCTGATGCTCCCTCGTCACTCTTGGTTCTCTTTGCTCATTACCCCCTTGCTCCTTGCGGGCATGCTCACGAGCTTTCTCCTACTGTCTATGAGGAACGCTCGTGTCTTTGCAGTCTCCACCGATACCACAGACACCCTCCTAGCAACCACTGCCCCGCCCTCTTTCCCTGTGTGGAGCCAACATTTAACGGCTCATCCACTGGTCAACTGTGCGCCTGTCAGTGTTGCCATGGCTCTGGCACGATTATTTCCTCAGCAGATTCCTGATAACCATCACCCTAAGCCCCCTGAAGCCCTCATTCAATCCCTACAAACGTACCTGCACACAAGCCCCACCGATGGTACCTTCGCATGGCATATTGTCCCTGGGCTACAGGCATGGGCGACCCAACACCATCTAGGGCTACGGGTACGTTATGTAGGATGGCACCATGACCCTGCAAGCTCCTCCAAAGCACCTATCCCCTTACGTCAAGCCCTCAGCCCTCTCCTTGAACAAGCGTCTCGTATACAACCCTCTACACCGCAGGTATTCATCGCACATATCGGATGGTACACGCAAACCACACAATGGCATAAAGTCCCTACACAACGTCAGTTCACTCGAGTGGGAGGACACTATGCCCTGATTGACCACGTGAGCCTAGCCCCTCAAACTGAAGGCATCACGCTACACCTCATCGACCCCATGAACCATCCTACAGCCGCTTTTCAAGAGACCTCTCCCTCCTCTTCTTCTGAACCTCCCTCATGGCAATATCCCGTCCCTTTACCTATCGTCTTTCAGTATTTTGAGGGAACCAATGAACGCTTGACAATTCGTGAAAACCATCCTTTAAGATGGTTTCAAGCATCCTCTCTCCATGCGCCTACCTTGCAGGTAAACATTTCTGACCCCGCAAGACAATTTTCTGTCTTCCACACCGAGCTTGCCACGGTACCCTACGCTTTTCCAGCCTCTCGTAGACCCTTTCCTAAAAGCCACGGCGTATGGATTGCACCCAAAGCGTTTCCGTATAAGTCCTCAGACAGGGTTCCCATCCTTGAGGGGATTTTCATCCTTAAAAAGACCGCAACGCATCACTAAAGCACATGTTTTCAGACGATTTATCTCTTTCATCTCCCTTTAAACTACCCGCAGAGTATCCCTCCTCTGTGGAAGCTCAACGTGCCTACAAGCAAAGCATCCGCCAAGCGCAACGTGCACCCAAGTTTTACAGTACAAAGCAAACACCTACCGAGTCACCTCCTACCCCCTTAAGTTTAAAGACCTTCCACCCCAAAACATCGTTATGGTCAGAGGGAAGCACCCTAACCTTTTCAAAAAAAAGCACGTCTACTGGTGCCATGCCTCCTAGTTTATGGCATGACCACACCACCCATGCCCCAGTTAAAAAGTCCTCCTTTCAATTACCTGCCTCGTTTAAAGCGAATGTGCCTCACGCCCATGAAGTCGTGAAACACCTCCCTAGTCCACTGCCTATCCGCCATTCACTAGAGAACTTCACACCCGCTGGTGAGGGGTCTGAAAAGCTCATTCCTTTTCAATTCCAGCAACTCCCTACCATCCCATGGGAGGCGGTTCAGCGGAGTATTCAAGCCCTCAGTCAAGACACCCGTTTTCAGAAAAAACAACTCACAGGATGGGGACTCCAACGGGATGACCTGCGCATCTGGATGCAAAAGCTCTTCAGTCCTCGGGTAGGCTTCACAGACAAAATGCACCTTTTAACCCAAATCCCCATGTCACAAGCCACTCGGAGCTTATTTGCAAGTACCCTACGACAATTTGAAAAAGACAAAACCCTTAATGTCAGCACCACCATGAGTTTACTCAAAAAGCTTTCGCCAGAAACGCAAGGGGGAACCGTGGCATATGAAACCTTGCTCACGCCTCCAAAACAGGTGTTAAAACATCTTTCCCATGAAGAAAAAAACACCCTTCACACCCTCCAAAGCCAGCCTGAACTGTTAAAAGCGGTTGCCTCCATTGACGGACACCCTGAAGCCCTCGGAATTGAAGATATTTGGCTTGCCTCTTTTAGTCAAGCTCAGTTACGTTTCACCCCTGAACGAGTCCATCAACTGCAAACCTTACTGATTCCTGTCACTGCCTGGCATGAAACCCATGCCACCCTAGGATTTGAAAATGTTCTCACTCACATTGCCCAGTTACTCCCCACGCCTTTTGCCAATCGATTAACCCCCTCCACGATGCCCACCACAGGGTATCCACCTTTTTTAAAGCCGCTCCATGAAGTACAACCTAGCCTGATCTCTCAGGGGATTCCGCATCACATTTGGGAAGCCCTCAACCTTGAAGCACGCCCTCATGCCCAGCTTTCCCCGTTAGAAAAACAATGGCTCCTTGATTTACAAAAGCCTCAAGTGCTTGCGTGGCTTTCTCCGTTAAGCGTTCGCCCCAATGAATTAAGCATTGCAGCCCTACGTGCCTACTGGATGTTACGTCACCTATCACCCGATGAACTCCCTGAAGCCCTCTTATCACTCGAACCCCTCGGTGAAGAAGAGTCTACCATTGGGCGTATTACCCATGTCCGAGAAACCAATCCTCAACACCAACGCCGTAAACACGGACACGCCAACCCCGAACAAAGCCCTGAAGATGCCGCCCTTATGTCAGATGGCTTAACCCCTGCCGATTTATTAGCACTGGTCGATATTGTCGAACGGTTTGGCGGGCGCATGATGTACGCCCAACTGATTGCCTATCGTCCTCAGAACGAAGACGAACGCCATGCCATTTACAAACTACTGAACCATCCTTTAACACATCACGCCCTTGCCCAAGGCGATGGTAACCCTGAAGACATCACCATCCAAGACCTACAAATTGCCTTCCGTAAGCATTTAATGCTATGGATGGGTCCAAAACGGTTACGTCAACTGTATCAGCGTTAGGTGTATGCCCCCTAGACACCCATGGCACGCATGCCCAGCTTTTGCAAGAGCAGTTGGTCCTCATGATGCGAAGGGTTCGAGGTTGTCAGCAGTTTATCTCCTGTAAAAATCGCATTCGCCCCTGCTAAAAAGCATAGTGCTTGCTCACTTTCAGAAAGCTGTAAGCGCCCTGCCGATAACCGCACTCGGGCATGGGGTACCATCAAACGGGTAGTGGCAATGGTACGTATAAGGTCAATGGTATCTATCGGGGGGGTGGCTTGAAGGGGAGTTCCTGCCACAGGCACCAAACTATTAATCGGAATAGACTCTGGAGCCGTTTCCATTGAGGCCAATACCGCAATGAGTTCTAAACGATGCTGTAGCGTTTCTCCCATCCCCAAAATACCGCCACAACATACTGAAATCCCTGCTTCTACCACATGGGCAATGGTACCCAGTCTGTCTTCATAGGTGCGTGTGGTAATCACCTCAGGGTAGTAATGAGGCGAGGTGTCCAAGTTGTGGTTATAAGCCGTAAGTCCTGCCTCTTTCAGTTGTAGGGCTTGCGGTTGAGTCAGCATGCCTAGCGTCACACAGGCTTCCATCCCTAGGGCTTTCACTTCACGGATATACGCAAGCACCCGTTGAAAGTCCTCAGGTTTCTGCGTCGCATTACGCCACGCAGCACCCATACAGAACCGAGTGGAGCCTCCTTGTTGGGCTTTTTCAGCCTGTGCCTTGATGGTATCCACCTCAGGGAGTTGCCAGGTGTCAATGCCCGTGTCATACCTTGCACTTTGCGGACAATATTTGCAGTCTTCTGAACAGTTCCCCGATTTAATATTGGCTAACGTACATAGCTGCACTTCATTGGCGGGATGATGCACCCGATGCACTTGCTGTGCTTGCAACAATAAATCAATGAAAGGCAAGGTGTAATACTGATAGGCAGCTTGAAATACCTGCTCTGTGTAATGCTCACTGGGGGTATAGCAATAGGGTACAAGGGAGGAAGTTTCAGGTACCAAGTCTGTTGGTGCCATAGTCATTGGTGTGTTCATACGTTTATACCCCTTTACGCCTACCCTTGAGAAAAACAGAGACTTCATTAAGCTATTGAGAAGGCACACGACCCAATACAGCCCCGCACGTATCTTCCCACGCATTATGCTTGAAGTATAGCGTAAAGAAGGCGTAACTTCACCCTAGAAGTTCTCTCTCTATCTTCATCTTCCTACAGCCTCGACCCTTTTCAGTTTACGGTGAACCCCAACCCTTAGAACCTTTCAAGTTCTAAGTTTCTGTGGGTTCGCTTCAAGCACCCTTCAAATAACGACCTTCTAAAGAGGGCTATCCTCCTTGGAAGGTCGTTATTTCTTGGAAAAGATCACCCTATGAGCGTGCTTTATTTCAGAGGGGCTTTGCTCTGTTTCTGTAGCTTGAG
Source organism: Vampirovibrionales bacterium (assembly GCA_046080605.1). GTDB lineage: Bacteria > Cyanobacteriota > Vampirovibrionia > Vampirovibrionales > JAJTHC01 > JBJTUH01. The sequence goes on from JBJTUH010000167.1 coordinate 5,843, forward strand.
TGCTTGCTTTACGCCTGTTTCAGCACGTGAAAGCACACTAGGAAAACGCTGAATATCTTTGTTCCAACCTTGTTCCTTCGCCAGACGCTTCATGAGCGTTGCTTGCGTTTCAGGGGCAAGATTCAAATGTTTTAACGCATCTGATGCTTGAACATTTCCTTTTTGAGAGGCTTTCAAGTAATGATAATAGGCAGCTTCAGGATGATTTTTACCTTCATAGTAAGCCCCAAGTTGCATATCAGCCTCTGGCGAACCTGCCATGGCTTGCAATATCCATTGTTTCACTTGTTTTCTCATGGCACGAGGGGGTAAAAACTCATCGGCTCTGCGTGCAAGATGTTTTGTCACGTGGGCGGTGTGTTCCCCTTCTACCAAAAACCTCCCCAGTTGTAACACCTCTTTTCCTGGGCTTTTAGTTTCCTTTTGAATGGCGGTATCAAAGGCTTTCAACAGGTCTTGTTGTGACTTTTTCCATTGTTTCCGCCATTCCTGCTTTACTTGGGCTTCCATATCAGGCTGGGCTTTGATGAATTGCTCCAAATCCGTTTGAGAAGGCAGCACTTTAGGTGCTTGGAACGTAGGCTGGGTACTGGTATGTGAGGGTGTGCCAGGCAATACAGTGTCAGACTGTCCTCCTGACACCTGAATGGCAGCCCCCCAAGATAAACTCACCGCAAAGGCATACCATGCCAGTGTCATCACACAGGACATCCCCAGTAAGAGTACACGTTTTTTTGTCATAAAAGCATTCATCATTCATAGGTTTCTTTCGTTACGTCAAATCATTTCTATTAGGGATATCTCTCACTACGACACTTAGGGTTTTTCCACATAAGTAACAGGTAGCACACCACGTTGCTCTAGAGCCATACGAAGCTGCAACATATCGTCTTTAATATTTGCAACGACCCCTGGTACTTGCCTACGTTGCTCTTCCTCAAGCATGTTCCACGTAAGGTCTAACAAAGTTTGAGCTTTGGTGTACCCTGCCTCTGTGGCAAACTTTAGCCAGACGTAAGAGTTCAAGAGGTCTTTACTGTTAAAGGCTCTTCTTTGCAGACGTACAGCATACTCATACATCGCTTGAGGATGACCTCGCAATGCCGCCTTTTTCATCCAGTGTAACCCTTGAAAAGGACTACGATGCAATCCTAATGCACCATCCTCATAAGCTAGTGCTAATTCATAGGTTGCTTGAGGGTTACCATAGTAGGCAGCTTGTTTCAGTGCCTCAAAGGTTGTCAATCCTTGCACAAAAGTGTCTTCATGAATCCCTTGATGTGAAGGTGTCCTAAACCAGACAAGTGGCTCTTTGGGGCTTGTAGACACGACCGTATTCCAGCTTCCTGATTGGTTAGAAAGGGTTGGCATACCTTGCGTCTGTAAAGCAATCAATGCTGAATCTTTATACTTATCTGACTCGTCCGAAGCAGACTGGGTGTGCTGCGTCACGAGGGTTCTATTAAATTGAACTTTACTATACGGGTGCTCATCAGGATAAACGCCTACAGGTGTCTGCCATAGTGTAAAGAATACCCCCGCAAGCACACCTGTTAATAAAATAGTAGAGATACTAAGTACAAACTCTAGTTTCTGGTTCGTTGTTTTTTGCATATACACGCTCCTGTATCACGATAAAAATTAGAATTATCACACACATAAACACACTAGCGGTCAAGCACCGCATGATACTTGGGAACCGTCCGTTGCAATTGAGCCATACGTGCCTTCCCCGCCGTTAAGATGTCATTGGGTACCATAGTTTGAAGGGCAGGAAGTTGCATTTTTGCTTCTCCGCACCCACGGTCAGCCGCCAAATAAATCCATGCCAAAATATCGACCTGACTCGGCTCCGCCCCTAAGCCTTTAGAAAGGGCAATGGCATGAAGCAACATCCCAGACGGATGCCCTCCAAACGCTGCTTTTTTTGCATATTTTGCCATTTCCGTATCACTTTGAGGCACTAAAATACCCAAACGATGGAAATCAGCCAATACAAAGTTGGCCTCGGCATGTCCCGTCAATGCAACAGTTTTAATGGCTTGTCCTAAAAAGGCACCATCGTAGGGGCGATACGCTGCAAAGGCTTGCTGTTGCTTACGGTTAGCGTCCTCAATACTTTGGCTTAATGCACGAATACGTGCTTGGCTCGTGGAGGGTTTTGAGATTTCTTGACGATACGTGACATACGTCATGCGGGTTGCCTCTTGAGCTTGTACCAACTGTGCAAACTTTACGACCTCCTGCATCGCTTGCTGACGTTGCTCAGGGGTTAACTGACTTTCTAACCGAGAGGACGCATCTTCACTTAAACCATCTTGCGCAAGTTTAGCCCCTTTCAAATAATAGGCGTATGCCATCGCAAGATGTCCTTTTTTCTCATAGAGTTCTCCCAAGCCATACAGAGCATCAATATCTCCTCGAAACATCAGCTGCCAGCACTTTAACGCCACTTGGAGTTGCTCTTCTTTGGTGAATTTCACCTGTTCTAATTTCGTAATCGTGGGTACTTGAGAGGTGGGTGTCTGAGAGGTCTCTCCAGGTGCCGAAACCAAGCCACCGTTTACCTCAATGTCACCATCGTCCCCTGCGGGTGTGGCACCTGAAGCGTCTGATGAGGAAGACTTAGGCGAGGGTCCTACTTGAATACTGGCAGCCTCTGCTGTAAACCCTGACTGTCCCCCACACCATACCATTTGGCACATCAAGCAACACGCCAACATCACCGCCATATAGTAAGAACAAGAAAGCATCCGTTGCCCATACGAGCGATAAAACGCTTTATACGCTTTCACATGATGCTGACTCCATGCCAAGCCTTTCCCGTGATGAATCATCATACCGTGTGGTTCCTCCTGATAGCAATATTTATAAGACCCTCTGGATGCCCGAAGGCAAAGCATAGCGTCTATCAACAACCTTCTTGTCACACCTGCTCATCTAAAATGAGCCTAAAACCATTGACCTTTTACAGGCATATCGTCCGAATCTCTCTAACCCTCGTAGGCACTTGGAAAAGTTTCCCCTATTTAGAGGAGCCTCGTATTGTGGCCACGTCAAAGCCTCTCCTTTCACACAAGAAAGAAGAGGCTAAAAGGCTTGAGGGTCTTTTGAGAAAAAGAATCCTACTTACGCCAAAGGGTTAAATGGATGTGCCAATATCGACTGTGCCACAGCGGAAGGATCAAGGGTATTTAAATACTCTCCGATGCGTCCTTCTGCCATCAGTTGCTTAAACTGAGCGACTTTATCAGGCTGTTCAAACGCATCTTCACGTTTTACACGCTCCACCATCCCCGCAGAGACACTCTCTTGCTGGGAATACCGTGAAAGGGCATCAGGCGAAATCTCGGTACGAAAAGCTTCATCCTGTCCCCCTGTTTCTTGTAACTCAAGGAGGGTGGTAGGTTTTACACCCTGAAGCCCTCTTGAGGCTTGAATGTCCTTAGACTCTTGGGCGGTACCTGATTGAATTCCTAGGGTCTGGGAAGGCTCTGGGGGAAGCGTATTTCCTTGAATACGTAGCATCATCATGCGTGTCACAGGCTTTCTTAGTATTATAGGGTGAGGAGTGCAACTCCCCAAAGGTGACTCATTACACTGTAGCTTAACGCATAAAACCCTCTCACTGCCTACCCCTATGCCACCATTTCATACGTCTGAATGAGGGCTGGGGAGGGGTAAACCCGTAGGGGCGCTTCACGAACCGACCGCTACCCAAACCACCCTCCCTTAACCTTTCAGTTCCCATACCTCATGAGACAGAGAAAAAGGCGGGCTGATACATCAAACATCCTAAAAAACCCTCTCCCTGTGGGGAGAGGGCTGGGTGAGGAGTCAAACTGTAGGGGCACTTCACGAACCGACCGCTACCCAAACCACAATCCCTTAACCTTTCAGTTTCTGTACCTGCCGATAGCCTTCTAACCCTTGGTGTAACGCCCCACGACTTAAGTCATCTTTGGCAAGCAACTGAACCAGTTCAGCCAAACGCTCATTCACTTGACTATGCGTCATAAAACTTGGCGATAGCAGACGTAAAGACGCTTCTTGATTCGCTTCTGAAACGGCAGAACATACCTCAAGATTCTCCTCAAAACACGCAGGAGCCTCAGGCACACTCGCTACCTCTTCTAACGGATAGGTCTGGTAGGGCATAAGACCTTCACAAGCATCCAGAACCTCTTTTTTAAAGGTAGGGCTTAAAGGATACGCCATCTCTGCCCCCAACAACACCAAGGCTTTGGTATAAATCATCAGTTGTTTTAGGTGTTCCATACTCACGGGTGCTTTGGGCGAAAGTAACCTTTGCCATTGTTGCTTCCACTGAAAGGTAAACGCATGCAAAATACTCAATGAAGTTTGCTGAAAGTCTTGGCGATCTTCCTCGGTCAACGGAGGCACTTCCTCCATCCATTGGGACATTTCTACGAGGAGGGACTTAGACACCGCAGGAGCCTCCTTGGCGTAACACTGAAGCACCTCCGCCTTCAAAAGGGTAAGGTCTCCTTGCCACGCATGATGCTTCTCAAGGGTGCTTTGGAGCGTATCAAGCAACTCAAGTGCCAAATCCCAAGCCCGTTGCTTCGTACACACCATCAAATGGGTCATGAGCCGATGCTGTGTCACTTTAAGGAGTGCTTCTTGAAACTTTAATAACTTAATACTTCCCTCTAATCCGAGTTGTTTGGCAGCCATGGTTTCAGTCAAGGGTGCTTGAAGGGGTAATAACGCCATGTGTTGCAGTGCAGAAAGCAAGTCTTGATGATGCTCTGCAATGGTCGTAAACGGTTTCATGATAAGAAACTCAGGAGAGGAATAAGACATCATAAAAAGCAAGGTCTTCATGGGTTAAATGAAACAAACGATAGGCACCGTAAGCACAAAAAAGGCTTACCCTTCTTTCCCTGTGGTACCGAGAAACCTTTGCTGAAACTGTCATTCATAAAGGCACGTTTTCTCAAAGAACCCCAGCGATACTGTCTCTTTCGGCGTAAGCTTTCCTACACCTTTGTAAGCTCCTATAAATAATGGAGCAACGCACGACAACCTTTGGTAAAAAACAATGTAACAACCAACCCTTCCTGTGTTACATAGGCTTCAGCTCTCCGTTGAATAGACGAATACTGGAATATGGAAGAGGTTTCACTCCCACAGGGTCTCCCGAGGGGTTCTGAGACGCTTCTGTGATACCCCCTTTTTTTCCTGAGTACTAAGGCTCCTTAGCGTAAGGTGTTACGGCGTAGTTGCATGGGTGTTCTGTGCATGCAAGTCATAACGCAGAAGGCAATCAAGGTACCACATGAAAAAGGTAGGGTGCATCATCCTTGGGCGTGTATGTGTCGTTGTGAAGTGAGTATGCCATAAGGACTATGCCCTTGAGGGTATCGTGTAGGGTGTGTTGGTTCGTATTACCGTGATATTCACTGTGTTTGTACTGTGTTTGTTTGGCGTTGTTTTACTCTGCTGAAATGTGGTAACAGTGTCCTGCTTTTGGTCAGTGCCTAGGTGGCACTACCTTCCTTCCTTTTAACGCTTCTTCCTTTGAAGTGCTTAAAAGCAGGAAGGACACCCAACATGAAAGAGGACGATGGCTACCACCTTCAGCAGAACCCCTTGAGGGGCTTTCTGTTTGCCCTTTACAGACAAATATATGTTTAAAAAAGAGAGTGACCACACTCGTAAGTTTGATACAATAATGACTACATTGCCAAGAAGATGGTTGGAGGATTGTATACCGTATGGGTTTAGCTGCATCACACGCCCGATTACTCATGCTGGTTGCTCGTAAGTCTGACTTAGAGTTACAACTCCAAATCATTGCACAATCCAGACAACAGCTCAGTAACGTCTTGCTCGTGTTACAAAGTATTGCGGCAAACCTTGAGCCTGATTCTCCTCAAATGCAAGAATGGGTGGCAAAAGTCACCGCCATTCAAGCATTGGATAAATCATTAGAACTACAATCTACCAGGATGCAGCTTCAACAAAAGCTTGTGTCAGACGAAGTTGAAACCGTGAAGAAAGTTCAAGATAAAGCGGCAGAAATGGCAATGAAATACATCGCCTAAAGGCTCTAGCCTTCCCCTACCCGTGTCGTCTATGCTCTAAACCCATGCTTCCATTGCCCTGTCTGAAACGCATAAAAAAAAACCTCTCTGAGAAGAGAGGCTGTCTGAAGAGAAAGAGAGAGAAGAGAAACTTTGAACATTCGTCCTTTTAAGGAACATTCTGTTTGCGAAACGCATACAGGGTAAAAACTTTTTTATCAGGGGGGATGAATCGATAAATTCATCCTTTTTTCTTGGCGATAAGCCATAAATGGAAGACACCAAGACAACACCAAACCATAAGAAAGTTTACGACGGTTTACTGAGTGTTTACTTTAATAAGGCATCCTTATTAGCATTAAAGCAAAGACACAGCCCTTTGATGAGTACAAACAGCAACTTGTAACAAATATTTACAAAAGTATCCTTGTAAGCTCATGGCGTATGCACACACACTCACCCGCTTCTAGGCTCACGAGGTCACCTCATGCACTTCAGCCATTTTACTGAGAACGTTCTCACATTCAAGTGTTCGACGTGCCACATCTTTGTTTTTAATAAAAAAGCTTTAATTACACCATTTGAAGGAGCCTATCCCTCCTTCTATCCGTCTCGTTTTCTATCAGAAGCCCTTTTACAGCGTCAGGCAAACCAAGGGTAAAACACGCCTTTTACTGCTTGGTGTGTTATAGGTATACTAAGCATATCGGGTGAAAGGTTGCAGGTGATACGACATTGCCTTTTACGTATGACCTTTCCCCTGTAGACCCCCTGTGTCAGTCATGGTTTGAACGGCACAGCGTCAATCACATACAAGCAACGTATACCCTAACGTAATGATAGAAAGACTCCTTTAACATGATGGCGATAGAACGTACCTTTGTAGCGGTTAAACCTGACGGTGTTCAGCGTGGATTAGTGGGCGAGATTATCGGACGTTTTGAGAAAAAAGGCTTTAAGCTGGTAGGGCTTAAACTGATGCACGTGCCTCGCACTTTGGCAGAAGCCCATTACACCGAGCATAAAGAAAAACCCTTTTTTGGTGGATTGGTTGACTTCATGACCTCCAGCCCTATCGTGGCGATGGTCTGGGAAGGACCTAAAGTGGTGGAAACCATTCGTACCATGATGGGTAGTACCAACCCCTTAGCCGCAGCTCCTGGCACCGTGCGAGGCGATTTTGGGTGTGACCTCGGACGTAACGTCATTCATGGGTCTGACAGTGTTGCCAGTGCAGAACGTGAAATTGGTTTATTCTTTGAACCTCAAGACATTGTAGGCGACTGGGCAAGAACCCTCCAGCCATGGCTCATTGAAGGCTAAGCCTCACTGCACGCTGCACATAAAGCCACACTTACCCCTCTCCTTG
>JBJTUH010000168.1:0-26292 GCA_046080605.1 Vampirovibrionales bacterium
ATCTTGTTTTTGTAGCTTATGGAAGTTGGGGTTCACTTCTGGGTCTGGGTTCAAGTCAGGGTTATTTCCTGTGTAGGTCAGTTTGCCTTTGATGAATTGATACCCCTCAGTAGCACCAAGCCCTTCTCGTCGCTCCATAATGGGGAAGTCATAATATTCTTTTCCTGTGTCTCTGAATCCGTGTGCTTTATGAAATTCTTTTGCCTGATCTGACGGTATTAGAGTATTAGCTCCCCCATCTTTTTGGAGTCCTTGTTCAAAACGTACACGATGTATGACTTCTCCCATTCCTTTGTATTCTGAAAAAGGTACCCCATCTTCCTTTTGTGTTGTCATGTAGTCACAAGCGTCATAAGTGTTACCTATTCCTGAGTGTTGCCAATATCCAGTCAATTGTGGTTGCTTGTTGCTTGTAAGTCCTATAACCACTGACTCCTTATCTGTATTAATGTTGCTAACCTGAAACAGGTTAATGTTCTCCTGTTTCTCCGTGCGTATATTTCGTAATTGACTTTTCCCCACAAGGTTTAGCAGTGGTTTACCTGTCTCGTCGACAAGTCTTGGTAAATTACGAAGCTCATATGTTCTGCTGAGTCTTCTCCCTTCCCATATTGGTATTAAAAAGTTATGGTCAAATGTTTGTCTGGCAACTTTTATAGGTTGTTGCTTTATCTTCTTATATGCTCGTTTTGCAACTTGGATGGCTTGTGAACCTAAGAGGGGTTTTATATTTGTCATGGTTTGAGCTTCTGTCAGGGATGGTTTGAGAGAGTGAAGTTATAGCCTGCGTTAATAAAAACAAACTTTTGAGAGCGTTTGTTCAATGCTTGTAAAAAGCTAAAGACACGCAGTATTTTTGTTCAAGGCGTGTATATATAGGAGATAGACAGGGGTACCTGCTTGCAAGGGTTTCTGTCGTGGTATGGTTGTACCCAATGGGTGATGCTCTCTTTCTATGGTCTTTCGTAAAGTCACGTAAAGAAGGATGTTCTTTCAATGATGATGCTCGATTTTTCTACTTTAACCCCTCAAGCTCATAAAATGATGAACCAAGCTCAGGTGAACTTACCACGGTTTCAACAAGTACAAATTGACGTGGAAAACTTGCTACTTGCACTACTAGAGTACACAGAGGGTGTAGGCTATCAGCTTTTGAAAGATTGTGGCGCTCATTTACAAGTGTTAGAACAGGAAGTGTTAAAAGATTTGGGGAATCGTCCTCCTCAACGACACTATACCGATGTGCCTACAGGACAAATCATGGTGTCGCCTCGTTTGATTCAGCTTATTGACTTGGCACAGCAACATGCCACCCGTCTAAAAGCTTCTTTAACGGGGGTTGAGCATTACTTATTAGCCATGGTGGACACTGCCATGAGTGGTACGGCTTCTGTGGCACTTGCACGTCAGGGCGTGACCATGGATACTTTCTATGTTGCCCTTCGTAAACTCCAACAATCTCAAGAGGCAGAAGGGAATGCTCCTACTGCTGGAGATACCCCCACGAAAGACCGTAAGGGTAAAGCACAGGCACTAAAAGCACTTGAGAAATATGCGAAAGACCTCACCCTCCTTGCGAAGGAAGGAAAACTTGACCCCGTGATTGGTCGTCAAGAAGAGATTCGCCGTGTCGTTCAGGTGTTAAATCGTCGTACCAAAAACAATCCTGTCCTGATCGGGGAGCCTGGTGTTGGTAAAACAGCCATTGCGGAAGGTCTGGCACAGCGTATTGTTGCTGGAGATGTGCCTGAAGGGTTGAAGTCTTGCCGTGTCATGGCACTTGACCTAGGGGCATTGGTGGCGGGTGCTAAGTATAAGGGAGAGTTTGAAGAGCGTTTAAAAAGCGTCCTTAAAGAGGTTTCACAGGCCGAAGGCGACTTGATTTTATTTATTGACGAACTTCATACCGTGGTGGGTGCAGGTAGCAATGGTCCTGATAGTGGAATGGATGCCAGCAATTTAATGAAGCCCATGCTAGCCCGTGGCGAGTTACGTTGTGTGGGTGCCACGACGTTGAAAGAATATAGAAAGTATATTGAAAAAGATACTGCCCTTGCACGACGCTTTCAGCAAGTCCTAGTAGATGAACCTTCTATTGAAGAAACGCTCAGTATTTTACGAGGACTCAAAGACCGTTACGAGGTACACCATGGGGTGCTTATCAAAGATGCTGCGTTAGAGGCGGCTGTAAAGCTTTCCAGTCGCTACATTACGGATCGTTTTCTGCCTGATAAAGCGATTGACTTGATTGATGAAGCAGCCTCAAAGGTACGTGTCCAAATTGATAGTTTGCCTGAAACGTTAGATGCACTGACACGGGAGCGTATTCAGCTTGAAATTGAGCGGGAGGCTCTCAAAAAAGAAGCTGACGGGCAACCGTCTGACAAAGCTTTGAAGGAGCGTCTTACCAAGGTTGAGCAATCTTTAGAGACTGTACGGTCTGAAGAAGCAACCCTTCGCATGCGCTGGGAAAAAGAAAAAGCTTTGCTTGAAGAGGTACGTACCCTACGTGCCAGTGTGAAAGACCTTGAGCAACAGATTGAAGCGGCTGAGCGGGATGCTGAACTTTCAAAAGCGGCAGAACTGAAGTATGGCAAGCTCCCGCAAGTCATGCAACAGTTGCAATGGAAGGAAGCCGAGCTTAAAGCGTTAGGTGCTGCTGTAAATGGTGATGTTTCTCCTGAAGAGACCGCTTTACATCGGGATAAATTACTTCAAGAGGCTGTAGGGGTTGAAGAAATTGCCGATATTGTCTCTCGTTGGACGGGGATTCCTCTTACAAAGTTACTTCAAGCTGAGTCTGAGCGGTTGTTGCATTTGGAAACCATTTTAGAAAAAAGGGTGGTAGGACAGCGGCGTGCATTACAAGCCGTCAGTGATGCGGTGCGACGTGCAAGGGCCGGACTTCAAGACCCCAAACGTCCGCTGGGATGTTTTCTTTTTTTAGGCCCTTCGGGGGTTGGAAAAACCGAAACTGCCAAAGCGTTAGCTGAGGTGTTATTTAACGATGAAACCGCTCTGGTACGCTTTGATATGAGCGAGTACATGGAAAAGCATAGTACCTCTCGGCTGATTGGTGCCCCACCAGGCTATATTGGACATGATGAGGGTGGGCAGCTCACAGAAGCCGTGGTGCGTAAGCCGTATAGTGTCCTATTATTTGATGAGGTTGAAAAAGCACATCCCGATGTCATGAATGTACTGTTACAGTTACTTGATGATGGTAGACTCACTGACAGTAAAGGTCGTGTGGTGAACTTTCGGAATACCTTGGTCATTCTTACCAGTAATCTAGCGGGTGATGTGATTCTTGGACGAGCCACCTTTGGTGGACTTATGGCGGACACGCCCAGTGATGAGCAGTTTGATACGTTGATTTCAGACGTACTACAGCAACACTTCCGCCCAGAGTTTCTGAACCGTTTAGACGAAACCATTACGTTTTATCCTCTGACCATGGGGGATCTTGAACGTGTCGTGGAGATTCAATTAGCCAGCCTAAAACGTCGCCTAGAAGCACAATCCATTACCCTGAAAGTGGATGAAGATGCCCTTTCTTGGCTTGCGACTCGTGGGTATCAGCCCCAGTTTGGAGCCAGACCTATTAAACGTCTTTTACGACAACAGGTTGAAAACCTTTTAGCCAAAGCCCTATTAGGACATCTCATTCAAGCGGGTGATACGGCGGTACTTACCGTGGACACTCAAGAGGAACACTTAGTGATAGAGCCTTTGCGTCCCTAAAGGCACCGCTTTTTCTTAGTGCCAGCACGATGAAAACTCAACATCAATGACAAGAGGCACTCGCAACGGTTGCGATAATGTGAGTGCTTCTTGGAGAATGCCTTCCAGTGCTTGGGTTTGGTCTGCGGTGGTTTCCAAGACCACTTCGTCATGCACTTGTAATAACATCCGAGTGCTTTGCTGGTGGGAGACAAGCTTTAACAGTAAACGGTTCATGGCAAGTTTCATCAGGTCAGAGGCGGTTCCTTGTAATGGAGTGTTAAAGGCGGCACGTTCTGCGAACTCTCGGACGGTTCGTTGTGAGCTTGTGAGTTCGGCGGATAAATCCCGCATCCGTCCTAGTAGGGTATAGGTTTTTCCTGTTTGATGGGCTTCCAGTTTTACGCCTTCAATAAAACTTCTGATACCAGGAAATTGTTCATAGTACCGTTGAATAAATGCTTGAGCTTGCGGGCGTGGGATGTGGAGTTGTTCAGAAAGTCCGAAGGCACTCTGACCATAAATGACACCAAAGTTGACCGTTTTTCCTACGTTTCGTTGCTCTTTGGTGACTTCCTCTAGGGGGCATTCATACAGCATGGCGGCAGTACGGGTGTGAATATCTTCTCCGTTTCGGAACGCATCCTGCAAGGCTTCTTCCTGTGCGTAATGTGCCAGTAAGCGTAATTCAATTTGAGAGTAATCGGCGGAACATAGTACCCATCGGGAAGTGTCTTCAGAGGGTGAAGTCTCTGGGTTCAGCAGGCTATGGGTACTCGGGATAAAGGCTTCTCGGATTTTACGTCCGAGTGCGGTTTTCACAGGGATATTTTGCAAGTTAGGGTCGCTGCTTGAGAGTCTCCCCGTCACGGTAAGGGTTTGATTAAAACTGGTATGTACTCTTTGAGTTTTTGGGTGCTTTAAGTGTGGCAGAACACTAATATAGGTTGACAACAGTTTTGAGAGTTGCCGATGTTTAAGCAGTAATGGCACGATAGGGTGTGCCTCTGCAAGACCTTCAAGCACTTTTTGGTCTGTGCTGAGTGCGGTTTTTTGTGAGGTTTTCTTGGCACTTTTTAACCCTAAGCGTTCAAATAATACCTGAGCCACTTGCTTGGGAGAGGCAGGATTGAACGGTAAACCCGCAAGTGCCATCATGGTGGTTTCAATCTGTGCCAGTTCCTGTTTAAGTTCCTGTTCTAGGGTTTGCAGATGTGCGACATTCAGGGCAATGCCCAGATATTCCATGGTGGCAATCACCCATACAAAGGGTAGGTCAACCGCAAAAAGTAAAAACCTTTGATGGTTGGGGAGTGACGCTAAAAATCGACAGGCTAGTTCAAGGGTTGCCGCAGCATCGCCAGCACCATAGGGTGCGACATGGGCAAGAGGAATGTGTGCCAAGGGTGTGGTGTGTTTTCCTTTGCTTTTCCCTGATAGGGACGATTGGCTTGCGGTGAGAGCTTCATAGGAGGTCATGGTATAGCCCAATTCGCTTTGTACCAAAGCCTTTAAACCATGCTTTTTTTCAGGATGAAGAATGTAGCTCATAATCATCGTGTCAAGGATAGGAGGAAGGGTCTCTGCGTTTTCTTTAAAAAGCTCAATACCCCATGCACGTAAGCACTGGATTTCATATTTCGCATTATGGGCGACAAGGACTCTATGAGGGGCTTTCAAAAAAGTTTCCAAGTAAGGTCTTGCCTCTTCCCAAGACAAGGTTGCTCCCATGGCAGGTTGAAAGGGAATATAAATGGTGGTGCTATCTTCAGAGGCTTTTGGGAGTTCCCCTTCATAAAAGGCATTCCATCCATACCACAGAGCTTCTTGGGTGTTTGGTGTTAAAGCGTCGTGGTGCCATGGCTGGTGAGGTTGCCATGAAAAATACTTTTCATGGCGTTCTTTCAAAACAGAAAGTGACATCCCCACGGGTTGGATGGTGTGTGGGTCAAGTCCTGTGGTTTCAACGTCAAAGGCACACAGGTTACAGTGGGCATGGGTATTGAGCCATGTTTGAAGGGCATCGAGGGTATGAATGACCTCATGCGGCACTTCCCACACAGGCGTGAGTGTTGCTTCAGGGGGATGACTTTCTTCGATAATGTCTTGCTTGAGTGAGAACACCCCTGTATCCCCTACGGCTTCAGGTGCCTGTGTTGTAGGCATAGGTAAGCTTTGTGTTTCCGAGGAGGGGCTAAGAGGGAGTAGGCAAGGTTCCCATACGGTACGTTTTTGTAGCCATTGTTTAAACCCCACCTGTTGGAGGTAGTTTAAAATGGCTGCTTCTGCGTCGTGGTAGGTGCGTTGCTGATAAGGAAAGGCGCATTGTTCAGGCGAAAACTCAAAGTTGGGTACGTTTTGGCAGATGGTTGCCAGCGTGTAAGAAAGTTCACATTGTGCTTGATAGGTTTTAACTTTTTCTTGTAGCTTTTCGGGCTGTATGGTAGGGATATTTGCAAGCACTTGTTGCACTGAGCCAAACTGTTGTAGCAGTTTGGCAGCGGTTTTAGGACCTACGCCTGGAATCCCAGGAATATTGTCGGAGGTATCTCCCTGAAGCGCTTTGTAGTCAGGGACTTGTGTGGGGGTTACGCCTAATTTTTCAAACACGGCATGTTCATCATAGTGTTTGAGTGGGTCACGAGGCGAACGGCTTGGCATCAATACCGTGACACGACCGTCTTTGACTAACTGAAGTGCATCTTGGTCTCCTGTTAAAATCCCCACCCGCCATGAGGGATGATGCTCAACCACTTGTGACACCACAGATCCAATCATATCATCGGCTTCGTAGCCCTCTTGGCTGAGTGTGGGGACACCAAGTGCTTCCAAGCCAGCTTTTAAAAGCTCAATTTGAGGCTTCATAGGCTCGGGCATTGCCGCCCGATGGGCTTTGTATTCTGGGTATAATGCTGCCCGAAAAGTTGCCTTGTTCAGGTCAAGTGCTACGGCGAGTCCATCCGCTTGTGTTTGAGTAAGCATTTGAAGCATCACATTAAAAAAGCCATACACAGCCCATACAGGAGTACCTTCGGGGGTAGTAAGTTGGGTGGTTTCTAGTGCGAAATACATGCGGTATAGCAAGGCAAACCCATCAATAAGCAACAGTTGCTTGGAAGGGGTGCTACTGGGGGCGTTTGAAAGGTGGAGCAATGCCATGGCGGGTGTGCTTTCTTACTTGACATGATAGGGTGTAGGGTTGCATGTGTTTAAGTATACCTTAAAGATTGAACCTTATTCATGCAATCCGCCCCTACGCTTTTCGCAATACCACAAGGGTATCCTCCCCCCTACGCTATTACCATGAGGAGTCACACGCCGTTTTAGAGCGGTTAGAAGAGATGGTTCTTCCCGAATTCATAATGCGTTCATACAAAGAAGGGTCTCCCTTCAAAGCAATTTCTTTTGCACGACTGATATAGCTCAAGGCTTCGTCATACGCACTACATTCGCCACTTGTGTCACCGTGGTTTCCTCTATTAACCCCAATAGTGTTAAGGGTATCTGCTATTTGCATTAAGGTTGCACTATTATTTGGCTCAAGGCTGTCGGCTTTTTGAAAGTCAGCTAACGCCCCCGTATAGTCTCCTAATTTACGACGTATGTACCCACGGTTATGGTAGCTATTTGCATGGGAAGTATCAAGACTAATGGCGTAGTTGGCATCTTTCAAAGCAAGGGTATACTTTCCGATATCAGCATAAGCGCTACTACGAGTACTATAACTATTGATGTTAGGGCTAGCCCCTGCTTTTTGGTTCATTGCAATGGATTTGCTTAAATCCTCAATGGCACCATAGTGGTCTTCATTTTTATCTCTTAACACCCCACGGTAGTGATAGTTTGATGCCTTATTAGGGTCAATATTGATGCTTTTGGTCGCCCATAGGACTGCTTCTTGGTAGTTGTATTGCTTCAGGGCATATTGGGCGTTGTTCAAATAGTGGTTGTCTAGGTCTCGTTTGAGTTCCGATAATAAAAGACGTTCTCCAGTATCTTGTTGAGATTCATCTGAGGCGTTTGAGGCAGTGATGATATCAGACGCTGCTTTGTCTAACGCTCCGTTATGCAGATAAATGGCGGCTCTTCTTCTCAGTGCGAACGGATGAAGAGGCTTTTTTTCAAGTGCTTCATTCAGTACAGCGAGTGCTTCTGTATATTTTCCCTCTTTGACTAACTGATCTGATTGTGTCATGAGTGTTTCAAAAGAAACAAGGCTACAGGCAGATAAAACAAACCCTGTAAAAGCCATCAATAACAGTAAAGCGATTTTCTTAAAAAACACAGCATATGCTCCAATATTTATACGCTATCTAGCAATGAGGACACGGTAGTTTGCCATGACGGCAAGGTCGACGAGCACACAGGCTGTTCTGACGATTATTTGTTGAGTATCTTCAGACATGGAGCGACTCACTTTGTGAAAGGGGTGTTTGTAAAAGTTTTAAGGCATGGCAAAGGGAATTAAAGTACTTTAAGGTAAACGAAGTTGTGCTTAAAGTACTTTAAGGGATTTTTACAAATCTTTACATCTGTAGTGATGGGGTTAATCTCTTATTGACATGCTTTATGAGCATACTCTAGTTCAGTCTTCTGGATCAACCCCATCATGATTGCAATCCGCCCCTACGCTTTTCGGGATACCACAAGGGGATCCCCTACGTTCGTTGTGACCCTGCCCTTGTTGCCATGGCGGGTGTGCCTGATGCCCGTACTATTGCAGTGAAGCTACAAAGCGTTTATGCTACTATAAAAAAGAGTATTCTTTCCATGTGGTTAAAAATGCCTATTGTTCGTGTTTCCTGATTTTTTCTCGTCTGTTACGTTGGTTGTACTGTGCCTGTTTTCCTTGGTTGGAAGTCGTTTCACCCTATTATGTCTGTTCAAGTTTCTGACGTTGTTCCCCTGTCTTTTGAGGCGTCTGTGGCTCCTGTGCAACAACATCTTAGTTCTCCAGTTCTCTCCCTAGAGGCTGTTTCGCCTTTAAGAGGGGAAGTACGTGTCAGTGGTGCAAAAAACTCTGTCTTGAAACTCATGGCAGCCTGCCTTTTAACCGATGAAGAAGTGTGTTTGTACAATGTGCCTAACTTGAGTGATGTTCAAGTGATGGCACAGGTGGTGAATTTTCTTGGGAAACGCTGCGAACTACTTCCTGATGGTGGGTTTGTGGTGTATGCAGGTAAACCGACCCATCATGAAGCACCCTATGAGCTTGTGAGCCAGATGCGGGCAAGTTTCAATGTGCTTGGGGCGTTACTTGGGCGTTGTGGCGAGGCACGAGTGTCTTTGCCTGGCGGGTGTTCTATTGGTAAACGAGGGGTTGACCTTCATTTGAAAGGACTCTCAGCATTAGGGGCTGAACTTGTTCTAGATCATGGCTATGTGCATATGAAGGCACATCAGCTCCGTGCTGCTCATATCACGCTTGATTTCCCTAGTGTTGGTGCTACTGAAAATATCATGCTGGCTGCTGTATTTGCACAGGGTACTACCGTGATTTCTAATGTGGCACAAGAGCCAGAAATTATTGATTTAGTCAACTTTTTAAATTTTCTTGGTGCTGATATTCATGGGGCTGGAACCTCTGAAATTACTATCAATGGCGTGCAAAAAGGAACGCTACGAGGGGGCAGTTATACTGTGGTACCTGACCGCATTGAAGCCGTAACCTATTTGCTGTTAGGGGCTTCTCGGATAGGTTCTGAGGTGTTGGTTAAGGATTTTGTCCCTGAGCATCTTGATATTGTATTAACAAAACTGGAAGATATGGGCGTTCAGTTAAAGCGCGTGTCAAAGACCTCTATGTTGGTGTCATGTACGCAGCGTTTACGTCCAGTTTCTGTGCTTACCCAACCCTACCCTGGCTTTCCTACTGATTTACAAGCACCCTTTATGGCGATTCTCACCGTGGCTGAGGGTACCAGTGTTCTGAGTGAAACAATCTATGAAAATCGCTTTAGGCAAGTGGGAGAGCTTGAACGTATGGGGGCTTCTATTCAGATTTCAGGAAATGTTGCTGTAGTGAATGGGGTTTCTAGCTTGACAGGGACACAAGTAGAAGCCCATGACTTGCGTGCAGGGGCAGCCATGATTGTTGCGGCGGCTATTGCTGAGGGTGAAACTCAAGTGACGCAACTACACCACCTAGACCGTGGATATGAGTTTTTAGAGCAAAAACTTCAAGGCTTGGGCATGCGTGCCGAACGTCATCAGTAAAGAGCGTATGGTTTCTACACGATGCCACTATGTCGGGTGTGCTGTTTTTAGCATGTTTTTTTCGTACGCTTCTTGCATGTCTTTTTCTTGTAGGTAGGTAAGAGGTGTAGTATGATGATGTCCTTGGATGCAACAGACCCTATAGCGTTATCCATAGTGATGTCTAAGGAGACGCAAACCGCTGAATTGTCTGGGTTAGTAAAGCGCCAGTCGTTCAAACGTTGGTATGACCACGACCCTGTTTTAATGCGTCTTATGCGTGTACTCTACCACTATGAGGTTGAAGTAACACCCTATGTTAAGCTTTTTCTATCCAAAGTGGAAGACCAAGTAGGGAAGGAAGTGCTTCAAGCGTTTTATGATGAGGTTGAGCAATCAACCCCTCGTGGTCGTCGCTGGTACGACGATGACCCTGCGATGTTCAAACTCATTGAACTCTTTCGCTTAATGCCAAGTGACGTACAGCGTAGAGCTGCAGACGCATTCCTTGCAATTCTGAAACAATATGGTGTAGATCCTTTCTAAGCTCCTTGCTTAGGGCTGTAAATGCGAGCTTGCTCTGCTTTGCATGAGGTCTTCAAAAAGCCACATCATCGGCGTTTGAGCAGGGTGTTGAGGGGCTAAAATGTCTTGGGTAGGCAAATACCGTTGGTTAAGGCGGTAGTGTCCAAGGTCTACATGGTCCACGCCTTCAAAAATACGAATGTGTTTTACATCCGCACGGCTTACAATGTCTTCTATGGTATAGGCAAGGGGTGCTTCTGAGCTTGAAGGTGGTAAATATAAAGCACTGCTTAAGCTTAAAAAGCCGTCGTTATAACGATAAGGATGTTCTTTTAAGGAGGTGGGCTGGCTGGTAGAGACTTGTCGAAGGCTTAAGTTTCCAAAGGCAAACGTTTGGTGAATATTTGCACCATATAAAGGTAAGGCACTACTATTGATGAATGTGCCAGGGATTCTAAAAGGGAATAAAAGCACTCGTCTTGTCCAAGAGGGTTTGGTTTCGTACCGTGCTTTTCCTAAAGAGGTTTGAGCAGGCACCACGGCGTTAGGTAGGTATCCTGCATAAACGGTGAGTTTCTCTTTCAGTCCTTTAACGGGTGAGGTTTCTGGGTGTGTTGTGGCTTCCGAATGTTCTAGCCACTGGTAGTAACTACGGGAGGGCGTTGCAGCATCCCGTTTCGGATTGATGGGTTTGGTTAGAACAACGGGTGTGCTACGGTAAGCTTCTGGGATACCGTAGGGGGCAAGTTTAGGTGAAACGTGCATCATGCGTATCAGATGATTTCGTCCTTTTAGATACCCTTTCAGTCCTAATGTATCCATGGACTTTCTTAAAGGGCTTCTCACCGAACCTTTTATTGGTTTTTTAAGGTGGTCAGCATACCATGTTTGATGAAACATCGGTGAGCCACCAAAGGGAACCGCAATCGCATATGCCTCTGTGATACGCTCACGAAACTGGGGGTTCTGTATCCAAGCTTCTTCTAAGAGTAAGCCACCCAAGCTATAAGACACAACCGCAATGGGGCGTTGAGAAGGTATATCCGTTAAAAAAGCATTGAATGCTCCATTAAACGTTTGCGTCATGCTCGGTAATGACTCTCTTGAGTTAAAAAGATACACGTAGGGTTTGTAATAGGTGTATACGCTGGGCTGTGAGGTGGTATGTTTTGTTTGAAGCCATGCTGCATTGACCTTTTCCCACCAAGCATTCCTATGAGACTCTTCTGCTCTTCCAGGGAGTAGAATGATGGGAATACGCTCCCCCAAAGGCTCTTGAGGATAGGGGTCGTATAGTTTGCCTGTTGGATACAGAGGCTTGCTTCCCAAGGCAAGTGCTTTTGTGACGAGTCCTGCAACGCCTGCATTTTTTGCTTTAGGTAAAGCGGGTACTTCTGCTAAACCAACGGTAAGGAACGACAGCATGCCTTGAATACTTAACAAGCACAGGGTAATCATACTGAAAGAACATGAAAGCACTCTTTGAGGAAAACGGATGACCATCGTACACCACAACCCCTATCAAACCAACTGTAACAAGACACCTACACCACACGCCGTACCATGAGAGATTTTTTTTGTACTTTTGCAAGATAAGCTAGGATGGGTACACTGGCAAGACTTGCCAGTGCTTTGAGGAGATAATCTCCTAGGGTCAAAGAAAGCATCAGAGAGGCGGGCATGCTTCCCCAGCCAAAGAGTATAAAAAAGCAGGAGGTGTCTAACAGTTGAGAAACGGCAGTAGAACCTAAGGCTTTTGCCAAACAGGTTTTAATACTCGCATAGGAAGAGCCTTGCGTTTCCATAAGGCGTTGTATGAGCCTAAAGAGCATAATGTCACAGGCTTGTCCTATGGCGTAGGCAATCACGGAAGCAATCACCGCACGGCTATAACTATGGCAAAGTGCCATAAACCAAGACTTGGGTAACATGGCTTGAGGACCCTCACGAAGAGGAAGCCACTGTAAGGCTTGAAAAAAGAGTGCAACCAGTATGAGAAGTATAAACCCCACCATACTGATGGTCGTAATGGCTCTTTTTCCCCAACGTTGATGAATCCAGTCGGTTAACAGAAAGACCAATGGAAAGCAAAAAATGCCTGCTGAACATTGCAAGGCAGGTAGGTGTAGTATTCCTACCTGTGTTTTAGGAAATGAAACAATGACTCCTCCAAGCAGATTTGCCATCACCAGTGCCAATAAAAAAAGACCCGCACACCCTAGGAGGGCAAAGGAAGCTTCAGGCAGAGGATGTACCAAGGTCACAGAGGACTCATCAGAGTTCATAGAAGAGGTCATAGACATGGGGTTTGCACGACCGTTCTCAACGAAAGAGAGAGGGAGGGTATGAACGCTAGCTTCGTTGAAACGCTTGTATGTGAAGATAAATGTATGAGTATGAAAAAGATAATATCTCCTGAGTGTATCAGAAAGATAGACGCTCTCCTACCTTGTATGACCCTATCCTTAAAAGATGAACGTAGTCCTACTAAGGAAAGATTGATGACTCGTTCGATAACTTGTAGAAATTGGGTAGTATCTTATGCCTGATACCGTATTTCATACCCAAAAAGCAATAAAGGTCTATCGTGTCTTTTTATTAAGGAAATTGTAAAAATTGTTTGACATGAACACTAAGAGGGTAAGAGGCAAAGATGAAGTGTACACCCCATGCGTGCTGATAAAGTTATAAAGTCGTTTAATTCTGGGCTTCGTCAGTTCAAATGGAGTCCTATCATTAAGGATAGTAGTAGGGGTGTGTTAGCCTATCTTCCTAAACATACCTCCGCTGAGACTAATGCAAGGCTTTTGACTAAAATTCCCAAACTTAGTCATGTTTTGGGTGTTGAAAGTAATCTCAGAGGTGTGGACCTTAGCAACCGAGCATTTAGAAAAGTCAATTTGCAGGGTGCTAACCTGACTGATGCTAACCTCTCTGGGACTTTCATTAAGCACGGTAACCTTACGGGAGCCCATCTAAATCGAGCTAATCTTGCCAATGTAGAATTTGGTCGGGTTAACCTTACAGGGGCGGATCTTCGGTATGCTAATCTCACTGGTGCTGAACTTATGTGGGCTAGTCTTGAGAGGGCTAAGTTAAAACAGGCTAATCTTGAAGGTGCTGATTTCCTGCAGGCAAACCTTACTGGTGCTAAGCTTAATAGGGCTAATCTTGGGAGGGCTAGTTTAAAACAGGCTAATCTTGAAGGTGCTGATCTTCGGAAGGCAGAGCTTGCAGGTGCTGATCTTACAGAGGCTAGTTTAAAGCAGACAAACCTTACTGGTGCTAATCTTGGGAGGGCTAGTTTAAAACAGGCTAATCTTGAAGGTGCTAATCTTCGGAAGGCAGAGCTTGCAGGTGCTGATCTTACAGAGACTAGTTTAAAGCAGGCAAACCTTACTGGTGCTAATTTTACAGGAGCTTATTTTAATCACACTAATCTTCAACAAGCTAAATTTAACGGAGCTGATCTTACAAATGCAACCATACAAGATAGTATCTTGGAAGGAACCTCATTTAAAAATGCTAAGTTACACAATACTGCTTGGATGGGGAATACCTTGAATTCAGTGGTATGGGACGGATCTAACATTTCAGGGGCTAGAGCTATACTCAACCAAGGCTCCTTGCCATCAGGCGTTCATCTCCTTCCTGACCTGTTTGGTTATCGTCGTAGAACCTACCCTCCACTAACAACTGCCGAAGAGACACAGGAACTTAATCGTTTAGCAGCCCTTGCACGAGAGGCTGGTATTCCAACACTTATTAAACATGGTTTAGAAAATAGCACTGATGGTGTCACGATTCAATTAAATACGCACCATACGACTCATCTTGATCCTTTAGCAGTAAAATTGCTTATGCTCCACGAGCAAGGACATAAGGAATTAGATAATATAGGCTATAAACCTGTCAGCGATGCGAATTTTGCCAGAGAGGTAGTAGGATTTATGACACCTGATGCTAATACTCTAAGGACTAATCACAATAGTGAGTATGATGCTGACGCATATGCTGCAAGGAGGGCTGTTCAATTAGGGTATCCTCCTTCTCAGATTCTGCAAGCATACCGTCGTTTAAGGCAGAGTTATTATGATAATCCAAGAAGAGGAAGGACTTTATCCACTGCAATCTCACCTACCCACCCTAGTCATAGAGATCGTCACTGGGCAATTGTTAACACACTGAGAAATCTTAAAAGCCAACAACGAGCTTCTAAAACCTCTTAGATAGGCGTTCTTTTGGTTGTCATCAGAAAGCTAAGGGGTTTGAAACTGTGTGAGTGCTGTGTTAGGGTCGAGCAGGTCAGGGTTTGCCATGAGTCCCTGTTCAAAAATGCTTCTGGCAAGTCCCAGTTCACGCTGATTCTGTCGTGTACTAGGTGCTGTGTTAAACAAGCTTGTTGAGGGTGTGGTGTTCATCATGTCAGGGGGGTGTGGGATATGAGGGTGATTTTTGGGAGTGGTGTAACTTTTACTTACTTCGTCATAGAACATGTCTCGGAAAGTTGCTTCATGTTTTCCTCCTGAAAAAAGCCCTTCAGGGTTTTCGTCCCGCATGGTTGTTTTATCCATGGCTTGGAACAGTTGCTTGAGTAAAAGGGCTTCAAATTGTTGGGCAGATTCTTTGAGCTTTTGGGTATTCGTTGTGTGTGGATGTTGGTATTCTGCACGAATAGCATCCATGGTGGCTTTAAGAATAGGCTGATTCATTGGGAGGGGGGTCTTCTTGTATTAAGCGTGCTTTTAGAGGTTGGGTATGTGTGAGGGCGTGCTAAATAATTTCAATGGTTGCTTCTAATGACCCTGCTTCCTTTAGGGCTTGTAAAATAGAGATTAAGTCTCCTGGCTTTACGCCAATACTGTTGAGGGCATTGACAAGGTCTCTGAGGGTGCTATTCGCAGGGAGTTCAATCACAGACCCTGAAGATTGTTGAATGTCAATGGTACTGTTGGTGGCAGTGGTGGTTTTTCCCTGTCCAAAGCTATTGGGTTGCGATACGCTATTGGTGGTATTAATACTAATGGTCATTCCCCCGTGGGCGACGGCTGCGGGTAGTAGGCGTACGTTATTTCCAATAACAATGGTACCCGTCCGCTCGTTAATGACAACCTTGGCAACTTCGGTGGGAGGAGTCACTGTCAGGTTTTCTACATAGGCAAGCAGCTCTACTTTTTTATCTAAAAACCCTGAAGGAATGCTGATACGTACTTCACTCGGGTCAATGGCTTTGGCGGGACATACCTCTTGAGAGATATGATAGGCAATCGTGGTGGCAAGTGAGAAATCAGGTTTGTTTAAAATTAAGCTAATGCTTTCTGCATCTCCGATGCTGGTTTGAATATCTCGTTCAATAATGCCACCGCTGGGAATACGTCCTGTCGTGGTAATTGCTGTACGTTTACTACTCCCCGCAGACTCTATACTTGTGCCTCCTGTTGAAATAGCACCTTGGGCAATGCCTACAATTTCTCCGTTAGGCGCTTGGAGCTGTGTGGCAATTAAAACGCCTCCCTCAAGGCTTTTAGCATCTCCCATAGAAGACACCATCACATCAATACGGTCACCTGCCTTTGCAAAGGGTGGAATCGTTGCGGTCACAATGACGCTTGCCGTATTGACTGTTTTTACATCGTTGGCGTTTCCGAGTTTTCCCCCTAAATTATTCATCATGTTAAAGCTTGCCGTTTGGGTGGCTTTGGCTTTGTCGCCTGTTTTATTTAATCCAACGACCAAGCCAAACCCCACCACTTGATTAAGACGTACACCACGAATGTGGGTAATGTCTTTGAGCCTTAAAGGCGTTGCCGCGTGAACCATGACACGGTGCCATGCGTGAGGTATGACCCCACTCATGAGGAAGCAGCCTAGGGATAGACTCAAACAGAGAAGAAAACGTTTGCTATGAGAGGGTTTAACGATAGATTTCATCTAGGAACGGGTTCCATCAGTAAGGGGGAAGCAACACGGAGGAAGAGGCTGTCAACGTACGTGGGAGGGGGGGGCTTGTGTTAATGTAGCAGACTGTAGATTTTATTGATGATGCCATCGTTCTGTCCACGAGATACAACCCCTTTCCCTGCTTTCACAAACTGGAGGTTACTCACATAGTTTGAACCAATTTCATTACTGCCATTCAAATAAAAGGGATTCACCATTCCTGTGACCATGAGGTCAGTTTGCTCTTTATTCTGTGAGATACGCTTGACCCCTTGTACAATCAGGTTTCCGTTGGGAAGCACTTCAACCACTTGGCAGGCGATGGTATCAGTGAGTTGGGTATTCCGTAGCGTTTGTAAGCGATGGGTGGTGTTATTTTTGTTATTGACTCCGTCGAATGAAGGGACGTTCAGGAGTTGGTTTACTTTCCCTAAAACAGTATTGCTTCCAATGATACGTCCTGCCACGCTTTGTATGGCTTGGTTAATCAGGGGAGTGCTACTGTCTTGTACAATTTGGGAGCTGGTATTCGTAAAGGCAGCATTGATTTGTGATTGACTGACATCTTTAAAATTGATGGTGACAATATCCCCTAAACGTCTTGCAACAGGAGGGCTAAAAAGGGAACGGGGCATCATGGAGGAAGCATTAGGGTCTTGAGAGAGTCCTACCGTGGGGGCTTGTGCTTCGATATGTGCTTTAAACAGACTTTCACTATAAGCAGTGGGTAGCTCTCGTACTGTCCATACGAGTATGCTAAGACTAACGGTCAGGATAGTAAGGGACTTAAAGAGGGCTTTCATGAGGTACGGGGTTCCTTTCCTTGCATCCATGACTTACAGGTGAACTTCAACGACATTTGGGGCTGTGATACGCCCTTTAAGCAGTTTAGGAAACTTAGGGCTTGGTAAATGATGGGTGAGATAAATCCATTCCCCTAGGTTGCCATCTTGCTGTGCCATGGCGTGATGTTTCATGAGGGCTTGATGGGGAAGATGAATCATGAGTAACACAGCGTGTTGTTTCAAAACATCAGGACGCGGTTTTGCTTGGTAGCTTCGTACAGCTTGTTGCGGGAGTAAACGGGTTTTAGCGACCCAAGGTTTTGTGGTATCGGTAATGTAATGGGTTGGATTGGGAAGGTCTTGTATGACCCATGCACTATTACTGGGGGTGAAAGGACTTTGTGGATTGATGACACCACGGGTGGTTAAAGTAGGCACTTCATGATGAAGTTTTACGGTGTACCACGTGCGACATCCCGACGTTTTGTGGTGAAATGCTAGGAGTGCTTTAGGTTGTTGGAGTAGTTTTTCAGTCAGTGTCAGTTCCCAAGCATCTGGTTGAAGACTTTTTAGGGTATACACCTTACTACCACACATCATTTGGTGTTGTTGGGGGTAGGCAGGCTCTATCCACCATGTTTGACCTTTAGGAATCCACTCGGTATGGTTCACTCTTTGAAGCTCTTTGAGAAACAATGCTTGGAGGGGATTGGTTCTTCCCGTGGGGGCTTGTGGTGGTAGAATGGTTTGTCCTGTTTCTGAGGCCTCTATCGCATCATTCATTGCTGTAGTGCATCCCCAAGTCATACAAAGCATCAAAAGACTTCGCCAGCTTCTGAAGGCATTCGACTTTGACAAGATAGGGTGTAGGAAGTGATGAAACAAAGCGTGCATGAGGCTGAACGATATAAAGATAACGTTTAAAAACAGAGACCACAAAATCATTGACCAACCATTAAAAAAAGTACAAGGGTTCACACAGGGCGTTAACGACCAATATTCGTCATGTTCTGCAAGATTTGGTCTCCTGCTTTAATCACACTGGTGTTGGTCTCAAATGCCCGTTGTGCGGTAATCATGTTAATCATCTCTTCTACAATTTGAACATTTGAGTTTTCAATATACCCTTGATTAATGGAGGTTCTACCAAAATCTCCTTGTCCTGCAGTCCCGTTAATGGCATCTCCGCTGGCAGGGGTTGCCATGAATAAGTTATTTCCGATACTTTCCAACCCTGTAGGGTTTGCAAAGCGTGCAAGCTGAACTTGTCCAATTTCTGTAAAAGCTTGGGCACCAGCCTGTTTAATGGAGATGGTACCGTTTAAATTGATAGAAATTTCAACCGTATCTTGAGGGATGTTCACGGCAGGTTCTAGTGGGTAGCCATCACTTGTGACTAATGTGCCTGCAGAGTCTCTTTTAAACGCACCGTCTCGGCTGTAGGCAATGTCCCCGTTGTCTGTTAATACTTGGAAAAACCCTTCACCCTGAATGGCAAGGTCAAGTTTATTCCCTGTTTGAACCACACTTCCTGGTAAAAACATCCGCTGTGTTGCTGCTACACGGGTACCTAAGCCAATTTGAACCCCGACAGGTTTCGTCGTTCCTTGAGCTGAAATGGTTCCTGGGGCTGAGAAGTTTTGAGAAATAAGGTCTTGAAACTCAGTACGTACTTTTTTATACCCATTGGTATTGACGTTCGCAAGGTTATGGGCAATAATATCAAGCTGTACTTGTTGGGCGTTTGCCCCTGTGGCACCAGTGTATAAGGCTCTAAGCATCATCATAGGGTAGGTTGTTCCTTTCAACGTCGTGACGTGAAAACACAGTAGCGTATGCACAATACCCCAACATAAAAGAGTCTTCTCACAGGCGGTTGCTGTCATGACATACTCAAAAAAAGACCCTTATACAAAGGTATCCTTCAGTGTAATGTGGGTTGGCATGTTCTGAAGGCTTATCATAGAAAAATAGGCTATTCTAAGGAGCTAATCTCTGGAAATGATGGCACATGCTTTTTAAGTGGCATACAATGAAACCTACATAAAGCATCTCCCTCTAAGCCATAGACTTAAAGGGAGATAGACTTTTTTATGATGCCCTATATAAGGTAGCAAAAAGCTATTTATGCAATGCTTGTACTATTTTGAGCGATGATTTGCAATAACTCACTGTTATTACGTACACTGCTAATGGTATCGATTGCAACACTAGGGTTAGAGGCTTGATAGCTGGTGAAGGCTTGGTAAATATTGCGTACCTGTTGCCCTGTGAAGAATGCACCAGAACCTACATTGATTTGGTCAACGCTGGTATCCCCTTGTAAACGTTCTACGTAGCGTAAGGAATTAATCCCTGTGCCGTAGCCTAAGGTAACTTCAAAGCGTTCAATGGTGGAAGGACCTTCGTCTCCGGGTGCGAGTGCTAGGTCAATATTGTTGAGCTTTCTAAAATTAAAGGTTACGTTGTTGGCATTCACGTTGACTTCTAAACGATTCGCCTGAGCTTCGGTAAGTTCTACAGGGGTCACAATGGGTTTCTTGGGAAGTGCGAAATACCAGAGGGGGGCATCAAGCTCTCCTGCGGTGCTACCTGTTAATACATCATGTCCGTCACCATCGTTTAACAAAATACGCACTTGAGGGGCTTTCGCTGCCCAAGGGTCTTCAAAACCATTGTTGACAAGGTCAGCACTGATTTCGCCTACCACAAAGCGGTCATTCCCTTGCCCGCCTACGAGGGTATCAACGGCATTGTTATTAGACGCACTAAGACGTGAGGATGAAATTAAAATATCATTCCCTACGCCACCATCAAGGTATTTGCCTCTGCCATCATCTGCAATGAGAATATCATTGCCATCTTGCCCGAATAAATAAGAAATGTCATAAGCTGAGGAGCGGATATAGTCGTTGCCTGCCCCTGCGTAAATAAATGCTTGACCAGACGTATGAATAAAATAATCATCTAATCTGCCAGCGTTCGCTGCAAGGCGTACATTGCCTGTGACGGTGTAAAAAGTACCACCATTGGGTGCTGCGAGTTCAGAGTATCCAGTAGAAAAGGTCATTGAGCGTTACCTCTTTGAGTCATAGGGTAGAATAAACACACACACACTAAACACACCATATGCAACAACTTCACGAACAAAGCATCGCTTGTGCGGTTTAAAGAGTTAAGCGTACCCAGTACTTGTAGCATTGATACAAGCACCATTACATAAGGCAAACCTGCCTAAGTGCTGGGTGAGTACGTTGTTTTATGAAAGTCACATCATGGTTAATGATAGATTGCTTTTTGATGTTTTATCAAGATGCAATACTATTACATTTACATAATGTTACATTCATTCAATAATTTTGTGTGTGTCGGATGTGCCATGAAGGGTGTTTTGTGCTAGTAGGCCTCCTGAACGCTTTTTACCAATTTGTTGCGTGCTACTCAGGCTAAATCCTGTGGCTTTTAAGGCTCGTTGTACGACCCCTGCACAACTATAGGTGATAAGCAGACCTTCGGGTGCAAGGAGGGTTTTATAATGCTGAAAGAGTTCAGGAGTCCACAGCTCGGGAAGCACTCGATGGCTGAACGGGTCATGGTAAATGCAGTGCCATAGGGCTGGGCGTAATGCTGCTACCCATGTTTGTAAGGGCATGGCTGACACCGACCAATCCACTTGGCATAGGGTATGCTGTTGGGTGTCCCAAGTCCATGTTGCTTCATACTGAGGGGTACTGCTATACGCATAGGGCATGCCTGAAAGATGAAACAGGCTTTGCGGGTGAGGTATTTCCCAAGGCGAGGGGGAACCTGTTGTAAGGGCATCCCCCCATAGGTGTGAAAGGGCTATCATGGCGGTGTCACTCCCCATGATGCTTACCTGTGTAAGGGTATGTAGAGGGGCTAATCGCTCAGGGGGTTGCGTGTACCACCATTGCCATAACGGATGTGCCAGCATGGCATCAGACAAACGAGGACACCCTTGATGCACCCAGCGTAAGCCCAGTAAAAATGCCCATGTGTTATACCCTAGCCCAAAACAGGCATCAAGCAGATGAAGCGTTTGGGGAGGTTCAGGTTGTGCTGCTAACCATGCAAGGG
Source organism: Vampirovibrionales bacterium (assembly GCA_046080605.1). GTDB lineage: Bacteria > Cyanobacteriota > Vampirovibrionia > Vampirovibrionales > JAJTHC01 > JBJTUH01. The sequence goes on from JBJTUH010000168.1 coordinate 21,267, forward strand.
TATGGTGTGTGTATAACCCAGTAGCCTCTACCCAAGCCCCTGCTTTGTTGTGGAATAGTTGTCCTTCAGAGGTTTCAGCAAGGGTAAAGCTACCATCGGGTAACCACCAAGGGTGACGCACTTCAATACGTGACGGACGATGCTTGACCATGACTTGATAGACGCTTTCGCAGGTCATGGGCTAGGAAGGTACTGGCTCAGAGAGGTTAGCCGTCTGTAAGATAGCCTGTGCCACTTCATACCCAGAGCGTAAGGCACTTTCTACCCGGCCCCCTATCAGCCCATCTCCTGCAACCCATAGTTTAGGTAATACCTCAATATAGCCTTTTTGTTGTGTCAGTTCTTTAAGTGCAGGGGAAAGCGTGTAGGGGTTTACGGCACTGTAACGCCAACGGTGTAATGCTTTATGGCGTAGTAGGGTTAAGGGAAGAGCTTGGCTGGGGTGTTGCAATGTTTCAAGGCAACGTGCCACAAACCAAGGTTGTAGTACCACGTCTTGCATGGCGTGATATAACGCCGCTTCTACTACTTCAGGTGCTTCTTCCACGTGTTGCCATGTCCATTCGGGTGCGCTTTGGACGGTTAAAGATACCCAAGCTTGCCCTGTTTCATCCACACACGTTGGCATGAGCTGCTTTGCTTGAGAGACTCCCACCCATCCCAGTGGTGTTTCTAATCCAGCGTGTTTTTGTAATACCTCATAGGGCATCACACCAGGCCAAGGAAGTACCTGTTTTAAAGGGGGTGCCAGTGCTTGTACGGGTACCGTGAGCATCAAGGCGTAGCAGGGGTGATACATCACGCTACTCATTGCAAAGGTTGCATCCTCTAGGACGACTTTTTGAGCAGGTTCCCACTGCGTGAGGTCTATCGTTTTTAGCAGTGCTAAGGTTTGGGGTAAGGGGGCGGTAAGTACCACATGCTGGCTATGGGCTTGTTGGGTATGTGTTGCTCCTGTTTGAGGGTCTTTCACCTCAGCAGTGACTTCCCATACTGTGTTTTCAGGATGATACGTTAAGCCCGTAACTAAATGGCTGGTTGCTACGGGAAGGGTTTTGCTCAGATGTTTGGGTAGTGTGACCATTCCGTGTGTTCCTGCCCAGGCTAAGGTGGCATCAGGGTAGGTGTGGCTTGCTTGTGTTTCAGGCGTTATCTGTGTTGCTTCAGGATAAGCGGGGTCTCCTGCGAACCAAGGCGTGAGCAGGCTAGCGTTTTGGCACCAACTTTGAACGAGTGTATGCCATTGAGGCTCGGTTGCCATGGCGGGAGGGTGTGCGTGGCTTGAGGCTTCTAATGAGGCAAAGCGTATAAACTGTGCGCCATGGTCATAGTAGCACGTACTGGGCATGGTCTCTGCTTCTTGAGGGCTAAGGGTAGGTAGGGTAGCACGTCGAGTTGACATCCTGCCTCCGACCCCCCGAGCTTTTTCCCAGAGCGTTACGTGCCGCCCTTGGTTTTGTAGGCAATGCCCTGCCATTGTTCCCGAGGCACCTGCCCCGACAATCAGTGTATCCCATACGGAGGGCGTAGAACGATGAGCATCAGAGAGTGGGTATGACATAAGGTGAGAGTCCATAACATGAGGCAACGATACATAATGACATCACAGGTAAGGGTTCGTCGGTTCAACCCGACCCTTGGGTTTGCGTAAACTAACCCGTCCCCTAGGGGTACGTTGAATATAGCCTAATTGTAGCAGATAGGGCTCGATGACTTCCTCAATGGTGTGGGTATCTTCCCCAAGACAACTTGCAAGGGTATCCAGTCCGACGGGACCTCCTTGGAAGGTTGCCTCAATCAGGTGTAACAGGGCATGGTCTTGTTGGTCAAGCCCTTGTGGGTCAATGCCTAGGCGTTCAAGCACCCACTGTACAAAGGTACTTTCCAAGGGTAAGCTTTCTTTGAGGGGGTCTTCTTCAGAGGAAGGTAAGCCTGCTTGTGCAATCAAGGCTTCATCTCGTAGGCGTTTCAGTAATCTGTTGGCAATACGGGGCGTTCCCCTAGATGCTTTTGCTAATACCAAGGCACCTTCATGGGTAAGCGTCAGACCAAGGGCAAGGGCATTATGGGTTAAAATAATGGCAAGCTCTTCGGGTGTATAAAACTGGAGTTTAAGCAGATGCCCGAAACGGTCACGTAACGGAGACGACAACGCACCTGCTTGGGTGGTGGCACCAATCAAGGTAAATGAGGGTAAGGGTAAGCGTACACTGCGAGCCGTTGCCCCCTTGCCCATCGTGAGGTCTAAGGCACCATCTTCCATGGCACTGTATAACAGTTCTTCCGTGACTCGGTTCAACCGATGGATTTCGTCAATAAATAACACATCACCCTCTTCCAGGGTGTGAAGCAACCCAATAATATCTCGAGGGCGTTCCAAGGCAGGGGCAGCCGTGATGTGTGAGTTGACTCCCATTTCTGTGGCAATCAGCATCGCCATGGTTGTTTTTCCTAACCCCGGAGGACCATATAATAAAATATGGTCAAGGCACGCCTTGCGTAACTTGGCGGATTGTATGGCAACTTCCAGTGTGGCTTTTACGTGGGTTTGTCCGTGATAGTCTACCAATCGGGTAGGGCGTAGTACATTGCCTGTATAATTTGCCAGCAAAGGTGTATCGGGTGCTGTGAAAGCCCCTTGCGCCATGGTGGCTTCAGCGGTGGGCTTGCTGTCTTGCAATTCATGAGGGCTTGCCTCGGGGTTTAAGAGGGCTTGACGTTTTTTGTTGCCCCCTTCGGTTTTTTGGAGTGCGACGGGTGGAGCAAGGGTATCAGTGGTAGGAGTGGCTTGGGTAAAATGTAAAATCATCATGGGTTTACTATACTACATACATCCCTACACGCCCAAGGGTTTTAAGTAACACTATTTGTAGGGGCGGATACCATCCGCCCGTCGCCATGGCGGGTGGTAGGGGATACCCTTGTGGTATCCCGTGATGGGTGGTAGGGTATCCCCTCACCCTACCCTCTCCCCAAGGGGAGAGGGTGTTTTGGTTTGGTTGCTTGGGGGTTGGTACGCTAGCCCCATCGGGCGGATGCCATCCGCCCCGACGAATCAATAACATCTATGGGCTTACCATCGCTATCATACCGCTTTCCGTCAGGGAAGATAGTCTCCTCACTCCATATAATCCCACGGTCTATAAGATTCTCTGCGGTTAGGGGAATTTTGTTCCAACTATCAAAAGCTCTTGTAAGGTCAGCCCTCCAAAGGTCAGTTTCTTGAAGATTAGTCCCTTGAAGATTAGCCTCTTGAAGGTTAGTCCCTTGAAGATTAGCCTTTTCAAGATGAGCCTCTTGAAGTTCAGCTCCTTGAAGATTAGCCTCTTGAAGATTAGCCCTCCAAAGGTCAGCCCTCCAAAGGTCAGCCCCTTGAAGGTTAGCAAATCTGAGGTCAGCCTTTTGAAGATTAGTCTCTTGAAGGTTAGCCTCTTGAAGGTTAGCTCTTCGAAGCTTAGCCTTTTGAAGATTAGCCCCTTGAAGATTAGCTCCTTGAAGATTAGCTCCTTGAAGTTCAGCTCCTTGAAAATTAGCTTCTCGAAGGTAAGCTCCTTCGAGATTAGTCCCTTCGAGATTAGCCTCTTGAAGTTTAGCCCCTTGAAGTTCAGCTCCTTCGAGATTAGTTCGGAGCAGGTCAGCCCCTTGAAGGTTAGCAAATCTGAGGTCAGCCTTTTGAAGATTAGCCTCTTGAAGTTTAGCCCCTTGAAGATTAGCTATTTGAAGCTTAGCCCCTTGAAGATTAGCCATTTGAAGTTCAGCCATTTGAAGTTCAGCCTTTTGAAGATTAGCCTCTTGAAGGTTAGCCTTTTCAAGCTTAGCCCCTTGAAGGTCAGCCTTTTGAAGGTTAGCCATTTGAAGATTAGCCTCTTGAAGTTCAGCCCCTCGAAGGTAAGCCTCTTGAAAGTTCGCCATTTGAAGGTTAGCCCCTTGAAGGTTAGCCCCTTGAAGGTTTGCTTTCACAAATCTTTTTCTTTCTGCACTATTCAGCTTTTTTGAGCCTGTGTAGACCTTATGTAACTTCCAAGTAGGGGCGTGGAATAGGCTATGGTCAATGTTGGAGAAGTCAAAGTCTAGCTTGTTCTCAATCTCTTGGGATAAATCCCGTTCCGCAAGAATTTGGAATGCCAGTTTAATATCTTCATACGGGGGATGGCTGGGTGTAAAACCTAACTCGGCTTGGGAAGTGGCTTGTAGCGATGTTATTTCCTTCTCTGTAAGAGTTCTACCGTTTTCGATTGCTTCACGCTGTGCAACCGCAAGCGGATGAAAATAGCTTTCTGTATTTGTTTTACTGGCATACTGTCCACGATTGTTAATGAATGACACCAGAAGGTTTACGATACGTTCCCCCATGGTGCTGGGGTCTTCCTTCATGAGTTGTTCTAGGCTAATCAGCCCCCCAATGCGGACATCGCTGGTACCTTCTCCTAGCAGTTTGGCAGCATCAAGAAAGCGCTTGTTACGCTCTTCTTTTTTGGTTTGCTCAAATTTGTGCAGGCTCAAAATAAGGGTACGTACCCCAATGAGTCCTCCAACAAAGGTTAAAACTGCTCTTCGTAAGTCATCTAGCAGTTTAAAGTATAGGGCTAGGCTTTGATAGGGCTGAGTATTATTTGTATGTTTTTTTTGAGTTCCTAGCTTAGCTTGAGGGTTAGGCGATTGTGCTTCAGGCATCTTTACCCATGTTGGAAGGGCATTGGTACTGTAAAAGTAGTTTACTAGGTCTTTTTGTAACTCAGGGAAAAAATGAGGTACAGATAGCGATAGTAGTGCCGTAGCTATCAAGACCCATAATATGAGCGTGGAAAGTAGAAACTGTTCAAGCCATATGATTAGCTGTTTCCAAGCTTGATAAACGAGTTTAAACAAAAACACTATGGCGTTTATTAGGGGATGTTTGCAAATAGGGGCATCATCTTAGCCAATCCAGTACGCACGCCATACTCACAAAACCTGCATAATGCATTGCTAGCTTCTCATAACGTGTCGCAATACGTCTTAACCTCTTTAAACGCTGAAAACAATT
>JBJTUH010000169.1:0-9088 GCA_046080605.1 Vampirovibrionales bacterium
CTCAGCGGTAGAGCACTTCCTTCACACGGAAGGGGTCACTGGTTCGATTCCAGTATTGCCCACCATGGCGGGAGTTTTTAGTTATCCCTTCGGATGTGACGGCTAGAGTAAAGCCTTCAAAATTAGGATACGTTACTCGTGACAAAATATGACTATCACAATTTATATCCACAACACTTTGAGAGACTCGTTGTGTGCCTTTGCTCAGAGATATTAGGGAGTGGAGTTCGTTCATTTTCTGCTGGTCCTGATGGGGGTTGTGATGGGTGGTTTAACGGCACCGCACAGAAATTCCCAAGTGCTAGCGATCCTTGGAGTGGAAAATTTTTGATTCAATCTAAGCATACAAGTGGTATTAATGCAAAATTCTCTGATCGTGATTTCTCAGGTGAAACTAAAACTTCCGTAATTTCTAAAGAAATTCCAAAGATCAAAAAGTTTATAAAAGAGAATGGTGAAGTAGATTATTACCTTCTTTTTAGTAATCGTAAATTAGCTAGTAACGCTTCATTTGAAATCACTTCCCGTATACAAAACGATACTGGTATAAAAAATGTACATCTTATTGGCATCGAAGATCTGGAAAGACTCCTCAAAGAGAATCCAGTAGTTAGCAAAAATGCTGATATTAATCCTATTGATACACCCTTAACCGTGAGTTCTGATGATTTAGCATATATTATTTCAAGCTTTTCTAAGCAACTACCAACAATCATAAAAGAAGGACTTGATTTAGAAAAGCCAATTGAAAGAATAAGCCTTGTCCAAAAAAACGAAAATAATAGGCTTAGCGAAGGTTATCACAATAAAATAGTTAAAGATATAGAAAACTTTTGGGAAATTAAACGTTTTTTGTCTTTACCAGACAACGCTAATTTTCTTGAAATGTACGAGAATGTGGTAGCAGAATTTGAACATAAGATTACTGCATATCGTGCAGATTTTGATACCTTTGACAAGGTGATCATTCATATTTTCGATATTCTTACTAAGCAAGATCCAGACTTATCCAAAAAGAAAATACTAACTTTTAGGATGTTACATTACATGTATTGGAATTGTGATATTGGAGTTCCACCTGATGTTGAAACCCACTAAACATAGCCATCCAGACAGAACAATTTTAGCCGTTTCTTCATTGATTTTGAAACGCTTGTTAGAAAAGCGTTTAGAATCGTACGAGGAATTAAAAAAGTTTATCACTTCTAAAACAGATGGTGTAGAATCCTTAATTCTCCCCTCTATTGATTTACTATTTTTACTAGGTGTATTGGAGTATCGTCCAAAAGCAGATGCGTTTGAGTATACAGGAGTAACTGATGTATCTGTCTAGTATCTATTCTAACAAGCCCGATTTATTTGGCCCTATTCACTTTAACGAGGGCTTAAATATGGTATTGGCAGAGATACGCTTGCCTAAAAACCGAAAAAAAGACACTCACAACTTAGGAAAAACTACTTTGTCTAAGTTAATAAATTACTGTCTTTTATCAGGAGACCATGCAAAAAAAGATTTTTTCTTGATAAAGCACCGAGACATATTCAATGACTTTGTATTCTACTTAGAAGTAAAATATGGGGAGCAACAGTTTTTGACGATTAGACGTTCTGTCGAATCACCTACGAGAATTTCACTCAAAACGCATGAGGTCTCAGAATATTATACTGATTGTGACCAATGGGATCATTCAGATCTCCCTTGGCTGAAGGCAAAAGAGATTCTTGATGGTATTTTAAATTTTAGAGTTATTTCCCCAGGGACTTATAGGGACGCTTTAGGGTATTGCCTAAGGATACAAGATGACTATAGCGATGTTTTTAAACTACAAAAAAATAGTCGTTCAAAAGATAAAGACTGGAAACCTTATCTGGCAAAGATTTTAGGATTTGACAGTAGTTTAGTAAATGAAAATTATGAATTAGCTGCTAAGCTAAAATCAAAGAAAGATGAAGCTCAAATACTTAAAGGTGATCTAAGCGGAATAAATGATAGTTCGGACAAACTGGATGGGCTGCTTCTTATTAAAGAAGATGAATGTACTAAAATTCAACAGCAACTTGACGATTATAATTTTGATATCTCTGATGCAGCTTTAAACAAAGAAGTGGTTGAAGAATTAGAAACTCGTATTGCGTCTTATAACGAAGAACGATATTTGTTAACACAAAGTATCAAACGCATTCAAAACGCTCTTAACGAGAAAATCACATTTAACCTAAAAGCTACTGAAAAACTATTTCAAGAAGCTTCATTATATTTTGGCGGTCAGCTAAAAAAAGATTTTGATGCTTTAATGAACTTCAATAGTATGCTCTCGGAAGAACGAGAAGAATACTTAAAAAAAGAGCTAATACAAAAAGAATCAAAACTCCATGAAGTTACAGAAGAGATTAAATCTCTAAATGCTAAACGTTCCTCTACTCTGAGTGTTCTCAAAGATAAAGAAACTTTTTCTAAGTACAAAAGTCTTTCATCCAGACTTGTCGAGGGAAAAGCAAAAATAGAACATCTAAATGACTTAAAAAAACGTAGAGAGTCATTTCAGAGCCTACAAGAAATTATTTCAAAACTTGAAGCTGAAAGAACTGTGATTCAAAACAAAATAAATGATAATATAAACTCTCAAAATAATAGATATACAAACATAAGGCGTTATTTTAACGAAATCATAAAGTCAACCATTGACAAAAATGCCGTAATATCCACAAAAACGAACAAAGAAGGCAATATAGAGTTTTATGCAGATACCATGAATGATCAAGAATTAGCAACCAGCGAGTCAGATGGTCATACCTATAGAAAGCTTTTATGTATGGCGTTTGATCTTGCGGTTGCAAGAGAATACTCAAAAGATAACTTCCCTCATTTCGTTTACCATGATGGGGGCTTAGAATCTCTTGATGACAGAAAAAAAATCAACTTCATTCAGAGTATAAGAGAATATACCAAACAAGGTATACAATATATTGTAACAATGATTGATTCAGAAATGCCAAATTATATATCAGATCCATTGTTCGAGGAGCCAGAAATTATCTTAAGGCTCCATGACGAAAGCGATAATGGTAGACTATTTAGGATAAAGCCTTGGTAGCTTCAACCCTACCCCACTAACACACTGAGGGTTTGGGCAAGAAGTGTGTGTCCAAACCCTCCGCTTTTCTCGGGGTGAAACTGAAACGCCCCAATACATTTCCCGCCATGGCGGGTGTACACAGCGGCACAAAAAGATTCCTCTTCATACACCGCATGATAGAGGGTATCAGACGGCTCTGTAGGATGTGCCACATAGCTATTCACAAAATAGACCGCACCATGGGTAGGCACCCCCTCTCCTTGGTAGGATGAGGTGTGTGAACGCACAATGGTATTCCATCCAATTTGAGGGATTCGAGGGGCCTGCAATTTTTTCACATGCCCCTTTAAAATACCAAGACCTGAAACGCCTGGCGATTCTTCGCTGGATTCAAACAATACTTGCTGTCCTACACACACCCCCATTAAAGGCGTACCCGCCATGGCATACTGCCGCAAGGGTTCCACAAAAGCCTTATCATGTAGTGCCTGCATCACAGCCCCAAACGCCCCCACCCCGGGTACCATCATAGGGTATGTTCCCAGAAGTTCAGACCCATGCGTCACTCGCTGATAAGGCCATGCCAAGCGTTCTAGGCACCGAGACAAGCTTCCAATATTTCCCCCACCATAATCAACCACTTGTAAGGTCGGAAATGAAGCACACGCACCTAACAAAGAGGTCTGTGAGGAAGGAGTCAAAGGTAAGGTCATAGTCATGGCATCCAAAAGGAAGAAACATCAAGTAAAAAACGAGCCTAAAACTTGCAAGATATTGACCTCACTTTATCATAATCCCAAACAAACGTGTTGGTTTACTCATCAAGGACGGTTGTGGTATCTATAGAGAAACTTCATCGTTTCTATTTCACTTGGTTTACGACTCAAACCCATGCTTCATGTCATCCTCTGCCCATACCTCCACTCAAACCATTAGTATTGTGGTTCCTATCTATAACGAAGCGTCTAACTTACCTCGTTTTTTTGAAGCCCTTCACGAGGTAATGCAGACACTGGGGCATACGTATGAAATTGTAGCCGTGAATGATGGTAGCCAAGATGACTCTTTAGTGCGGTTACATCACTATCGACAACACTATGAACAACACCCTCTTCCAGCCTTTCAAGGGCTGAGCATTTTATCCTTTTCACGTAATTTTGGAAAAGAAGCAGCACTTTCTGCAGGATTAGCCTATGCAAAGGGGCAGGCAGTCATTCCAATGGATGCAGACCTTGAGCATCCTCCTAGCCTCATCCCCGCTATGGTGGAAGCATGGCAGCAAGAGGGGTATGCCATGGTGGTTGCAGTGCATCATTGCAGAAAAAAAGAGCGTTTGCTTAAACGATTGGGAAGCCATCTTTTTTATAAGATTTTACAATACGGTAGTGAAGTGCCTATTGAACCCCATACAGCAGACTTCCGTTTACTAGACCGTGCAGTGGTGGACGCAATGAATCAGCTCCCAGAAAAAGCCCGCTGCATGAAGGGACTTTTTGCATGGGTGGGCTTTTCCACAAAGTATATTCCCTACACACGTGAGCTACGTCATCATGGTGAAAGCCGTTATGGTTTATTCAAACTCACGCATCTTGCACTAGATGGTATTTTCTCAATGTCTACCCTCCCCCTTAAACTTGGAGGGATGTTAGGGATTTTCATTGCACTCATTGCTTTTATGTATGGCAGTATCATTGTATTAAAAACCATCGTCTTAGGTCGGGATGTACCAGGGTATGCTTCGATGATTTGTGCCGTATTATTCATGGGAGGCATCCAGCTGATGAGTATCGGGATTGTGGGAGAGTATTTGGGACGTATTTTTATTGAAAGCAAACAACGTCCGTTATATATTATTAACCCAAAAGAAAGTAGCTTTTAGCTTTTCTGTGACTGTCAAAGCATTTTTTTAAAACACCACGTTTTATCCTGCCCCCTATGTCTATCGCCTCTTCTTCTCCAGAACCCACCGTATTGCCTCCGCCTATCATTCTGAATGCTGATGATTTTGGGATGAGTTTTGGCATTAATGAAGCCATTGAAACCCTCGTAAAACATCGTGCCCTTAACAGTGCAAGCCTTCTCACATCAGGCTATGCTTTTTCTGATGCCCTTGAGCGTGCCACCCTGCTACGCCAAACACACCCTTTGTTCATTGGCTTACATTTTAATGTCACTTACCGACATAGTGCCTTACGCCAAGGCAAACATGCTACATGGCTCACTGACGCTTCAGGAGCCTTCAAACACTCCTTTATGAGCCTGATGCTACTATGCTTAAAAGCCTATTTCATAGGGTCTAAAAGCTTTCGCTTTAAGCTATTACGTCAACTATCCCAAGAGCTTCAGGCACAATATCAACAGGCAACACAAACGGGCATGGTGCTTTCCCACATTGACGGACATCAGCACGTGCATCTTATACCCATGGTCTATCACGTGGTAGAACGCTTTGCTCGGAAACACCATATTCCCCGTATTCGGCACATCCGTGAACACTTCTGGCATACGTTAATCCATGCCCCCAACATGAGTATTTGGCAACAGGGTGGATGGCTTAAATGGCTTATCCTCCAAGGATTACAGCGTATGTATGTCATTCATCCACGGTATCGCACAACCCCTTACTTCTTTAGTCTGATCGAGAGTTGCCATATTGATTTGGCTCCCCTGACACGTAAGGCGTTCCCACCCAAAACATACGGTGCTATGGAAGTCATGGTACACCCAAGCCTTACACCCATCGATAAACGTCCTGAATACAAGGCACACTTTGCCCAAGATGCCGAAGCTCCCCACATTTTTCACCCCTCCCGTACCCTTGAATATGAATCTGTCTTACACTATGGCCCAAAGCTTCTTGAACCGTCATCCTAAAAGGATGTTCTATGCTGGATTTCTCTTGCTATGTCTCCTTCATACTATCGTTTGGACGGTCATTCCGTGGCTTACACGCTATAGCTTGCATGTCGATATGACAGAGTGCTACGCTTGGGCTCTTTCTCCTGAATGGAGTTACTATAAACACCCTCCTTTGATTGCTTGGGTGATTGCGGGGTTCTTTAAACTATTGCCAAGCCATGATATCACCTATTACTTGCTTTCACAGTGTAATGTACTGGTAGCCTACCTAGGGCTTTGGCAACTCGGACAAGCGGTATTTCACGTAGAACCCTCATCACAGATACCCTCTCCCCTGCCAGACCCAAAAGCGAGTAGCACCTCGCACCCCATCGCATGGAGCTACCCCTTTCTTAGCGTACTTTTATGTGAAACCGTCTTTTTCTATACTTCTCATAGCCCTACTTTCAACCATAATACCATTCTACTCCCTTTGTGGGCGTGGACCCTCTACGCAGGGTATCAAGCGTTTATCCAATCCCCCAAAAAAATAGGGTCTTGGATAGGCTTTGGCATCATGGCAGCCCTGACCCTTTATGGCAAATACTATTCCGGTGCCTTACTTTTAAGCATTGCAGTATGGTCTTGGATGCACCCTCAGACTCGTTCCTTATGGCGTACCCCTTTTCCCTCTTATGCCCTCCTCACGATGGGACTCTGCTTAAGCCCTCACGTCTTGGCAACTCTCCAACAAGGGAGCGGCACCCTTGCCTATGCAGAAGACCTTATTCAAGTGAGTAGCCTCGCCTTCAGAGTGAGCAGTCTCAAAAACTTTACACTTTCTCAGGTAGCACACGTGGCTCCTCTCCTTCTGGTGTTATGGGCAAGCCTACGCCATGAAAGTTATCAAGCCCTAAAGCTTGCTTGCATGGCTAGACTTCGCACACCGCTAACTTTACAGGCTTTCAAGGCAACGTTTACGAAGGCTTGGCATAATGCCCCCGTACAAAGTTACCTATGGATGGTCTCTGTAGGAAGCTGTGCCATCACACTGATACTCTGTGTGGCGCTAGGGGTAAAAACCTCAAGTAAATGGACCTTCCCTATGTGGGGGATTCTTCCTATGGCAATACTGGCAAGCTTTCCATACGCCTTTCAGCTTCGGCGTGTTGTGCTTTTAAGTAGTATCGTTGCTTTGGTGGTGCCAAGTTTTTTAATCCTAAAAGCTTGGCTAGGGTTTGAACATCATCGTGCCTTTTTATACCAACAACCTATTGATACCCTTGCACAATACGTCACTGATACTTGGCACCAACGGTACCATACTCCCTTATACTATGTAGGAGGTATCCTGCATGTGCCAACAGGCATCAGTTTTTACAGCACTGACCACCCCCTCAGTTTACTTCACCTTGACCCCCACACAAGCCCATGGATTCAATGGCAAAAGGTACGTCAAAAAGGGCTACTGGTTGCCTGTGATCTTAGTGATACGCCGTGCCAACACAAAGCCCTGACCCTATTTAAACCCTTCAAACAACGTAGGCTCAGCACATGGGTTGCTCCTAGCCGACAAAAACACTTAAGCCATAGTCTCTCTCAAGCCTACTGGCTCCTATGGATTCCTAAACAATCCTAAAAGGCTCCAACACATAGTGGACATACCAAGTTTTGACGTGGAGACTTCTCCTGCTAAAACCGATACACGGTATACCACTTTTAAGTTTTATGCTCTCCTTTTCAGGGTGATACCTTTGTATTGCACTGCCCCCAGAGCTGTCATCGTTTCAACACTCAATAGGTGCCTTTTTTTATGATGACCTCCGATGCCTTCAATCCTCTTGCTCAAGAAACCCCCGAGACGCTCGAAGTGTCACCAAACACCCAGCATCCCATAGCGTCTCATGAGAAAGCGAACCCACAGGATAAACAAGAACGCCTTGAGTTATGGATTGATTTATTCGACTCTTTCCGTCATGACGACCCTCCTCACGCAGTCTCAACCCCTGTCGTTGACATGTTTGGTGCGTCTCTTACTCAGCCTCTACAACAGGAACAGAAGAAAGAGCCAACACACCTTGAGGAAAGCTCTACCAAAGAAGTCACAGCTTCCAAAGACGCACCGCCCCAGACGACTCTCTTCGCAGAAGATGATATCCCGACACACGCAGTGGAAGCTATCCTGCCACAGGTCACAGATTTCCGCACCCATGCAGAGCCTTTATTTCCTGTGGTTGAAGAGCGTTCAGACACGTCCATTTCAGAACAAGAAGACGCACTCTCTATCGAAAGCACTTCAGTGGAACCAGTATCTTCCTCTGAGATTTTTACCCCCATTGCAGTCTTACCTACCCATGAGGAAACCTCGCATACTGCTGTCATAGCTATCAGTACAACCACTGAAGCCCATGAAGCCTCTATCCCTCATGAAATCAACCTTGAGGACACAGAAACACCACCTGTCGCATTCAATGTGTCTGAAACAGTGAATACTCTTGGAGCAACCCTGAACCTCTCAACGCCAGCCGTTGAACCCTCCTCTGAAACACAAGCATCCTCGAGTGTAGCCGTAGAAGCTCATGAAGACCCTGTCACCCTCACGGATGACGCATCCTCGTGGGTCACTACTGCACATGAAGTGCAACAAGAGCCACTTAGCATTGAGTTCAGCATGCAGGAGGCCCTAACCCTTGAAAGTAAAACGCCTAGTGAGGTCGTTCCACCCATCGATACCTCCCTTACCCTACAAAACCCCGAACCCATTGAGACCTTTGAGCCTACGGTGTCATGGGAGGCTGATAGCTTCGCCACTTCCGCAGCGTTCCCCTCTTTAGAGACCTCCTCTGACGTTCTTCCCGAGAACGTTTCAGAAACATCAGCCATCATCATGCCTTCTGAGAGCCATGAAGCTAGTAGCGTGCAGGTAGAAAGCCCTAACGTTACAGCCATAGAACCATCAGGCATACAACCTGAGCAAGACACTCAACTCAGCACGGTTCCCCAAGACACGACTGAAGCACGGTCGCTAGAGGAAACAGCCTCACACGATCTCATAAACCATTGGGACATGCCAGACACTTTCAGCCTAGACATCTCCTCATCATGGGAAGTAGAAACCTCTTCTTATGAAGACCAGCCTCCCACAGAAGCGTCTTCTGCGCACCTCCCCGAAG
>JBJTUH010000170.1:0-2515 GCA_046080605.1 Vampirovibrionales bacterium
GAGGGGTGTTGAGTCTGTTGAGTCTGTTGCGTCAAACGGCAAGTAGCTCTTCCTTCCTTTGGGTATTCCTCGTAGGGGCGGATTGTAGCTGTAATAAATAGGGGCATTTTTATAGAAAAATAAATTACCAGCCCTTTTCTAATAGGCGTTCAAACCAACTTGTATGCTCGAATTCACCAGTTGCTAAGAATTGCTTTAATATAGTCAAGCCCTCTGTGATTTTCTGAAGAACCTCCTCTTTTTCTCTCTTCCACTGACGTTTTTCATCTTCAGTTAGTGATATAAACTCTTCGTTAGAGTGTAGAATGTCCTCAGAATTCCTAAGGTTGAAGAGTGGTAGCTCAAGATTATTCCTAATATTTTTATATAGAGAATCCCATTTTTCAATCAGCTCTTGAGCTTTTATTCTAAAAACCTCAGCTTTAAAAGTTACTACATCAGGCAAAGGGACTGAAATAGTTTGTATGATTGATTGAATTGTTGTAATATTCGTTAAAATAGTTTTTAACTCACTCAACCTTTCATCGTGATTAGAGGAAAGAGAGAATCCCTTACGAGATTTCTCTTCTCTAATATTAATTTCTCTGTTGGCTTCGTCTTGAACTTTACCAATAAATGAGCAGAGAGTTTCCAAATACAAACTCGAAATATTTCTTAGAAGAATAGTTCTAAAGTAATCTCGGGCTATTTGAATATCGTTAGTTTTTGTTGCTTTTTGTAAAGTAGCCCACTGTTCTTTTAAAGAAACTGAACCGCCCCAACGACCTACAATAGCCATAAGTTTAAGTTGAAAAAGGATAGTTTCTTCTTGGAGCGTATTTAAGGTTTTTAAAACCGCGGCCGCTTCTTCTTGGGTATCATTCCATAATTCAGCCTCAATACCGAAGCCTTTAAATTGTTTGAATCGGCTTATTTGAGTCAGAACTAAACAAAGCAAAGTGAACGTAAGCCAAGTAATTCGTTGTGCAAAGTCGGTCGTAATGACTGTTGTATAGCCACAGTAAAAAGAAATAATAACAAACAACAGTGTTAGCCAATATTGCTTTAAAAATTGCTTTAAAAAACGACACATCCTGTATTAAACTTTCTTTTTTCTTAAAAAAACAAAAATATTTACTACTCCTCAAAAAGCTAAAGTAAAATAGCTGATAGAAACATGTATTTCACTTTAATCTATCAAATTTCTATTTGGAAACAGCCCCTACTTCAATGCGTGGCTTATCATATTTTTTAGTTCAATCGCTTTTTTGTAGCCTACCCAATCTTGCTGTTCAAAATATAATTGCTTGGCTTTTTCAACATCAGCATAGGCATTCGTTTTGTTTTTCAAAAGTGCATAGGCAATACCTCGGTTAAAGTAGGCAACTGCATCTTTCGGATCGAGTTTGATGGCTTGGTTGTAGTCTGCCAAGGCTCCTTGGTTATCACCTAAATCCTTTCGTACAAGACCACGGTTATTGTAAGCTGCTGCATCTTTTGGATTGAGTTTGATGGTTTGGGTGAAGTCTGTCAAGGCTCCTTCGTTATCACCTAACTTCTGTCGTAAAAGACCACGGTTTGAATATGCAACTGCAAGATTTGGATCGAGTTTGATGGTTTGGGTGTAATCCGCCAAGGCTCCTTGGTTATCACCTAAATTATTTCGTGCATTACCACGGTTAAAGTATGCACTGGAATCGTTTGGATTGAGTTGAATGGCTTGGGTGTAATCTGCTAAGGCTCCTTGATTATCACCTAAAGCTTTTCGTACAATACCACGGTTATAGTATGCAGTTGCATATTTTGGATCGAGTTTGATGGCTTGGTTGTAATCTGCCAAAGCCCCTTGTTTATCACCTAAGTCATATCGTACAACACCACGGTTATAGTATGCAGTTGCATATTTTAGATCGAGTTTGATGGCTTGGTTGTAATCTGCCAAGGCTCCTTGGTTATCACCTAAAGCCTTTCGTGTAACACCACGGTTATAGTATGCACCTGTAGCTTTCGGATCGAGTTTGATGGCTTGGGTGAAGTCTGCCAAGGCTCCTTGTTTATCACCTAAATTATATTGTGCATTACCACGGTTATAGTAGTCCTCTGCTGTTTTCGGTTCTGCTTCTTTTTCAGATACCTTCGCTGTGGGGGTGCTTGCCTTGGTATTGCTTGTGGTACGTGCATAGGTATAATCGAGGGTTTGGCAAAGTAACAACCCTAATAAGGCCAACATAACAAAGGGGTGTTTTGTTTGAATAAACATGCGGTTTCTTTCTATATTCAACGTTATCGAGAAAACAACCTTGCTATTAAATCACAAACACACCTAAACTAGTTACAATGTTTTATCGCTTTAATCGGTAGCATTTTTTGAAAGAAAAGAAGGTCACAAAGCCTGCTAACCCAAGGCCTCGGCGAGGAGTTCGAGGGGGTGGCGGACGGCCAAGGTGTGCAAACTCGCATGTTCACGCACGCCACGGCTTAAATGAAACTGACACCCAGGGTTCGCCACGGCCAACGTTTGCACCGCATTCGGCAA
>JBJTUH010000171.1:0-5940 GCA_046080605.1 Vampirovibrionales bacterium
ATGGCAAGGGTAAGAGGAATTTTAATGGTAAACGTTGTACCTACACCCACTTCACTATGAATGGAAACACTCCCACCCACTTTCTCAATTTTAGAACGTACCACGTCCATACCAACCCCACGCCCAGACACATCTGTGACTTTTTCAGCCGTAGAAAACCCTGGTAAAAAGACCAACTGAATAATCTCTTGCTCCGTCATGGCAGCAAGTTTTTCTTCGGTGACAAGTCCTTTTTCTAGGGCTTTTTGACCCACTTTCATAGGGTCAATACCACGCCCGTCATCCGCTACTTCAACATGAATACGTCCCACGTTATGATAGGCTCTCAAACGAATGGTACCTCTAGGAGATTTACTTGCATGTTCACGCTCAGAAGGGGTTTCAATGGCATGGTCACAACAATTACGAATCATGTGGGTTAAGGGGTCAGAAAGCACCTCAATCACTGATTTATCAAGTTCAACATCTTGCCCTGAAATCTCAATCACAATGTCTTTCTGCAACGACTGAGATAAATCTCTGACAACACGAGGAAACTTTTTAAAGAGACCATCTAAGGTTTGCATTCTCATTTGAAGAATACGGTCTTGCAGAGAAGTCGCAATAAAACTCATATTCTGTACCAAGGAAGAAAGCTTTTGCTGATCGGTTTGGTCGCCCCCTTTTAAAAGCTGCGCTTTACTTAAGGTGTTGAAACTACGTACAAGCTGGTTTCTGCATAAAACAAGCTCACCCACCATATCCATGAGCCTATCAAGCAAATCAATTTTAACCCTCACAGTTTCCACCTCGGGGTTCACACTCGTAGGCACTTGCCCTGACTTCATACTCGGCGCTTTATTAGGTACAGACGACTGAGCAGAAGAAGCACTCTGAGTAGTGCCAGCAGACGCACTGCTTGCATGTTGCTTTGCCTTGGCTTGCTGTTGCATTTGTACCTGTTTACGTAATGACTCTATTTGAAGCTGGTACCCCTGAGGTAACTCAACCGCTTGCATCGATAAGACACTTTCCTCTAAAGCCGCCTCTAGTAACATGGGTTCAAGCACCGTTAAAAAGAGGAGAGCCAGTTGCCCTTTAGAAGTTTTATGTTCTTCCAGCACCGTACCAATACTTGCAAGCGTAGGACGTAGTGAGCCTAATACCTCAGAGGCTAGGATTAACACATAGGGTGTTTCACCAATAAGGATATGCTGACGTAGTAGATTGGCATCAGGTAAAAAGTTTTCGGTAAAGACCTCAGGAAAGCCTTGGCGTACGTAAAACTCAGGGTCGGTGAGTGCGGTTGTGCCTAAAAGTGCAGGATTTGTACTTAACACTTTCACCAATTTATCATTCAGTTTTTTACGGTATTCGGCAAACATCACGGTAAAAGGCTTGGGCCAAGCTTGAGGCACAAGATGCTTCTCATCCACCCCTAAGGTTTTCAACAAAATATCATATTCCACAACACTTAAAAACACATCGCCAATTTCGTCGGAATAATAAACTTTGGCAAAGGAAGACAGTTGTTTTCTCACACTGGGAAGTAAATCAATCCCAATATATAAATGATACCCTTCGGCAGCATGTTGGAGTAGCTCGGAGCTTTTAAGCGTGTCGGGGAAACGTGCGACAAGATCTTTACCAAACCCCCACTGAAGCATTGCCTCATGGAGTGGCACCTCGTCTTCAAAAACCTCTAACTCAGAAATATCAAGTCCGGTGACTTCATCCACAAGTCCCTGAGCGGCTTCAGCACGATACGAAGGGTTCGCAACACAAGGTTCAATATAAGGGAGATACTCTACGGTGGCTAACCCATCAAGGTTAATGGCCATAAGGTCAGGGTCAATGACGGTTGCAAGTAAAATAGTCTCGTTTTGCTTGGCAATAACCGTGCCTACAGAATCACAGAAAGAAGCCGTTTGAGTGGTATCTTTCATGGTGGACAAAAGATAGAAAAAATGTCCTTCCTTAGCATGCTGCATGTAATGCTCAGAGGTGTAATTCGCCCAGCACAGATGCGTATGCTTAGGCTGTTCAATATACCAAGGAGCGTCTTCCTTGGGTGTGTTTGCTTCAACAGAAGAGGCTGACATGGTGCCTTGCTTTTTGGGTTGTTTTTTAGAAGGCTGCTCTACGCTAGGAGAGCTTACCGTGGAAAGCTTACCTGCAACAGTACCTTGCCCCATCAGAAGTTCAATGGTTTGGTAAACTTCTTGATAGGGTACTTGCTCACTTTCCGAGACATGATTCACCATGCTTCGTAATAAATCAACCCCCTTTAACAAAGGGTCAATGGTTTCAGGGGAGGGGTGCATTTTACCGTCTCGAAATGCCATGAGCATATTTTCCATAACATGAGACAAGCGCTTAATGGCTTCAAGCCCAAAAAACCCGGAGGCTCCCTTAATCGTATGAATCGCCCTAAAAATACGGTTAATCGTTTCTTGGTCTGCCCCTTCTTGTTGGGTTTCAAGTATGAGTAAATCAGGTTCAATGGTTTCAAGATGCTCTCTACTTTCCACTAAAAACTCTTGCAGAAGTCCATCATCTATATCGCTCATCATCATGGTGAGAGTCCTTTCTCAGCGGGAAAATAGTGTGTATTACAGAGACATAATATGACCTAGCTATCCAACACGGGGTATTGTTACGTTCGGCACCCTACTGAACGGGCTTTGTATCACACCACAAAGGTTCCACTATTTAAGGGAGACTACCTGCGTCTAAAGAAAGGGCTTAAAGAAAACACGCTATACTAAAACCTATCTTTTTTCTCGTGTGTGATTGCGTTGAATGAACCATGGTTAGGAATAGTGGGTATGCAAAGCTTACAAACAGCGGTGTCTTATATCTCGGTGAACCCTTCAAGTGTCCATGGAGGGACTGACCCACAATTACAAGAAAATCGGCATACCCTTGAAACCATCAAAGATCATCTTAAAGCACTACAAGGTCTCACCCATGCCATGGCACTCATGGGCTGGGATACCGAAACCCACATGCCAGAACAGGGTACCGCTCGGCGTGGCGAGGCGTATGGTGTGTTGGCAGGACTACACCATGAACGACTGACAGATGCCGTATTAGCGTCAAAAGTGGAAAAGCTCGGAACACAACTCTCTTTCAATTCACAAGAAAAGCCTGCCATTCAAGGGCTTACGTATCCTGAAGCCATGGCAATTAAAACGCTTTACCGCAGTATACAGAAAGCAAAAAAAGTTCCTACACAACTCATATCGCAGCTTTCAGAAGCCACCTCAAAAGCACAACCTGCTTGGGTTGAAGCAAGAAAAACCAATCAATTCAAGGTATTTCAACCTCACTTAGAAACCATCGTGAAGCTCACACAAGACTATGCTGATTGTTTGGGGTGGGAACAGCATCGTTACGATGCCCTGCTGGATGAGTATGAAGAAGGACTTACCGTTGCAACGCTAGACCCCTTATTCCAAGAGCTTCAAACGGGACTGACACACTTATTACAAAAGATTGGCACTGGATTGTCTCGGGACAGGTTTCCGTGGCTACAAACTTCAGTACCTGGGGCAGTGCAAAAACAACTCAGTCAACACTTGGCAAACCATTTAGGATTTGACCTACACGCAGGGAGAATTGACGAAGCAGCTCATCCCTTTTGTAGCGGGTCTCATGCCCAAGATGTGCGACTCACAAACCGCTATTTCCCTCATGATTGGACGAGCAGCCTGTTTTCCTTACTCCACGAAACAGGGCATGGACTCTACGAACAAGGCATACGTGAAGCACTCTACCCACTTGGATTAGCCGAGGGTGCAAGTATGGCAATCCACGAGAGTCAATCTAGGTTATGGGAAAATTTGGTAGGACGTTCCCTACCTTTTTGGAGTCACATGTTTGGTACCGTAAAACAGGTGCTGCAAACACAACTGGGGCATAACCCTCTTGAGACGGTCGATGTATTAAGCTTCCATCAGGCAATGAACTGTGTCAGCCCAAGCCTTATCCGAGTGGAAGCCGACGAGGTGACCTATAACCTGCATGTCATTGTGAGATACGAGCTTGAAAAACAACTCATTGCAGGTACATTAGAGGTGGCTGATATCCCTGAAGCTTGGAACCACTTATATGAAACCTACTTAGGGATTATCCCTAAAACAGATACCGAGGGATGCTTACAAGATGTCCACTGGAGCCATGGAAGTTTTGGCTATTTCCCCACCTACACATTAGGGAACTTATACAGTGCCATGATTTTAAAACAAGTAGAAAAAGAAATCCCTACCTTATGGAATCATATCGCATCAGGAGAATGCCATGTGTTACGTGACTGGTTAAAAGAGCATATTCACCAGTATGGTAAATTATTCACCCCCAAAGAACTCATCCTAGAAGTCACAGGCAAACCGCTCTCAATGGCACCTTTCTTAAGCTATCTTGAGGAAAAATATCTCGCATTCTTACCCTAAACGTTGAACTAGCCGTTTTTCAACACCCCAGCAAGCCAACAGGAAGGGCTGATAGCCCTTCCTGTTGGACGTTTTTATTTCAAGCAACGCTTAGGCAAAGCCATTGCTTTGATTATTCGTAATAATCTGCATCAGTTGGGCATTATTCCGAACCGTATTGAGGTCAGCAATATTCAAGGTGGGTCGTGTAGAAGCAAACTGTACAAACTGCTCATAGATACGAGTAATGGCTTGTCCCGTGAAGAACACCCCTGTATTTGTGGGTGTTTTGAGTTGTACAAGGTCAATACCTTTTTCAGTAGTTTGTCCACGAAACTCTTGATAAGTCAGTTTATCGCCATTACCATACCCAATTTGAACCTCAAACTGAGCAGTATTCACCGTTCTAAACGCAAAGGCAAAACGGCTAGCCCCTGCCCCAAGCCCCGAAGCAATATCAACACGCCCATAATTGGCAAGTGCAGCAGAAAGGGTTCCCGTACGAGTGGTGGCAATGACATCTTGACCATCTCCTGTTTTTAGGTCAATAAACACATTTCCCGCACGCCCACCTTCTCCTACCACAAAGCGGTCATTCCCTGTCCCACCTATTAAACGGTCAGACACATTGGAAAACCCTGAAGTGGCTTTTAATGCTACAAGCGTATCAGCACCTGAGCCTCCATCAAGGTAATCAGAAGCATCCCCTGTAATCAGGAGGTCATTGCCCTCTTCTCCGTAAAGATAGCTGGTCGTTGTGCCTGCATACAGCTGGTCATTCCCTGTCCCACCATACAGAAACCCACCACCAAAGTTCTGCACCAAAATATCGTCACCCGCTTGACCCCAAAGCGTGTCATTGCCGTCTCCTCCATCAAGGTAGTCAGCACCATCACCACCAATCAGTTGGTCATTGCCTGATTCTCCGTAAAGGGTATCATTGCCAGCTTCGCCCCAGACAGTATCATTGCCTGTTCCTGCATAGACAAGGTCATTCCCTGCACCTGCTACAACTTGGTCGTTGCCACCAAGTGCGTAAATAATATCATTCCAAGTGGTACCGAAAATAGTTTCACTGTTGTTTGTACCGTAACGGGTACCATAAGGCAGAGAAGTCATCATCATGAGTGTAAAACTCCTTTATTATATGAACGAGTGTGAAAAAGTAGAGAGATAAAGATAGCACAAGAATAAAACTTAACCCACACAAACACCCTAGACGCAAAGAAAGCTACTTACCTGAAACAGAGAGAAGGAGTCCCGGATAACACGTCCTAAAACGTTTTGGGCAAGCACATATCACACAACACCGTAAAGACAGCACTAATTATAACGCAAACATACACACAGAGGTTCAAGGAAATGACACCAATTCTTGTTTAATAAAAACCACCTCTTTCTTTGTATTGCCCTTGACGAAGTATCATGCTGCGGAAAAAAGGATTTTTTTTCATTGCTAGTATCAATCTATAAGACCTCTTCCCCCTTTCCCCCTACCCTTCAGCACCCCCTAACTCCTCTCCTTCTT
>JBJTUH010000172.1:0-26630 GCA_046080605.1 Vampirovibrionales bacterium
TTTCACGAAAGTCTCGGGTCTATTCTGTAGAGACTTGATAGTCTTTACTAGGCACTTTTTTCGGTTGTACTGTCTCAAATGAAAACCATCTCGCTTCTTGGTGTCAAGGGTTGTAGCGTTCTTCTCCTCTATCAGGTTGAACTT
Source organism: Vampirovibrionales bacterium (assembly GCA_046080605.1). Taxonomy (GTDB): domain Bacteria; phylum Cyanobacteriota; class Vampirovibrionia; order Vampirovibrionales; family JAJTHC01; genus JBJTUH01. Next base: position 145 of record JBJTUH010000172.1, read on the forward strand.
TAATGCCCCTAGGCTTTTTATCCTCTGTCTGTAGGATGTGGTTCACATCTGTTCTTTGAAAGATAAGGCATGTTCATGCAGTTTTTAAGCTTTTTATAGGTAAGACTGAAAGGGTGATGTGGTGCTAAAGATGTGGTCATTGTTTGCGAAACCTGCTATGCCTTCTGTTCCTTTTGTTTTTGGTGTGACTGCTGCGTTACAGCCCCTATGTAATGACGTAGAGGGTGTGTGTGATAACCCTTTAAAGGATGTGTTATCTCAGGAGGTTTTACATGTTCCTGATGCAGTTCCATCATGTCTGTGGCACAATGAGTTCTGTTTAAGTGTGTTTAACGTACTGAGTGTGCCTTTGGTTGCATATCAGCCTGTCGCTCGTCATGGTATTTGCCCTAATGCTGTGTTTCCTGATGCATTAAGTGCATGTAGGGTTCATCAGAAAACGCTGAATCGTAGATTCGGTTTTAATACGATGATGGGTGATATGATAGACGCGATCGTAAAGGTATTGGCAGGTCAACGCCTCTCAGATTACTCGTTTAAAAGGAATGTTTGGTCTGTGCTGTCTTCTCGTTCATGGTCTCAGGATGTGCAAGAGTTTTTCCAACGTTGGCTTTCTCCTGCCCTTCATCTCGCTCAATTATCTCAAACACAAGCACAGGCATCCGCTCCTGCGTCTCCGACCTTGCCTTTATCTGCTCAAGAAGCAGAGATAGCCTTAGAGCATCTTTTTCAAAGAACATCTCCTTTGGAACCTTCACAGGTTAAATCCCTTTTAGAGGCACTGGATAAAACATGTCAACCCTATACCAGTAAAGGAAGTGAGTTGCCTCCTGGGTTAGTCTTGCTTTTATGCGAGCTACTTGAGAAAGCACCCCATATCTTGCTTATTCAACGAGCCGTACATTGGGCAAACCGTTTAAAGCTCCAAGCTTCTGTGGAAGGGTTATGTTTGTTATTTCAGCCCCTCCAGCTTAGTTCAAAACAGGTGTTTACAGAAGCTTGGGGTTGTGGTGCCTCACAGATGTTTCAAACACAACGTATGGCACTGCAAACGCTGGGCGTTTTGAGAAACAGTCGTGCATTAAACACCTTATTAGAGGTGGTTCAGAACCTAAGCCTTGATTATCGTTTACGTCTTGCGGCGGCTGATGCTTTAGGGCGTTTAGGACATCAAGAGGCTGCTTCTGTTTTACAGCATGTGGCTTCAAATCCTGATGAAAACTCGATGTATGTGAAAGAGTCTAGTATTAAGGCATTGGGGCTTCTCGGTGATCTTCATGCCATGACAGAAATTGCAGGAAGTTTATTTGCCCATCAGCCTTCTGCAGAGCGACTTATTTTCTTAAAAGAAACCTTGTTACAATCTATTTCTCAAGGTCATATCCATCAGTTACCTGATGCGATGCGTGCTGAGTTACAGCAAGTGCTTGAAACCGTCCTACAAGATGCGTCTGCAACCCTTCGTGCTGCTGCAACGCATAGTGTTGCAGAGCTACAGTTATCAGACTTTATTCCTCTGTTAAAAAAACGTATGCTAGAAGAAACGCCTGATGTTGCGGTTGCCATGGTGCATGCCTTGGCAAGTTTTGAGGAATACGAGTGGCTTACGGCATGTTTAACGACGCATGAGGAGTCTCTCCCGAAAAAAGTGGCACAAGCGTTTCGGCAAGTGCTACAGCATGAGAGCATGCCTCCTGAGGAGACCCCCTAAGGAGATACGTTGCAAGCCTGATGATGCTTGTATTTGGTGTGATGTTATGTGAGATGTAGGGTTGAGGCTGATATGTTTTTCAGATGCTGATCCCTGTATGAAGGTCATAGCGTTTTACGTTACATTGAAAGGATACTCCCCTATGCCTGAGTTTCAAACCCAAGAAAGTATTGGTCAATCACTACGCCGAGGGTTTGTGACCTTATTGTCAGGGGGACTTGATTCTACCGTGTGTACGACGTGGGCGATTCAGAAACAGCGTGAAATCCTGAAACAGGCTGCCTATCGCCCTCAAAATATTGCTCTGGTGGTAGATTATGGTCAGCGGGCGTTTCAAAAAGAGTTGACTGCCTCTAAGGCGATTGCTCGTCATTTTGGGATGGAGCATAAAGTGATTCAGTTAGAATGGCTCAAGGAGTTGCTTCCTGCTAGTTTACAATCCCAGGAAGAAAAAGAGCTTGCACTTCATCGGGCGATGGGACACCCTGAACAGCTTTCATCTCTCAATGTGAAGGCGAATGATTCTGAAGCCTCTGCGGTCTGGGTGCCGAATAGAAATGGTGTCTTACTCAATGTGGCAGCTGCCTATGCAGAGTTTAATAATTTACCCATTGTGTTGTTTGGCTCTAATCGTGAAGAAGCAGAAGCGGGTTTTCCTGATAATACTTTTCGTTTTCGAGAGAACATTAACGTAGCCTTACGAGATTCCACAAGTAATGGGGTACGTGTTATGGCACTTTTAGAGCATTTAAGTAAAATTGAGATTTTACGGATAGGCATGTCTATGGAAGCGCCACTTGACCTTATTTGGAGTTGTTACCGTAATGGTCCTATTCATTGTGGTGAGTGTGCCTCCTGTCTGTTTTTAAAACGAGCGTTACAGACGATGGATAAGTTAGACAAGGTCCGCTTTGCGGTTTAAAAGAGGGTACATGCATTACGCCACAGAGAAGGATAGGACAGGATTGTTCTCTATTGAGTCTTGGCTTGTACAACGTAAGCTTTCCCATCTGAAAGCTTACTGGGGAACGAAGCCTTTGTCTTTTGGTGGTGCAGGGTATACAGACGTGATGCGTTGTAAAGTGCATCAGGCGTATCATGAGGCGTGTTTCCCTCATCCTGTTTGGATACCTCAACAGTGTCATGGGTCTCAGGTGCAGTGGCTAGATGCTCCGCTGTCTCAGGAACAATGGCAATGCTTGGCACAAGCGACGGATGGGGTTTTAACGTCATGTCTCCGTTTGCCTATTGGTGTTTTAACGGCAGACTGTGTTCCTGTACTCCTTGCATGTCGAGAAGGTCGGTTTGTGGGTGCCGTCCATGCAGGGTGGCGAGGGGTTGCAAATCGGATTGTGCCTGAAGCCGTTGCTCTTTTGGAAACACGTTTTTCAGACGCAGTATCTACCCTAGAGGTGTATTTAGGTGCCTCGGCTCAAGCATACCATTATAGGGTGGATACGCCTGTGATTGAGGCTCTGGTGTTAAGCCTTCCCTCGTCTCTGGGGTCTCTAGGGGTGCCTGAAGCTGAAGAGATGTACAAGGACGATACTTCGACACAATGGTATTATCCCGTGGAGACACCGTCTGCGTCAAAGCCAGAGTTTCATGTGTCACTCCATGAGGTACTCACACAACAACTGATAGCTCTAGGTGTGTCTGCTGATGCTATCGTGAAAAATCCTCAATGTACTATTGCCCATGAGTGCCATGACCTTACATGGAGTCATCGTCGAGGAGATACCGAGCGTATGCTTCATAGTATCTGGTTAGACGCTGTACGTTAGTATAGTCATTGCTGAGACGTTCTTGGGCTATTCAAACGGGAACCCTGACTCTACATAGCCTACCTTCCAGCCTCCCCCTTCATTCACCATTTTAAAGGGGATTTGTGCGGTTCGTCCATCGGGGAAGAGTAGGTCAATCAGCACAGAGGCTTCCGTGCCTTGGGTTGTTCCTTGTGTAAAAGTACCGAAACGGAAAATTTCAAACACATTACAAGAAAAATAAAACTTTTTCCAAAAATGCTTTGTGGTGTTGAAGTCATTCATTTCCAGCAATAAATTAACTTCCTTGGTGGTAAGTTCTGCAAACTCACACGCCTCTTTGTGACGTTCATATAAATCTTTGAGTGTCCATTCTAAGAAAAGCGTTTGACTTTTCTTGCTAAATTGTTTCCATGCCACATCAAAGGCATTATCCATCAAGGCATTGAAAAAGCTTTTTAAAATGAGGTCAGGTGTCATGGCGTACTGGAAAATCCTTTGAGGGTGCTTGAGATGTTCTCACAGTGACGACGCTGAAGAAAATAGATATGCTGCACACTTCATGGTGTGTATCCCCCATGATTTCGCCGTTTCATACACGCTTTCTTCACGGTTGCATCGAAAAATCCCTCTGTTTACAGGAGTGTTTCATCCGTCATGCTGGAAGTGTATTTTGGTAGGCTTGTAGCACTTTCCAAGTGCCTGTCGGTACCGCAAGTTCGCTTAAACCTTCCAGGGTGAGCCATTGCCCAGGAAGTGTGTCGATGCTTGGTGGATGGGTGATGGCTTCTTCAGCCAAATGGCATACCATGCCGTACAAAGATACTTTAAAATGCGTATACACATGGTTCACTTTTGGCAGTGCTTGTACCACCTCAACGTGTAATCCTGTTTCCTCAAGTACCTCTCTGGTACAGGCTTCCTCGGGGGTTTCCTGTGCTTCCAATTTTCCGCCAGGAAGTTCCCACATGCCACCCAAAAATCCCTCTACAGGACGCTGCTGATAGTAAAACGTTCCCAAAGGCTTGTGAGGATGTTGTATCAGTGCTACTGCCACACTCTTATGAGGAATCGGGGACTTTTTCTTGAGCTTGATAGGTCGTTGGGCTACGGTGCCAGCTTGATAGGCTTTACATTGAACTTGCACAGGACACAGTAAGCAATGCGGTGTGGTTTGAGGCATACAAACGGTTGCCCCTAGCTCCATGAGGGCTTGGTTGAGTGTCCAAGGAGAGTGTGCCGTTTCAACAAGTTCTGTCGCATAGTGCCAGAGGTGTTTCAAAACGTGCGGAGATTGGATGTCTTCTGAAATATTCCAAAGTCTTGACAGCACGCGCTGTACGTTACCATCTAAAATAGGGTGCGGTTGGTTGGTTGCAAACGTCGCAATGGCACCTGCGGTTGAGCGTCCTACGCCAGGGAGTGCGATAAGCCCTTCCAGTGTTGTGGGAAAGTGTCCCTCACAGGTGGTGACTACCCACTGGGCGGCTTGGTGCAAGAGCCTTGCACGTCGATAGTATCCTAAGCCTTGCCATAGGGTAAGTACCTCATCCAGTGAAGCCTTAGCCAGTGCTTCTACCGTGGGGAAACGCTGCATAAATCGCGGGTAATAATGAAGCACGGTTTTGACTTGGGTTTGTTGTAGCATAATCTCTGACACCCAAATGGCATAGGGGTTATGGACTCGTGTTTGTGTGATAGGGTCATACCGCCAAGGCATGACACGAGCCACCGTTGGAAACCACGCTTCAAGGGCGTGTGTGATTGCATGGATATGAGGCAGCTCTTGTATTTGGGTATCAGGGTGGAGGGCTTCAGGGATAGTCACAGGCATTGAGAAGGACATTTTTTAATGATGGGTGGACATGCTACAATAGCGTTTAGGAATGCAGAGATGTGTGTGGTGAGTGTCTACTCAGTGTTTCATTATGGTAACATACGCACTGGGAAATGTTTTCTTGGTTTTATCCTTCCAAGCTCGTGGTAGTGCCTATAACACAATGCGACGTTCCTGCCAGACACCTACGCTATGAGTCTTCTAGCGTTCTGATACTTTTTCTTGATGATACTATAGCCTATGCTCCCCTCTTCTGCTTCAGAGCCTCCTTATTCCTCAGAGTACCCGCACTCTCCTCAAGACTTTCCTTCTGGAAGCTCAATGTTTTTTGGAGATTTTTCTGATGTATCTACCTCAAACCCTTTGGATGAAGTACAGGAAAAGGGGCGTGTAGACCCCCCACTTCTACCCTTGTCGGAACACGCCGTGGTATCTTCTGAAGAAGAGGATGAGGATGCTCAGTGGGTTCACTCGCTTGATGCCCTTGCGTCTCAATTAACGCCTGTAAGCACCCATCCTCAAGCATCCGCCAGAGAGATACCCCACTATCCTGGGCATGTCCCAGGAGGATACCCTCCCTCTGTAGCAACTGAAACACCGCTACCAGGAGAGCGTGTCCAAGCCATGACGGAGGCACTACGCCAACAAAACACGATTCCCGTTAGTCAGGCTTGGCTAACCTCTCAAGTACAGGCAACCCATGCACTTTTGGACCCATCCTTAACGGGTAAAGAGGCTTCTAGTTTTAGGCATCCTCCTGCGAACCTTGAGGCAGAACAAGCCATTTTAGGGGCTATTTTGGTTGACCCTGATTCGTTAGGCAAAATCGTGGACATGATTCAACCTAAAGACTTTTATCGTAAGCCTCATGCCATTCTATTTGATGCCCTTCGTACGCTTTACGAACGAGGGGAACCTGTGGATGTGGTGACGGTCTCGGAGTTTTTAGATCAAACCGATCATCTTGACCTTGTGGGCGGACGTGCCTACATTAATGATTTATCCCTGATGGTGGTGACCACTGAAAATGTGGTGTCTCATGCCCGAGTGGTGAGGAATAAAGCCATTTTACGTACGGTCATACGCTTGGGGCAGGAGATGGCGTTCATGGGGTATGAATCTCATGACGGAGAAGCTGCATTGGATGTTGCTCAGCAGGCTTTGTTTGAGCTTGCACGTTCAGGCGGAGAAAGCTCGGTGGCACATGTCCGAGATATTTTACCTATTACCTTTGAACAAATTGAGGAACGTTTCCAGAATAAAGGCTCTTTAATGGGGATTGATACGGGCTTCTATGAGCTGAATCAGTACACCAGTGGCTTACAACCTAGTGATTTAATTATTCTAGCGGCTCGTCCTTCGATGGGAAAAACCGCCTTTTGTTTAAATATTCTGAATAACGTTGCACTGCTTGCTCAAAAGCCCGTCATGATGTTTAGCCTTGAAATGAGTAAAGAAAGTGTCATTACTCGTATGCTTTGTGCAGAGGCAGGGATTGACCAGCAACGTATTCGTACAGGAGACTTACAAGAGTATGACTTCCAACAGCTTTCCGCTGCCATGGGACGCTTAGGCGATGCCCCAATTTTTATTGATGACTCCCCTGGTGTCTCGGTGATGGATATTCGGGCCAAAATGCGAAAAGTCATGTTAGAGCATCGTATTGACCAAATGGGACTGATTGTCATTGACTACTTACAGTTAATGGAGTCTCGGAGTAGCCAAGGAGGTGGCGAAAACCGCCAACAGGAAGTGTCTGCGATTTCACGAGGGTTGAAAGCATTGGCGCGAGAGTTTAAGGTGCCTGTCATGGCACTTTCTCAGCTTTCTCGTGCAGTGGAAAGTAGAATCGATAAAAAGCCTATGTTGAGTGACTTACGAGAGTCGGGGTCTATTGAACAAGATGCTGACTTGGTCATGTTTATCTATCGAGATGAGTACTATAATAAAGACTCTGAACGCCCTGGGTTTGCTGATATTATTATTGCCAAGCAAAGAAATGGTCCTGTAGGAGAGTTTGAGTTGCTTTTCAAGAAGAATGTAGCCAAGTTTGTTAATCCTAAAGAAATTCGTACACGTACGTTTTAAAAAAACCACAAAATACACCCATTTTACCTTCAAGGTAATGAGTGTACTTTGTGAGTTTGAACAAGCTTTTTAATGAACTTCAGCCTAACCTTTAAGGGTTTGTGCAAGGGTAAACTTCAGTTCATCTAGGGCACGGTGTGCATGTTCCCCTTGTTTACCTCCTGCCATGGCAAGTGTAGGTTTTCCGCCACCGCCACCGCCACAAGCGGATGCAAGGGTTTTTACCAAGTCACCTGCTTTAAACCCTGCTTCTACTAACGAGGGAGAAACCACACCTACAAACTGAGCGGCTTGGGTTTCTGTGTTGAGGCTTCCTAGTAATAAAATGCTTTTTGTATGATGGGTTTTACTTGAAAAGGTTTCAGCAAGCTTTTTGAGAATCTCACTTGGGGTATCTTCTAAAAGCGTTCCTACCACATGAGGGGTTGTAGGTGCGTTTAGAATGGTGTTGACCCACCCTTGTAACACGCCTTCATGGAGCTTCACTTGCAGGTGTAATACGTGCTTTTCAAGATTTTTCTGGGTTTCAAGGAGCGTGCCTAATTTCCCTTCAAGCTCTTTGGATGGCACATTTAATAGGGTGGCACAGCGTTGTAACAGCATCTGATCTTGTTTGGTGAGTTTATAGGCAAGTTCACCTACTACAAACTCGACCCGTCGTATCCCTGCGGCAATACTACATTCACTGAGTAGTTTGATGGGTCCTATCCGCCCCAGTTCAGTGGTATGGGTGCCTCCACACAGTTCAAGGCTTGCATCCCCGTAACGAACCACACGAACGCTTTCCCCATATTTTTCATCGAACGTTGCCACAGCACCAGACGCTTTAGCTTCCTCTAGTGGCATATCGACTACTTCACGAGGGTAATTTTCTCGTACCCATTTGTTGGCTAAAAACTCAACTCGGTTCAGTTCGTCTTGTGTCAATCCACGCTCAAAAGTAAAGTCAAACCTTGCACCTGTAGGACTGACATAGGACCCTGCTTGTTGAATCAGCCCTTCTTGTTGAGGGTCTAACACTTTACGTAAGGCTGCATTGACTAAATGGGTTGCACTATGATGAATGGCACTACGCTCTCGATAGAAGGGCTCGACGTAAGCCGTCAGGGTGGTGCCTACAGATAAGGGATGTTCTCCTTGGTCAAACTTGCAACGATGCACAATCAAATCGCCTCGTTTATAGGTATCCAAGACCAGTGCGGTTAACCCTTGCGGTCCTTCTTCTTGTACTAGAGACCCTTGGTCTCCCACTTGCCCACCGCCTTCAGGATAAAAGGGTGTTTGATTCAAAATACATTCAAATACGGTGTTCGTACCATGGACACTACCCACAAGTTCTCCCTCAACGATCAACGCTTGAACCGTGACGGTACTGGTTAAGGTATCGTAGCCTGTGAAAACACTTGACCCTACCTCTTTGAAAATATCACTATAGAGTGTGTCTGAAACAATCATGGTGTTTTTACGGTTGGCACGAGAAAGCGTTTTAGCCTCTTGCAGGGCTTTTTCATACCCTTCTACCTCCACGCTATAGCCCTGAGATTCTAGCACATCAAGGGTTAAGTCCATGGGGAAACCGTAGGTATCATAGAGCTTAAAGGCTGCCTGACCGTGAAGGACTTTTCCGTCAAAGTAGGTTTCTGGATGTGCGACCCATTCTGAGAGGAGTCCCATCCCTCGTTCTAGGGTTTCCAAGAAGCGTAGTTCTTCTTTGGTTAAAATCTGGGCAATGCGATGATGTGCTTGAACCAGTTCAGGATAGGCGGTGCCGTATTCGTCAATCAGCGTATCAAGTAACTGGGCCAAAAAGGGTGTTTTAAGTGAGAGCCATTGATATGCTTGTAAAAATGCACGACGTATCATCATGCGTAAAATATACCCTCTACCTTCATTGCTAGGCATGACTCCGTCTGCAATGGCAAAGCCCATAAAACGGATATGGTCTGCAATAATACGACACGCTACTGCAGGTGCCTCTTGGCTAGAGGTGGATGCTGTATAGCCTGCTAATGAAGCAACTTTTGCCACTAGCCCTGAAAGTAAATCGGTTTCAAAGGTGTTATTTTTGTCTTGTACCACCATGGTGATACGTTCAAGCCCCATGCCTGTGTCGACATTTTTATTTTCTAAGGGGGTTAGGGTGCCAGCCTCATCCTTAAAAAACTGCATAAACACGAGGTTCCATATTTCCATGTATCGACGGCAATCGACAGCTTCACATTGGTCAGGGTGACACCCTGTGGTGGGGGAGGGAGTCTGGCATGAGGTGTCGCCTGTTTGGCATCCTGGGCATATGCGGTCAGGACGCAACGTGTCAAAATAAATCTCGGTACAAGGACCACAAGGACCTGTAGGACCTGGCGGGCCCCAAAAATTATCTTTATCCCCTCTCCTTAGAATACGCTCAGGTGCAATGCCTACCTTGTTTTCCCAAATCAGGGCAGCTTCATCATCACTATGGTGTACCGTGACCCATAAGCGTTCCTTGGGAAGTTGAAGCACTTCTGTAATAAACTCCCAAGCCCAAGGAATAACCTCCTCTTTGAAGTAGTCACCAAAACTGAAGTTACCGAGCATCTCAAAGAAGGTGTGATGGCATGGCGTACGCCCTACCGCTCGTAAGTCAGACGCTTTGCCACTGACTCTGGCACACTTCTGGCTACTGGTAGCCCGAGGGGGGGTAGGAATGGGTTCAAGTCCCATAAAAATAGGTACAAAAGGAAGCATCCCTGCGGGGGTAAGTAATACCGTGGGGTTGTTTTGAGGCACTAAACTTGCACTAGGCATACGACGGTGTGCAAGCTTACGTTCAAAGAAAGTTAAAAATGCCTCACGCACTTCGTGTCCTGTTTTAAAAGGAATCTCTGGGCAGATGGCTGCGACATCCGCAGAAAGCGCTTGGTGTGGCGTAGAAGATGAGGACATCATGGCACAAACCCTTATAGTACGTGAGATAGAGGTGAAAAATGAATAAAGATATAAAGATAGATTAGGTAACACTCTTTCCCGACACTTTAACATAAAAACACTTCCCCTGTTGGACGCTTTAGGACCTCAGGTCATCCCTCTTTTTGTGGTCAGTGGGTCACCATCCCTTGTAGGGCTGGGTGGTTGTGTCCGACTACTGTGTGAAGGAAAGGTCTCGGGTGATAAAACTATCTGATACTAAACCCGATGATACAATGTTAAGCCTCTGTGATTTTGTTACAGAGCCTGATTCAATTTTTGAAAGGCATTCGCCGAACATCTATGTAGGGGGCTTACAGCCATCAAGTTTCCAAGAATATACTTGCTTTGTTTTTTTATTTGATTTGCTTCACGCTATCGTTGAAGGATGATTTCTATGATGAAGACTTACTCACCCGCTGATTTCAATAAGCACCCTTTGCAAAAAAAAAGGGTTTAGCTTGGCTGAAATGACGGTAGCCCTCGTGATTGTTAGTTTTGCGATGTTGGGGGTCTCTCAACTCTCTGTGGATACCTATAGTGTCCAACGAGATGAAATGAAGCGTATTACGGTAGACTCTCAAGTTAATATGTTTATTGATGATATACGACGTGCGGCTAAAACCGCCACTGAGTTGAGAGTGAATGGTGGGACGATGCCTTTACCAGCGGGTAGTGGTATTCGTACGGTGCAGACCAATACCGTTGACTTACGAGTTGCTATGCCTGCGGTTCAAGACCGTTTTGAAAGGTATGGTATTTCCTTAGACGGTCGTCCGTTTCGTCAAATTTCAACTGATGGTGGTAATACGTGGAGCGCACAAGTGTTCTATTTGGGGAGAGTGCAGGCTTTGGATGAAGGGATGCGTGTGCTGTGTAATGGTGGACAGCCTTGTTTTAATGCCCGTAGCATTGCGGCAGGAGATGGTACAGGGGTCTTTTCTGTGAATTTTAATGTGGGTCTTAACAGTTGGGTTGTACAGACAAGTCTTGCAAACACTAATGCCTCTAACATCGCAGCGGGTGAGAATACCCAGAACAATAATTGGATGGGGTCGATGCGATATGCCATCCCTGCCACCATGATTTCCTTACCAGGGGCTCAGCAGTTTATGTAGTGTCACACTGACTAAGAAGCCTTTCAAGAAGAAGACTTTGGTTTTTCTTCCTGAAAGGCTTCTTTGAATAGCATGGTCACTTTGGCACCTTGGAGCGAGTGGCGTTCTTGCCATTCTTCTAACATGCTTAGAAACGCATGGTCTAAACTTGTGAGCTGATGCAGATGCACGTCAATATGTGCATCATGTGGTAATGCTTCTAAGGCTTCACTGACTAATGGGAGCCTTACAAACGTGGCAGCTCCTTTGAGGTACATGTCATATTTTTCCTCTCCTTCCAAGGAGACGGTTTTGTTCAATGACATGGTCAGCTGAGAGGCCTTATAAAGCAGGTCTGCTAATGCGAGTACCATGCCCACGATGACACCCAGAAGGGGGTCTCCTAACACGACGGATATAGCGGTTGCAAGTAAAATGATAAACTCATTTTTACCTTGGGTACGCCATGTCTCTTTATAAATGGCAGGATTGATAAGTTGATACCCTACATAAATAAGTACGCCTGAAAGGCATGACTTAGGAATGCTTCGTAGAATATCTTGTCCTAAGGTAATAGCGAATAAAAGCCAAATGCCTAAAAAGACACAAGACATGCGAGTGTTGGCACCACTGGTAATGTTGGCAACACTTCTCACAATGACACCCGAAATAGGCATGGTTCCGAATAAACCACAAAGCATATTACCAATCCCTTGAGCGGACAGATCCCAGTTAGAATAAGTTTTATGCCCTGGTTTGAGTTTGTCTACCGCCATTCCGTCTACCAGTGTTTCTGCACTTAAGACGGTGGCAAGCCCCAAAATAAATGACCAAGTTTCTCGTTGCTTGAGCATGTCAAACTGTTGAAACATCTGCCCAAAAGGAATCGCTTCAAATAGGTTCTTCGGGAAGGTAATATACTGCACTGGAAAGTGGAACCAGTGGGCAATAAGGGTACCTGAAATGACTGCCATGAGTGCAGGAGGAATCCGTTTAAGGGGTTTGGGTAATTTCGGAGACTGCCATACAATAAAAATCAGGAGTGTGACAACACCTAAGACAAACGCCATTTGATGTGCAAGCTTTTCTGGACTCCGTAACAATAACTCAATGAGGTGAGGAACGGTTTCTAAATTCAGTAGGGTTTGGTGTTGAGGCTTTACGTCAATGATGGCGTGTAGCTGGCTTGCTGCAATCATGACACCAATCCCACTGAGCATGCCATGAATCACTGAAGGGGTAATGGCTCTGAACCAGTGTCCTAGCTTTAAACGACCTGCAACGAATTGAATGACCCCTGCAAAAAACACAATGAGACCTAATGGCTGCAACCCCAATGCACTATTGATGGCTGCTACAAAGGCTACGCCACTATCAGCGGGACCAGATACCCTGAGCGGAGAGCCAGAAATAGCACCAATGAGCAATCCTGCGAGTACAGCCGATACGAGTCCCCAAATAGGAGGAGCGCCTGCCGCTTGTGCAAGCCCCAAGTTTAAAGGTAACGATACTAAGAACACGATAAAAGAGGCCATCAAGTCCCCTTTCCAATAGCCTTCTTGAAGATATTGATGAAAAGAAGTAAGTTTTACGGAGGGCTTAATGGCGGTCTCTTGGGCAATAGGATGACTCATCAAGTGGGAAGCCTCTTTTGGAAAGGTATGACATACAATAAGGAATTATCTTCATTATAGCATCTTGACGTATGACGTAAAGGCAAGCGTGTATGCTGAAGCAGACTTTGTTGAGCATGGTACTTGCCTGGGACGACATTGCATACCAGTGATTGCGTTGAGGCACTACCTCTACGCTACTTTTTCGCTATAATGTAACTGACTTTCCTTACTAAGCGTGTTTGTTTTAAGTAATACACCCATCGCATAAAGTATTTGGAAAGTGGTTTAGTGTATACGTTGTGTTTGTGGTAAAGCAAGGTGTTTATGGGTTCCCTTTGGTGATGAAGAGCAATGTTCTCAATGTTTCAGTCTCTCCTTCCAGTGTCTTTATCTTCTCTTTGTAAGGAGAATATGGTATGAGCGTTTCAGGATTTGCCTTCCGTTTACCTATCGCACAAAAGGTGATGGATGCTTTATGGGCAATGTCTGGGGAGCAGGTCAAGGATACCTTTCTTCTTGCACTTCAATTGGAAGCGCATGCGTGGGAACGTTTACTAAAGCAAGCTAAAAAACAAGACAGTGCAATGTATGACATCCTTGTGGCACGCCAAGCCAAGGTGATTGACACGCTGACAGAAGAAACCCTTGAAGCACAGCAAAGTATTCATTTAGGGTTTTTGTGGTTGGCTTTTTTGATTGCACCTCGTCATTTGACCAAGCAATCCAGTTTGATTTCGTCGCTAAAATTACCTAAAAAACGCATTGTAAAGCATCTTAAAGCGTTGTTGCTTGAAGGTGCTTTTCAGCAGAGGCTGGTGTGTTTAGAAGTATTACGAGTGCCTTTGTCCGAGCTGAAGCGTAGCCTAACAGACGCTTTGCAGAAGGTTTATCCGCAAGATATGTTTACTTCTAAGCAGGTACTGTATCCTGAACATTATCTTACCATGTTACTTGAGCAAAACAGACGCTTAGTAGAGAGTGACTTAAAAAAGCATTTACAGAAAGCTCAAACACAAGCAGGAAGCTCTCAGCAAGAGGTGTTTCAAACGATGCTGAAACTTGAGCAAACGCTTGAGAGTATCCTTCCTTTGGGTGTGGGTGTGTCTCCAGAGGCACTTGAACTCGTTAACCGTAAACTTTTTCCTTTACGTTGGTTGCGCCGACTCACCTTTTTAGGGCGTGAACTTTTGGAAGTGGTTGTCATGGTACTTGTCATGTTGATTGGTATACGAGAGGGTATTGGGGAGTTTCGTCTGATTCCTTCAGAGTCTATGGTACCTACATTGCAGGTACAAGACCGTATTTTTATTGAACGCTTTAGCCGATGGTTCCGCCAACCTCAACGAGGCGATATTTTGGTGTTTTATCCCCCCTCTACGAATGTGCCTCGTGACCCTTGGCATCAGTTTTTGAGGGTTGTGGGATTATCGGGCTTGTTATTTTCCAAAGATGATAACATTGATGTTGCCTATATTAAACGCTTGATAGGACTCCCCGGAGACCAAGTCAATGTGGTGCCTTTTGAGGGGGTGTATATCAATGGGAAAAAGCTTGAAGAGCCTTATGTGAATGAAATAGGTCGTGCTTGTACTTTGGCAGTTCCAACGTTTTGTGAGCCTTTGACCATTCCCACAGGCAAGTATTATCTCCTTGGGGATAATCGTAACTATAGTGCAGATAGCCGTTTTTGGGGATTCGCCAGTCATGACCGTGTGATTGGACGTGCTGTATTTAAAATATGGCCTTTGCAACGTATTGGACCTTTAAAGTAGTGCTGAATGAAGATAAACATGCTGTATGAATACGTTGCATACCGTAGGTTCTGAGCAGCTGGCTCCCATTCACACGCTTGAATTGGCGGATGTGCAAACGTTACGCCTTGTGACGCATTCTGAGCCTCGGGTGCGTACAGTGCCGTCTTTAACCCTGAAGCCTGAAGTTGCATTATTTGCTGGGACAGAGTGGAAGGGCTTTCAGCGAGGTCATCCTAAGCTATATCCTAAGTATCCCTCTGCGTTTGGGCATCAAGTGGTGGGGCATATTGCGTCAGTGCCTCATGCTCGTTTTGAAGCATGGCTAGGGCAACGGGTTGTGGTTGCAAACTCTATGGCATGTGGACACTGTCAGGCATGTACCCATGAGGCATGGAACGTGTGTGAATCTCTTCATCTGTTTTCGGGTGCGTTTAGCACTTTGTATTCACTACCCTCTGAGCTACTGACGCACCCCCAGCACACTCAAGGAAAAGCGTTTTTGGGTGTGGTAGCTCTCCCTGAGACGCTTTCTTCTCATCTGGCAGTGTATGCACAACTACTTGCCGTGTGTTTGCGTGGCTTGAAACGTCTGCCTCCTTTACCTCATGCCCCTCAAGCACCGCAAGAGGTGGTGGTGGTGATAGGGTTAGGACCTGTTGGGCTGACGCTTGCAAAGTTGTATCAGCAATCAGGGGCTAAAGTGATAGGTATTGCACGGAGTGCGATGACGCTTGCAAAAGCACAAACCCTTGGCTTTTTTCATGCACTCATGACCCCTGAGGTATTTCAACAAGACTATGTTCAAGCACAAAAACCCTACCATACACTGGTAGAGGCAACAGGACGTTTAGAGGTTTGGCAGCAGTGCCTTCAGTGGGTACGTCCTCAAGGACGGATTTTGTTTTTTGGTGGCGTTCCTCGTGACACAACGCTTACGGTTGATACCTATGCACTGCACTACCAAGAACTGACCTTGGTTGGAAGTTTTCATTATACTTGGCAGGATTTGCATGAAGCGATAGAACATTTACATGCAGAGAGTGCCTCGTGGGAAAGGCTTTGGGGTATTCAGGATGCTCCCAAAAAAACACTCCAAGAACTTGCTCAGGTACTTTCTGATGAGACTCCAGCGTTGTTAGGCTTGCACCCTTTACCATGGCATATTCTTTGTGCTGAGAGCTTATGATAAAGCTATGACTCACTGAGGGCAAGAAGTTGATGAAACACAGTTTCAGATAATGGCATGACAGAAAGACGGCTTTGTTTAATAAGGGGAATCTCTGTTAAATGAGGGCATGCCTTAATGTGTGCCAAAGATACAGGGTTTTTGAGCGGATACAAAGGCTTGACCTTCACGGCAACCCATTTCTCTGTTTCATCTGTCGGGTCAGGGTGGGCTTCTTCAGTGATTTCTACGACTCCTACAATCGCTTTTTCGCTGACACTATGGTAGAACAGTGCCTTATCGCCTTGTTTCATGCCCTGAAGGTTCTTCTTGGCTTGATGGTTTCTCACACCATCCCACGTACCTTCTCCTTCCTCAAGAAGATGAGTGTAGCTATAGGTTTCAGGTTCGCTTTTTAGAAGCCAGTATTGTGTTGTATCGGGCATAGGACATAGAGGCTCATACATCTGAGGGAGGGAGCTAAGGGCGGCACTGATAAGAACATAGCCTACACCTCAAAAAAGCTTAAAGTGTTAGTCGCATTTTTTGAGGTGTGGCGGCTCCATGAACGAGTGGCGTTAGACTTTAGGTTCAATCCGTACCCATACTTCATTCCGTTTGAGGAAAGGTAAGGTGAAAGGAGCATTGTAATATGCATACATCGGAGACATATCAGCGTGTGTAGGCTTCAGCCCTTCACGTTGCATGACTTTTGTAAGGTGCTCGGCATGTTTTGCCATAACAGTGTCACGGCTGGAGCCTGAAAATTGACATACAGCAAAAGTTTGTGTGGGGCGGTCTACAATAATAACCCCTTCTTGCAGTGGTTTAGGTGCATTTTTGGCGGTATATGGTTTGGGTAGAATAAATGCCATGTGTTGGTGTGCTTGCCGAGTGTCATCTCCTGGGTGTAGGGCTGGGTGAATATATTGAAGCACAGGTACGGTCATCGCAATCTTGCTCTTAGTGCTATTGGCACCTTGAATGTAGGCAAATAAGTACCCGAAAGCTTTGTTCATGTTAGAGGAGCCACTTGCTGAAGAGGCTAAGAGCGTTGAGGTCGCCAGTAATGCCATGGGTTCATAACGACGAATTTCACATTGCGAGTCAATGGTTTCTACTACCTGATACTGAGCTTCAGCATATTTTCCTGCGTGAGCTTGGGAAAACATCATCATGGTCAAGACTCCTGTAACCACTAAGGCAGTGCCAATGGCACACCGTACGAAAAAGGGTGTAGACGGAGACAAGGTACTTAAAAACGTCAGCATGCAGCAGTTCCTTACGGAGAGGGTTGACCTATTCATTTTGTACACGACACTTATGTAAGTCATTCTACCATGAGACATTCACTAAGAAATAGAGACGCTAAGGTTTTTGTAAGATTTCAGGAATGGGCTTGGGAATAGGTAATTTTCTATAAGTCCAGTAAGGTTTGAAGTCCTGAAAAATAGCCCGTTGTGTTTTAAGAGAGATAGGAATCAAAGAGGGTTCTTTGGTTCCCTCAGGGATGACTTTAAGGGCTAAAAGGGGTTCTTGTACAAAACAGGCAGGGTCGTATTCATACATGCCTGTATACGTTTTGTCCAACAAGGACACACTACGGATAATGCCCCAAAAAAGAGACTGATTGGCAGATGTGATAGCAACTTTGCCTTTTAACAAAGGCTTACATACTTCCGTCCCCTTTTGATTGACAAGCATGACTTTATCCAAGTCTGCCTTAAACTGGCTTTCAACGTCTACAGGTAGTATTTGTCCTGCAAAGGCACTGGCAACCACAGAAAGCCCTACAAGGAATTTGCTTGATGCTTTGAGTTCTTGTTTAGGCATGACGGTCACTTTCACTGTCGGACTTAGCTTGTCATCAAGAATATCATCTGAAAAACTTCTGTTCTTAGACTCATATTCATCCTCTCTCATGCGATACCCCCCTTTCTTAACTCTGTCTGCCCGGTTTTCAAGTGTTATTTTTTCAATCGCAAGCTGTTGCTTATAACCAAGAGGAGGGGTGGAGAAAATGGCTTCAAAATCTTTGCCTGACTGAGCGTAAGGGTCAACATGAGCAGGTAAAAGATGAGGCACTTCACGCATCATATCAGCAATAGGGTACACATCGGTAGGGTAATCAGGTAATAAAGCCGCACTCGGTAATGTCAGTTCTCCTGAGCTGAGTTGCGTTTTGACTTGTGTCACTAAAGGTTTTGCAAGTTCTATGGACATACTCCCAGAAACACCTGGGCCACCCTGTCCTGGGATGAAAAATGTGTTTACACCTATTACGTCGCCATCAAAATTAAACAAAGGTCCCCCTGAATTACCTGGGTTAATATTGACATTCGACATAATAAACCCTTCTTGAACCTTACTGGCAATACCATCCGTTAAGGTTTTTTCCAAAACATGCCAATTCAAAGGAGAGCCTATCGCAAATATTTTTTCCCCAGGGTACACCAAAGGCGTCTGCGTGTCTGAATGATACATTTTTAGTACCGTGTAGTCTTGAATCTGTGCTAGGTTCACCAGTACCACTGCCAAATCTGAGCGACGATCTTGCAAGACAACTTTTCCTATCACCACTTTCCCCGCCCCAAAACGGATAATCATCTCTTTCCCCGCATCATTGACCACATGGTTATTCGTAATAATAATGCCTTCTTTATCAACTAAAAAGCCACTGCCGTGTCCTGTTGAAATCACAGATACCACGCCCGGACTCAAAGCGTTATATAGCTTAGAAAGCTCGCTCATTTCCCTTTGTGCCATGGCAGACCATGGCACAATGAGATGACCTACTACTATCAGCAGTACACACATGAGAGGGATGAAAAAATGAGGCACGGGGTGCCATATGCCAGTGTTGATAGGTTTCATATGAGTAGACGACACATCAGATGAGGGTCAATAGTTACGCTACATTACATACTTGCAGGTGCGTCAACGCCTAATACTTCAAGACAAGAAGCAATGACCGTTTTCACCCAGTAGACAAGTAACAGTCTTGCGTGGGTACCCGTAACATCCTCTGCATTTAAAATCCTGCATACGTTATAAAAACCATGAAAAGCGGTTGCAACGTCTTGTGTATAGCGCACCACTAAATGAGGGTACCGTAATGTGGCAGCATCAACCAGTAGGTCTTCACATTGTAGCAGGAGTAATATCAGTTGCTCAATGGCTTCCCGTTGTTTGAGTGCTGTCGTGTCATCAGACGCTTCAGGAGTAACGCTCGGAAAAAGTGCGGTGAGTACATCTTCAGGGGTTGAGAACTCTTGCACCCATAGTAACCAAGTCGCTTTGTCTGCGATAGGAAGCTTTTGGG
This sequence comes from Vampirovibrionales bacterium, assembly GCA_046080605.1. Classification (GTDB taxonomy): domain Bacteria; phylum Cyanobacteriota; class Vampirovibrionia; order Vampirovibrionales; family JAJTHC01; genus JBJTUH01. The sequence goes on from JBJTUH010000172.1 coordinate 19,444, forward strand.
TGAGATGACTCTCTGCGGAAAGTCCAGGCTCAAACGCATGTCTCAAAATACTGGCACAGCGTGCATGGGCATACTGTACATAAAAGACAGGATTCTCTTGGCTTGCACTTGCCGCAAGATCCACATCAAACTCAAGGGTTGTGTCGGAAGAGCGTGATACCATCCAGAATCGTACGGCATCTTTTCCTACGTCTTCTACAAGGTCTTCCAGTGTGACCATCGTACGACGTTTCCCCATACGGGTGGTTTCTCCGTTGATTTTGAGCGTGACAAGTTGCCCTAGTAGAATCTCTAATCGTTTGGGGTCATGTCCTAGTGCTTCCAAGGCTGCCTTCATACGAGGAATATAGCCATGATGGTCGGCACCCCAGATATTCAGTAAATGCGTGAAGGAGGGGTTAGAGCGTTGACATTTCTCATCATGGTAGGCAATATCAGCGGTTAAGTAAGTCAGGGTACCATCCTGTTTCACCAATACACGGTTTTTATCATCCCCGTATTTCGAGGTGTCTAACCATAAAGCACCCTCTTCTTCATAGGTGTCACCTGAACGCTTTAGCTTTTCAATGCCTGCGGCGACACTCCCATTTTCGTGAAGGGTAGACTCCATCGTCCATTGATGGAAGGTTACGCCCATGGCATTCAGAAGACGTTTTTGTACGTCAAGCATCCGAGCTTGGGTAAAGTGTCTTAATTCAAGCTCTAACGAGTCTTGATACAGAGGCGCTTGGGTGTGTTGTTGCGTTTCAATCAGTGTGCGTATGGCTTGTTTTCGAGGCTCACCATAGGTAGGGTCATTCAGATAAGCTTCTGCAAGGTCTTTGACATAGTCTCCTGGGTAAAAGGGAAACTTCTCACCTTCTACGGGTGTTGGAAAAGTTCCTAGTTTCAAGGATTCTAGGCAACGATACCACAGGGATGCTGATAGGTTTGCCATTTGCTTCCCGTAGTCATTCACATAAAACTCTGTGTGAACTGTGGCTCCACAATGCTGGAGTAAACGAGCCAAGGTATCGCCTAGTGCAGCCCACCGACCATGCCCAATATGAAGAGGACCCGTGGGGTTTGCAGAAACGAACTCTAATAAAACGCTTTGGTCTTTCAAGGCATCATTTTGGGGTAAGCGTCCCTCATGAAGCACACATGTTCTTACGTGTGTGATGAGCATCGAGGCAAAGTGTTGAGGGGAAAGTTTGAGGTTGATAAATCCTGCAATAGGGCTTAGCACTCCGTCATGTTCAGTCAGGTCAAAGCACGCCGTAAGAGCAGATGCAATGGCAGGAGGAGCCAGTTTTGCGTGTTTCGCCATAAATGACACATTCACTGCGACATGACCATGCTCTGCGTGTCTAGGACGCTCAAACCGTAATTTGGGGCTAGCCCACTCAAGCCACTCTTCTTCTGTTTGAAATGCTCCTTGCAACGGGGTATGGCGATGGTACCAAGTGCTAAGTGCTTTAGTGCAGTGCTGAGAAAACCAAGTAGTAATAAGCGTCATAGTAAATAGGAGAGTGTTTTTGTATGAATGGCGGATACGGAAAGACGGAGACAGGCATAGGACACAAGAGGAGTATCAGTATGACCCATCACACAGAAAATGCTTCATGGCACCGTTGAAACTTCAAGCACCATGAACCCTGACGAGTTTAACATCGTTCGGCGATGAAAGCTGTCATTTTAGTCAGAAAGTACTCCCTTTAAACAGTATACTTAAAAAAAGGGTAAAACGTCTTCCCTCTTCTGCAAATAGTACAGGCGTATGCGACTCACTTATTTAAACGAATTGTGCGATAAAAGAGGTTGTGTTTTAGAATTGAGCGTGGTATGGTTCGTTGTACGTTAACACTAAACTAGAGAATCAAAAATCTTCTTTCTTTGCACCGTGATAATCCATTGTTCCTTTGTGCTTTGATAAGTGAAATGGCTTGCCTTGGGTTTCATGAGGGCGGTGTGCATTCCAAACATTAAGTGATTTCTTCTGTTTTTTGCAAGGGCTTATCGACTTTCGTGACCTACAATAGAGAATGCTTCTTTGTTTTCTCTCTTTGATTGGTTCCAAGATTAAAGTACGCTTGCGTTTTTTCTACCGTCATGAGGTTTAACATAAAAACGAGTGACCTGTTTCCTACGGTCTTGGCTTCTATTCTCATCTAATTCCATAAAACCAAGTGAAAGTTTTGGATATTTTTGGTTAGATGGCTAAAAACTTTTTTGGCGTTTTTTTATTATTTACTTATCGTAATGTGTTCTACCTATGCTTGCTTCTTCTGAACTTTCTCCTTCTATGTCTTCCGCTTCTATGGTACCCGTTTCAGAAGATACTGTGAAAAAACGTCGTGGTAGACCCCCGAAAAAATTGGTAGAACCTTCTGAAAGTTCTAACGCATCGCTTCCTAGTGTGCATGTTGCTTCGTCGGAGCCTAGTACTGAGAGCCATAGGTCTCCTCGGCATCGTCAAACGTCTGAACGCCCGTCAGAGGAAGAGGGTAAGCCACCTTCTGAAAAAAGCCTTAAACTTAAAGCACGTCAGCCTAAACCCTCTTTTTCTGCACCACGTGGGGGAAATGCTGGTGAGCTTTCTGAAAAACAAACCGTTAAGAAAGTCCCTTCTAAGTCTCCTGCTTCTTCTAAACTTAAAACCAAGCACCGTAAGAGTCCGTTACCTCGATTAGGGGTCTCTACCGAGCAACTGGCTGAAGCACTTCAACAAGCATTACAAGTGTATCAAGAAGAGGTGGTGGGGCAGCAAAGAAAAGGTCAAAAAAATACACGCCATCGTGGACGACCCACCAAAACGCCTTCTGTTTTGGTGCATGGCGGAGGCAATAGCACTGGTGCCAGAAAAACCCTCAAAACAACCAAACAGAAACATAAGCATGGCTCTGATACTCCAATGCTTGGACACGCACCCTTGTCACATAAAGCACGCCAAAGCCAGCCATCGGTATTAGGGTATGTCGACGGGCAAGCACAAGAAGCGAATGACCAAGGAACATCTCAGGGAAAGTCTGCGACTCGTCAAGCCTCTCGTACAGGACATAAGCGTCATCATAAAAAAGCTTCCTCTTCGGAGGGGCTTACCTCAACCAGTTCTCAAGGGCTTGTGCTTACTGTGGCTTCTGATGCACCTAATACCTTACATGGTATGGTGCTTCAGCCTGATGCCCCTACCCCCTATGATATGGTTGAGGCGATTCAAAAGCGTAAACGAGGTCGCCCTGCAAAACTTAAGGCAATTCAACAGACGCATACGCCTATCGTTCAGCCTCAAGCCCTTGCAGCCCTTCCAATACAGCCAGAAGATACGGTTGCCATTGTACCTAAAAAGCGAGGTCGTCCTCCTAAGAAAAAAGAAGCCATTGGGTATTTACCTGAGGTCGCTCCTTCTGTAGATTTGGCAGCGTCAGACTTCTCTGTACCACTTGAGACCGTCCCAGAGCCTCAGGCAACGGCTGTCCCTCATGTGCCGGAGTCTCTTTCTGCCTTGCACCCGTTTCCTGATGTCATTGAAACCTCTGTATCTTCTCATGTGATGGACGCTGAGCCTCTCTTGTCTGAGGTGTATGTGAGTGATGAGCCTCTTTCTTCACAAAATGATGTGCAGTGGGCAAGTGACTTTTATCCTCTGACGTTTCAGCTGATTCGCCAATGGGCTAAACCAGGAGATTGGCGAAGAGGGTTTGGCTATTTCCAAACCCCTGGACAAGTCCGTAAAGTAGAACTCACGGACTATGGCTTTTTAGCAGAAGTGAAAGGACGTTATAAGGAAGGGTATCAAGTTAAGCTTCATGCTGAAGAGTTACCTTTGCGTCCAGAGTGTAATTGTCCTTTAGAGCAGCCTTGGTGTAAACATGCGATTGCTGCTGCCCTTACGGTCATTGATAGTGGGTATTGGTTGCGTTTTTGGCAGGCCTACTCTCCTCATACTGCCCCCCAAGAATTACCTCCGAAGGAACAGTATGAGCGCTTAAGTGCTGCTGCTTCTTGTCAGTATGTCATTTTGCTAGACCTACACCGAGATGACCGTTATGTGGGGATTCGTCTTATTGAGCGCTTAACCCGACAGCCCGTGACCCAGTTTGAAAAAATCTTGCGATTGGCTGCGACGATTGGTACCTCACACCTTAATGACATTGAACAGCAAGAAATTCGGTTAATGCAGTGGTTTCATAAAGAGCAGGTGGTGCCTTTCCCGTCTCGTCACCCTCTGGAAGGCTGGATTGAGTTACCTGTCCAAAAACTTGACCATGTCTTACGAGTCATTTCGCAACATCCTTTAGTGCTGGAAGCTGAAACAGGCTCGCCCTTTCATTTTTATCCTACGCCTTTGGTGTTACAGCTTTCCGTGAATGCGTCTGGGCAAGGCGGTCATGTCATGACTTCCCTCCATTGGTTGGTACCCGAGGCACCAGAGGACTATGTATGGGATGATTTATTCTTTGGGCATCATGAACATGTGGGTGATTATCATACTGAGGCGGATGTGGAGAAGGTGTTTTCTGTGGAAGCACAGCATCAGCTGTTGGTAGATAAGCATGGCGAAAAACGTCCTGTCATTGAAGAAATTCCATTAGAAGCAATGCGTATTTTCTCCAAAGAAGTGCCTTGGGGGCAGTATCGCCAGACCCTGTACCCTCTTTCTATTAGGCTTTCCATGCTCCCAAAACATCTTGTGAAGTCAACGTTTAGTGATATTCGAGATACGGATGGTGGCAAGTTTTTATTTGAAGAACTCCCAAAAATACAGCGTTTTCTGAGCCTTGATTTTGGAGGTGGGCTTACAAGTCCTAAGCTTTATCGTCGTCCGCCTGTGAACGTGCTACACGTAGAACTGATTGACCCTGCTGCTTTGAGAATGCGTATTAGCCTCACGTTTTCTTATGATGGGGTAGAGGTTGCCTATACCCGTAGCCTTCCCGAGAATACCATGTATGTCATGGTCGTGAAGCAAAACCCTGACCAGATTTATTGGATGAAGCGAGACCTTAAGGCAGAGCATCAAGCGTTTGACCATCTTGTACATTTGGGAGTTGAGCCTATTCAGGCGAATTTCTTCCAAGCAGAGGGTGACCGAGCCATTGACTTTATCCATGAAATTATTCCTAGTCTCGATAAACACCGTTGGCAGGTGAAGCTTCCGACGAATCAGAATGATTTGAATGTCATTAAAGTTTCTAAGCATCCTTTACGTTTGGTCGCAGAGATTGCCTTTGAAGAAGGACGAGTGGATATGTTCCGCTTGAGCTTGTCTGCCAAAGTGGATCAATTAACCATTGACCTAGGGCAAGTGCAGAACTACATGCTACAGGGTAAAAAATACTTCTATCTTGATGGTGCAGGATACGTTGAAGTTCCCTTAGCTACGGTGTTGCAGTTTGGGAAAACCATTCAAGCCTTTGATGCCGAGACCCTCGGTCCTGATAGCTATCTGGTACAAACGTTTAAAGCGGGTTTGCTCTCTGAGTTACAAGACCAAGGTGTTATCTTAACCATGGATGAGCGTTTTCAGGGCTTCTGGCAAGTGATGTCTTCCAGTAAGCCCATTCAAGAGGTAAGTCCTGCAACGAACTTACACGCTGAATTACGCCATTACCAAACGCAAGGGTTTAATTGGTTGCTCTTTTTGTATAACTACGGACTCAATGGCATATTAGCGGATGATATGGGGCTTGGAAAAACCTTACAGGCCATTACATTGCTTCAGCATGTTAAAAATACGCAAGGACAAGTACCCTCTTTAATTGTTGCCCCTACGTCAGTGGTGTTTAACTGGGTGAACGAATTAAAACGATTTGCCCCTGAGTTACAGGTTGTCAATTTGACGGGAGCTACTCGATTTGAAGAATATACCCATATTAAGCAAGCCGATGTTGTGGTTACCAGTTATACTATTATGCGTCGTGACATTAAAGCACTTAAAAAGTATCCTTTCCGATGTGCCATTTTAGATGAAGCTCAGAACATTAAAAACCCTGAAGCACAAACGGCTTTAGCGGCGAAAGAAATTCAAGCCAATCATCGGTTGGCACTTTCGGGTACTCCCATTGAGAACAGTCTTGTGGAACTCTGGAGTTTGTTTGACTTCTTGATGCCAGGGTTTTTATATGATAAGTCTCTTTTCCGCCACAAGTATGTACTTCCTATTGAGGAAAAAGGCAATCGTGATGCAGAACGACGCTTACGTAAGCAGGTTTCTCCGTTTATGTTGCGTCGTCTTAAACAAGATGTCCTTTCAGAATTACCGCCTAAAATGGAGAGCATCCATCATTGTGAAATGACGGATGAGCAGTATGACTTGTACCTCCGTGTGCTTGAAGAAACACGCCGTGAAATCATGGCAGACCCGAGCGACACAGGACTTAAAAAAGCACAAGCAGCGATTTTCCGAGCGTTGATTCGTTTACGCCAAATCTGTTGCCACCCGATGTTGCTTGACCCTGAAATACGTGGCAATGTGATGAGTTCAGGGAAGTTTGAAGCACTCAAGGAGTTTATTCTTTCGGCGGTTGCGAACGGGCATCGTATTTTGCTGTTTAGCCAGTTTGTAGAAATGCTGAAAATTATTCGTGGCTGGTTAGATGAAGAAGGCATGAAATATTGCTATCTGACAGGTGAAACCCGTAACCGTGAGGCAGAAGTGACGAAGTTTAACACCCAAGAGAATATTCCCTTATTCCTGATTAGCTTAAAAGCAGGAGGCACAGGCTTAAACCTTACGGGGGCAGATGTGGTGATTCACTATGACCCATGGTGGAACCCCGCTGCAGAAGACCAAGCCACTGACCGTGCGTATCGTATTGGACAAAATAAAACCGTTTTTGTCTACCGTATGATTACACGGAGTTCGGTTGAAGAAAAAATCCAAAGACTCCAAGGGATTAAACGAGATCTTGTTGATTCGATTATTTCTGCTGACCGTTCGGCAATGGATAAGTTTCTGACGTTTGATAGCCTGAAAGAAATCCTCTCTAGTGAGTTTTAAAACGCTTGCTCTGTCCTTCATCAACCGCTTACCATGAAGGTCGATGAAGGGCAACCAAAGCGACGAAACGAGAGTGTTATTTAATAATGTTGGGTATGATATTCCACGCTTCTAATACTGAGTCTACACTATGCACCAAATGTTGTAATAACTTCATTGTCGCTATCACCATCTCTTTACATCTCGAAAATGCTATCGTTTTACG
>JBJTUH010000173.1:0-4570 GCA_046080605.1 Vampirovibrionales bacterium
GAGATTGAATACGTTCAAATTGTGTATCAGTCAAGTCAAATCTCATAGGCTAAACGCTTTCTAAACAAAGGTTACAGCCCTATTGTAACAAAAACAAATAACTATGCCTTTTGCAAACAGCTCCTAGTTGTGACCCAAAACCATCAATGTATTGCATAAAATATTTCTGTTCTATTTCTAGAGCTGATAGCTCAGATTTCAGTACAGATAATTCATTTTGCTGTACAAGCTTTTCTTGCAGAGTGTTGTAACGTATTTTTAGATCTTGTTGCAGTGCAAGAATATCTTTTGCCTCAAGTTTCCAAGCTTTAATATCAGGTAAGACATTTTGTGAGCTGATAAAATCTTTTTTATTAACCGTATTTCCCAAGTATGCCGCAATAAAATCAACATTATATTTTTTAAGTTTATCAAGAACGTTTTTTGTTGCAGAATTATTGCTTGAAACAACTGCAACACTTTCTCCTCTCACTATTGCATTTGCAATGATATTTAAAATAGTTTGAGTTTTCCCCGTTCCAGGAGGACCTTCAATTATACTAAGTTGATTTATCAAGGCATTTTCAACAGCTTTTTTTTGACTTACATTAAAGCCAAATGGATATATCTCATCTGTTATTAATGCAGGCTTATCAGTAAAAGCTCGGGGAATGTTACCGTTAAGAAAAGTGTCAAGCATACTATCAGACTTAAAGTCAATTTTGGAATAATTACAGGATAAAATATTGACAACTTTTTCATCATCAATTTCTACTTTAAGACCTATCACTTCGGCAATTTCTTTTAGATATTTGAAGCATTCGAAAGCCTTACTGTTATTCAATACAGATTCAATTATACGAACATTTGCCGCATTATAAGTAAAGACTTTTCCATTAGTAAATGTTACTTCGCATTTGTTCTCAAAGTGCCTAAAACTTCGAACGTTCGACGTTTTATCCTCTCCTTTCAAGTATATTTGAAATGTTTTTTGTTTGTTATTCATACGCCACACCTTTTAATTCACTTAGAAAAATTGAGAGGTTATATAATAAGGATCTCGTAAACTTTAGAGAGGATTTATTCTCAATTCTTTTAAGATGATAACATAAATATCGCTCATTTTTAAATTGAAACGCCACTCACATTCCTTCAAGTCACGTGAGAAATACCTTTGAGTTGACTGGTTTTTTCGCATTTAAATCCATAGTAAAGCAACATAACACTTCTCTGAATTTACGTTCAGAAATGTACAAGCCTTTATAACACTTGTTTTTTCAAAGATAAAGGGAGAGGGAAAAGCTCATTTAAGATAGTATCCTCTATCAGAGCTAAAAAACCCATAGCACGGTAAAGAGAAATGTTGTTTTTATCCTTTTAGGGGGTGTTCTTCGTCTCGGCGATAAAGGGCGAAAACACAGATACGCTCTTATTGACCCTCATCGGCATGAGAGCTTGATGGTATCACACAGGAGGAACATAAGGTGCAGTGCATCGCTTTTAGCTTTCAACGAACGTATCAGGAGGTAGGCAACGCCTCTGTATGATGATGCTCTCGTTTTTGGGCTTGTTCCCTGATCATTCTAAAAAAAAGTCTGCTAAGCCCACAGCAAACCCTTCCACTTCAGTCCCTTCAAAAAACCAAGGTGCTTTTTATGCTCCTTTTGGGAGCCAGTACAGTGCGAAAGTACAACCTTTGGCAAAAACGGGCATGCCAAAAACCGAAGCAGACAGCTATGTGCGTCGTGCTTTAGGTGCCACAGGTGGGGTCGCCACAGGCGTTGCCCTAGCAGGGACAGTATCACCTTCAGGATGGCCTAAATCACGCTACAGCCCTAATGACAATAACGGTAAAAAACATAATGGCTATAAAGCCTTTTTCATTGATGGATTCTTGATGGCACCTATCCGTCAGTTGCTTTCTCCACAAGGACTCCTGATGGCAGGGGTGGGTATTGCCCTTACAGCCTTAACAGGGCCTGGGATACTACCCTTTTTTGCTGTAGCAGGACTAGGTGCCAGTGGGTACGAGTTTTTCAAAGGATTCAAGCAATACGGTAAAGCCAAAAATGCGAAGCAACGTGCTGAGGCACTTAAACTTTTAGGGGCAAGTCTCAGTGATGGCGTAGGCGCATTGCTCGGGATGAAAAGTACCGCTATGGCAGCAAAACTACCTGGGGTTGAAACGGTTAATGGGTTCAAAGAGCCTGGTCGATTTCTGAAAACGAGCTTCCATGACCTGGGGACGATGCTTCATCCCGAAGGGATGCGTCATGCTTGGGGACAAATGGCACAACACACCGCACAGCATCAGCATAAACTGCAAGGACTACTACAACACATCACCCAATGGTCAAAAGGTACTGGCGAACACTTACAACAGGTGACAGGCAAGCTCAAAGGATTACCACAAACGTTTTGCCCAAAAAACATGCACGCCCCTGACCTAGTCACTGACGTACTAGCCTCTTCTACCATGGGAGAAAAGCCGTTAGCCATTCGCCTCAGTGACTTACCCAAAGCCGCCAAGGAAACCTTAGACCCTTTACAAGGGCAGGCTCAAGGGTGGCTGAAACAGATACAAACACACGTATCAGGCTGGGGACAAACGATTCAACAACGTTTTGGGCTTGGAAATAGCACATCTGCCTCAGCCACTACACTCCCTAACGCTACATCGATAAATCAGCCCACGGCTTCTGTCTCAGGTATCCATGCCGTAAAGCAAGACCTTAGCACACTGGATGGGTGGGAAACGCTCGGACTCCGTCGCCATAGCGTTCCCCTAGAACCCTCTCTGCCCAAAGGGCTTGGAAAACTAGATGCCTTCAAAACCTTTGCTCAGCATGAGGATTGGCATGTCAGCCGAGGGATTACCGTGAACAGCACACAAGGTTCGCCTTGGGGACACCCCTCACCACCCACTTATTTAAAAGACCAATTAAAAACCCTAACACATATCATCGGAGGCACCCCGCAAGAGATGACTGCTTGGGGACGCATGGGTATGAAAGAGGTCAAGGCACTCAGAGTCAATCGTCCCGATTATGTTCGAGGATTCTGGAAGCTTGCCACCCATGCCGATGAGGTTAAACCTCAGTTATCAAGTTTACATGGCGACTATTTGGTAAAGGTTCATATCGAAAAAGGAGCGTATGCTCTCCCTGAAACTCTGATAGGACATTCAGGGAGTCAGAAACGGGTATGGATGCCTGAACAAACCTCACTGGTTGTCACGCATGTAGATGACACCAAAAAACTGGTACAGCTTACGATGAAAGCCCCCTCCAGAGAACAACGCCTAAAGCACAGCGTACAACATTACATGGACCACCAAGCGTTATACCGTAACCATTACCGCCATCTTGCCACTGAACAGCCCGAAGTATGGCAACAGCTCAACCGTCAAGCCCACGGACATATGCTTCATGACCTTGTCACCCACGCCCAGCAGCTCGGAGGACACGGCACTGGTACCAAAACGTATTACGCAGGGATTCCCGCAGGCGTTGACCCTACAAAACTTCAGGCAGGTAAGCTATACCATGAGGTCATTCCCTTGACCCTCTATCGTGAAGAAGCCTCCGCACTAGGTTCAGTAGGTCAAAAAAGTGGCATGTTACTTAAGTTAAATATTGCAGAAAAAACACCTGTCATCACTCGTCGACAACTCGCAGCACTTGGGATACATCAAGGTACAGGCGATGGACTCTTACTGCCCTCCAGTGCCTTAAAGCTTGAAGCACTCAGTCATCAGGGCAAAATGAGCCAATGGCAGGTTGCACCCATGAGACAAACGGGGACACAAAGTCTGAGTTTACCAGGAACACCTTTACCCGTAGATATTGCCCTTGCAGAAATGGAAGGACCTTGGTTCCCCATGCTTTCAGGGATGATGGGACACCCTCACGCCACTGTCAAACGACTTTGGCAAACCCATGGGCGTGACCCATTCAATCGTACCATAGGGAGTACTTATCGTTGGGGACAAGAAGCCTTTGTTCGTCCACTAGAACGTGTAGGTGCAGGACAAGGACAATGGGGATGGGATTTGTCCAGACTAACCTTTGAACTAGGTGCCGTCACAGGTGTAGCACGAGGTGCCTTAGATGTGGTAAGACATCAGGGTACAGGGATGTACAGCACCAGTGTCCATCGTATTTTAGGGCAAGGGGTGACACAAAGCTTAACGATGGGAACCCTCGGTACAGGCGGAGGGATGCTAGGGAGTTATACGGGTGCCTCTGTCGCCCGCACACTGGGGTGGGGTAAAAGTCATGCGTGGAATGAGCAGGCAGTGCAACTGGGGCAAACCCTCGGCGGGGTTATAGGAGGGACCACAGGGACATTACTCGGGGCTCAAGCCGCACGCTTACCCATCATTCAGGCGTTAGGCAACTTAGCCGTTTCAACCGTACTTTGGGTACCTACCACCTTGGTGCGAGGTACGCTAGGGGTATTAGGGCTAGGGGGCTTAGGTGTTGCAGGTACAGGCTTAGGACTTGCTAAAGGGGCGGGTTCGGCGTTTAAATGGGCGTTAAATTAAGCCCTTGTTCGCACCCAAACAAGTTAAGAGGTTATGGAAACAGCT
>JBJTUH010000174.1:0-25975 GCA_046080605.1 Vampirovibrionales bacterium
CTTCAAAAACAGTGCCAATGGGAAGAAACCCTCAATCGGCGAACGTTAGAGACCCTTACCGCCTACTTTGCTTGGCAAAGAGAACTTACTTTCTTGACGTTCATGCAGGCACTGCTCAAGGAAATGAATACCCTGTATGCCCGTGTAATGCATCAGGAAGCGTTACAGGAAACCTCACCGTCTGATACGTCCCCCTCAGAAGTCACTGCTTCCTATCGGCGGACCCTTCAAAGTGATTTATTGCGTCCTGCACTGCTGGATCAACAGGTCAGAACCCTCCGTGCTGAAACCAGTGCCAATCAGCAATTGAGCCAAGTATTCTTACTATTGAATCAGGCATTAACCCCAGAAAACACCTCTAGTTCGTTAGCTTCCACTACAACAACAGTCACACTCAAACGTTACCAAACCTCTAAGAACTTGCCATGGCTTACATTGCCTGACGCACTGCCTCAAGCTTGGTATAAGCATGGACTACCTTTGGTGCCTGAGAAATTGTTATCTATCAGTATGCTTCGCCTTGCAGAGGAAGAGGCACGTGTTGCCTCCACGAATGTTCAAGCGTCTTCTATTCGGGAAAAGCCTCTCACGCTATCAGAATTGATGTGCATTGCACGGCAAAACCGTCCCTTGCTTGCCCAGCGTTATTTACAACTTGCGGTGATAGAGTATGCGTTTAAAGCACGTCGTGCAGACTTACTTAGCCCGACGTTATCTATGGATGCTTCCGTGAGACAAACAGGGCCTGAAGCTGGGCAACTTGAACGTAGTACCCGTTACTATGGTGGGGTGAGCTGGTACCCCCTTCAAGGGTTAGGGCAAACCTATCTTGCAGAACAAGCCGATATGAAAGCACGGCGTGAGGCTGCACAACTTGCTTACCAAAATACCTTGAATCAGGTGGAACTCAATCTGCAAACCCAGCTTTTACAGTATCGTTTACTGGAAAAACAGCGACAGCTGAGTGAAACCAAATTACGAGAGGCACTTCGAGTCATGCAAGCCCTCAAGGAGGGTGATGCACAAGAAATAGGGGTATGGTTGCGTACCATGAGTGTGTGGTCTGATGCTCAAGCAGACTATTTTTCGGCGGTTCGTGACTTGAACCTTATACAACTTCAAATACTGGCTGAACTTGGGTTGCTTACGCCAGAGTGGTTACTGAACCATGTGCTATGGTCTGAGAAGCCTTCCGCTTAAGCCTCCTATTAACAAAGGAATTTTCCCAAAAGTCGTGATGTTTCTGTGATGTTTCGCCGAAACGCCAACAGGTTGTTTTGGTCTGTATTCGGCATGGTTTGAGTATCTACGCACGTGGTTGGTTACAGTATGAAGGAGTTGGGGTGGTATGATGCGTTTAAAAGCTCGTCAGCGTATGGCACATGAAACCCATGATACCTCCTCTTGTGTGCATGAGGATGACGCACTTCAAGCCTTACAAGAAAAAGCAGACCTGCTTGCTCAAGGTCATACAAGACTCATTGAAAAAGCCCCTCGTCCTCATGCAGGCAAAGGGACACGCCGTGTGGATGAACAGAAACAGGCGAAAAAGGATGCAGTGAAAGGTGTTCTCCGTGTTACAGCACCCTCTTTTGAACCTCTTGGTACCCAAGATATTCGAGTGCGGCGTACAAAAACGGCACATAAGCGTTTTCCATGTCAAAGAGTGTCTGAACTTGACCCCCGTGCATGGCGAGAGTTGTCTGGCGATTTGCTTTTGGGAAGCTTATGGCTTTTTCAAGGACGTAGCCGAGAAGATGGGCATAGAAATAGCTACCATGGGAATTGTATTCCACAAATTATTTACCAGTTACTCAGACGTTACACCCGCACAGGTGATACCATTTTAGATTGTTTTTTAGGCTCAGGCACTTCCTTGATTGAAGCCTATCGTTTAGGACGTTTCGGCTTAGGGTTAGAGTTACAACCCTCAGTGGCGGAGGAAACACAACATTATTTAACAGGGCTTGGGGCTTCTGAAACGCTTTGGAAAGTGGCGTGTGGCAATAGTCAAGATGCTCACTGGGTGAAACAACGTGTGGCACAGTTTTTAGAGCCTTTGGTGCCTTATCAGCAACCAGAGCGTCCTCTAGCAACAGGACGTACCAATAAAAAAGCCTCACAGGCTTTTACGCCACCCTCCTTTGTGGATTTTTTGTTTTTACACCCTCCGTACGACGATATTATTAAGTTTTCTGAGCATCCTGATGACCTCTCGGCTCAAAGCTCAACGCAAGACTTTTTAGAGGCGTTTGATGCCGTCTTGCGTGCCAGTGTGCCTGTCCTGAAACCAGGTGGGTTTGCGAGTATTGTCATTGGCGATAAATACACTGCAGGCACATGGTTACCTCTTGGGTTTTGGTGCATGAACTTAGCACTCCAGCATGGGCTAAGCTTGAAAGCCATTATTGTGAAAAACATGACAGGCAATGAACGTGGCAAAGGTAAAACAGGCAATCTATGGAAGTACCGTGCGGTTGCGGGTGGGTTTTACCTGTTTGAGCATGAGTATGTTTTTATCTTAGAAAAACCACTGCTCAAGTCGTAAAGTTTTCTTGAGAGGTAGAGCAACGTTCTATGTCACCTAGCTATAACCGTGCTTGAGCGGTGCTACGTTGAGCCAGTGCTACTTCATGCGGTTTGGTAAGGTCATGCCATAGTCCTTGTACCATATCTTTGCTTGTCCATGCGAGGTTAACCTCAGGCGCCCAGTTTAAGGCTTGGTATAAAATAGGACCTAGCACAGGCACAGGACGTAACAAGGTACCCAACAGCTCAACAGATTTCCAGAAGAGCATTTCACACCCTCCACGTACTTGATAGTACAGGGCTTTCAGGGGTTTACCTTCTGCCATGGCTTCAGAGGCTTGTGCTGTCACAATACCCCATTGAAGGTTGGTAAGGCGTAATTTCCCCATTTGTTCCGAGAGGTTTCCAAGGGCTTGCTTAACCCGCCCCTTATGTTTAAGATTTTCCACTAAGTTTATCACAGGTTGCTGTTTCACGGTGGCACTGAGGGTATCAAGGTGTTTGAGGGTCAGTGTGCCAAGACGTTTTTTCAGAACACGGGTTGGCTCAAAGTGTTCTGCCACCTCAGCAACCGTTTTAATGCCTGGTGCCTTTAAAGCCCAGCTTCCAAGGGTGAGCAGTTTTTTATCCAGATGTTTAATAAAGCTCGCATCTAGGGTACCATCTGCAAACTTACTAATTTCATCTGAAAGATGGTCGAGTTTTTCGGGATGGTCTTTCAATTCGGCTAAGCCCCCTTCATGAGGGAGGGCTAACACCAACCTAGACAGTTGCGTAAGGTGTTGTGCCTCTGCTTTTTTCGGAGTACCCCATTGGATGAGCTTATTACCCATCGGCGCACACACGTAGGGCAAAGGGAGGGTAAGCATCAGTGTGATAGGTAAAGGTAAGGGGGCAAAGGCAGCGGCAAAAGGCAACACTGTTTTAACGCCAAACCCCGATAAAATAAGCCCTTCCCGTCCGAGTTGTTCCATCAGGGTCATACGTTGCTGATGTGCTTCGGTAAGGTGTTTCTTGAAAGTGTCTGAAGTGCTTGAGCTTTCAGCCAGTTTACTGGGTGGTTCAGTTGCTGTTTTTTTCTCAGCGTGCGTTGCGTGTGATACGTTGGCTTGAGGCTCTGGGCTTACAGCCTCGGGTGCTTCCTCATGAGGATGTCCTCCACCCATACGAAGCCGTACAGTGGCTTGCGGTTGTCCTGTTGTGAAAGGTGCTTTTTGCGAATACCCAGAACGGAATGGGTGGTGTTGAATGAGAGACATACCTGTTAAAACCCCTGAAGCCTATGGCAGAATAAGGGAGGCTACCATCGCAGTACAAACCCTACCAAAGAGGTGCAAAACACCTTGAGATACTGCGACATGACAGACTAAAGATACAAAACCGTGAAACCCCGAGCATGATACTTTACCCAGTAGTATATCAGACTTAACGCCCCTGAAGCATAAAAACGTATCACGATCCCCACACATGTAACAGTCTTGTAACATGTGCAAGGCTGTTGGTTTTCCGTAGGTGATGAGTCCTGCGGATTCACACGTAACGCTGTAAGGGGTTAGCCTTCTATCCCTTCAAAAGACGGGATAGGGTTGCCTACCTGCCAGGCTTCAGCCAGTGCAATCACCCTTGCTTGGGTTTGTGCGTCAAGGTGAGGAGAAAAGAATTGCTCTCGTTGTTCAGGGCTACCTTCTCCACTACGTACAAGCCAAAAGAGCGCGCGTACCACGTTTTTTTCTGTTCCTGCTCCTTCATAATACATCTTGCTTAGAAGAATCTGACCAAAAATGTGTCCTTGAAGAGAAGACCTTTCAGCCCAGAAGAAAGCTTGATTTAGATTCTGTTCAATGCCTTCACCCTTTTCATACATTACCCCAAGATTAAATTGAGCCTTAGCGTGTCCTTGTTCTGCGGCTTTTTTAGTCCACACAAAGGCTTTTTCAAGGTCTTGTGTAGTCCCTTCTCCATTTATGTACATGATGCTTAGATTATCTTGAGCCTTAGCGTGCCCCTGTTCTGCTGATTTTGTAGTCCAGTCAAAGGCTTGTTCAAGGTTTTTTTCAGTGCCTTCTCCATCTTTATACATTATCCCTAGATTAAATTGAGCCTTAGCGTATCCTTGCTCTGCGACTTTTTCAGTCCAGACAAAGGCTTTTTTGAGGTCTTTCTCAAAACCTTCTGTGCCTGTGTAGTATAAACTTCCTAAAACCATACACGCTCTACCCCATTGATCAGAGTGTGTGCCTGCATGGGCGTTGAGGTCAGCTTGGTCTAGTATTTTAAACAATTCTAAAGACGCTTTAGGAAAGTCACGGTGTACCAAATAGTAAAAGTATGCAATGTTTGTTTCAGGGCATTGCCAAGCGTATTGGTATACCTGCTTACGAAAGTTTTTATGTGTACCATGGTTGGTCTTATCTCGCAATACTTCGGTGAGTACAAAATATTCACCCAGTAAATCAGGTTGCATACTTGGTAGTAGATCGTTTCGTATACTCGTACCAAGAAATTGGCTTAGAGTATTCTGACACGCATTTTCAGGGAGTCCTAAACGAGTAGGTAGTGCTTCTTGCGAGGCATACAGTACATCCAAAAAACACCCTTGCGTCAGCGTACCCAGTAATATCAAACGGCGATAGGCTTCCCGTTGATTGTCATCAGGGATGATTTCTCTCCAACGACGAAGCTCTTTATCTAACATGTGGTGGAGTAAACAATCAATGCTAGTAATATCAAGAGGTTTATTATCACTTATACACGTTGCCCACGCATCAGCAAGATAAAGGGCAAGTAGTATTCTTGATAGTGTCGGATCTATCTGTCTCAGCTTTTCAAGTAATGCCGTATCATCAGGATATCTCTGAATGGGTAACCTTTTACAGCTAAATACCGTCTTTATCAAGGCTATCATGCGCGATGCCTCCAAGGGAGAGAGCTTTAAAGGCTCAAAAGCATAACAGACACTTTTACACATTTCGCCTAAAGTATTTCCAAACGATATAGGAGCAATATTGAGTAGTCCTTCCTTAGAAGTATTTAGTCCTGGTTGTGTTTCGGGGTTATTTAATGATAGTACTGTACGCTCTAGTATTAAAATTCGCACAGGGTGTTGCCATTGTTTGGAGGCTTCAGCATAGCTTGAAAGCTTTTCCCATAACGCTTTGGGCTTAGGAAGGTAATCAATAATGACTAACGTAGGCTCAGAGGGTTGCCACTCGTCAGGAAGCTCTGCCCCTTGTTGCAAAAACCCTGCCCTATAAGGCATGCCCAGTTTCCCTTGGCACAACTCAAGGGCTAAACGGCTTTTACCACTACCACCTTCCCCTGTGATAGCCCACCAGAGAAGCTTAGAACCCTCAGACGTAGGGGTATGAGGGGTCGCATCATACTTTAAAAAGGCTTCTAGTTGGCATAGTTCTGCTTCACGCCCTACAAACGCTACCCTGCCACTGCCGTAGTGATAGTTGGTACTGTTCGGCGTGGTGTTTAAGGTGAGGGCAGGTTGTGGTTTAAGTAGAGCTTCTAACTGGCTCTGAATACTGGTGAACTGCTCTCCTGTTGCTTGCGTGAACTTCTTTACTAGCTCTTCCATGCTAGCGGTTTGAAGCTCAAGCATCTCTTGTAAGTCTTCTTGTCTAAGTTCAGAAAGCTTTTGTTTACCCTCTTCCACACTTCGGCACTGCTTTAGAAACTCAATGAGCTTGTGAAGTACTAGCCCTACATGGGGTATATGTTTAATGTTTCGTGCCAACGACTCTAGGTCTTGTTCAATCTGATTTTCAAGCTTTTTCACCAGTGCCGTGATGACAGGACGTACACCTTGCCGCCAAGCCAAAGTAATCAGTAACCCTGCCCCTGGACCTGAGGCAATGTTTTGGGTAATGAATGCAATAAGCCTAGCTTCAGTTTGCTTGTCGTTCAATAACTCATACACAGTAGTAGACAAGCTTTCACTGAATAGCTCACTCAGTAAGCTACTGATATCAGACGGTGCGAGGGGGGTAGCTGTGCTAAGCATGGCGTATGGCATGAGCTTTCAAGGGGTATCTCACTGGGTGCTGAAAAAAATGGTCTCCCTTTAAGTATACCTTTCGTTTTCCCCTGAAACAACCCCTCTGCCAAGTGCCATGGCGGGTGAAGGAGCGGTTCCTAGAAGGGTAATTTCCGAATGAGCTTGATGAAAGGACGTATGACTTTATTACTTTGATTGATTTTTTCGTCAAAGTGTCCTATTGTCTCGGCCAGTGTGGCAGGGTTGATATTTTTGGGAAGTGCCATGGGTTTGCCTGTTAGTTTCGCACTTTCATCAAACTTCCATAATATGCCATGGGCTGTCATGTTTTTAAGCCAACTTACCACACCTCGTCTGGGGACATGGTCGCCTTGATGAACCAGCTTAGCGGTTTGAAGGGGAATACTTGTTCCGAATTGTCCTTTCCCATGAGCCTGAATCGCCTGTTTTACAGGAGATAGCATCACTGTTTTGGTATTTTCTTTTGCTGTGTGCGTGATGACAGGAAGGCTTATAGGCACCCCTTTTAAAAACTGACGACGACTTATAGACATTTCAGAGGGTTTCTCCGTAGTGTGGGGGTATGATGTAGCACATGGTGTTAGCACATAAGCGTGAAGACCAAGCTTTTACCTTAACCAACATGCTTGATAGGGCAAAATTGCATCGTGTAAGAAACCTCATTACAAGCATGGCTCTCAGTGTTACACTAGCGTGTAGTAGTATGTTGTGTTTTAGGGTGTTTGGTATGATTCAACAGAGTGTGTTTGGTTGCCTGATGTAGAGGAAACGTTATTTATGGGTATCAGTGGGTTGTCTAACGTGCATGCGTGGTTTCAGACCCCTCATGGGTCTCAAGATATTGTCACTATCGGAGAAGTCTTGGTGGATTGGGTGTGTCTTGATAAAACCCTTGACCTTTCCCAAGCACAGCATTTTGTGAAAGCCCCCGGAGGTGCTCCTGCCAATGTGGCGGTAGGGCTTGCTCGCCTTGGCGTGCCTGTGAAATTTCTGGGTGGACGTACGGATGGGCTATGGGGAACATGGCTCAGTGGCTTACTGGCACAAGAAGGCGTAGACATGAGCCTAAGCCCTGTACTGGCACATACCAATACCCGCCAAGTGTATGTACTCACTTCTCCTGAGGGGCAACGTATCTTTCAAGGCTTTACCCAACATGCCTGTGCCGATACGGCATTGATGCCCTATCATTTTGAGCCTTTATATGTGGGGCATGGACGCTATCCACAACAGGCGCCACATCATCGTCTTGTGTATTGGGGCAGTGTCATTCAAAGCCATCCTCCGTTGGCAGAGAGCCTGCACTTGGCATTACAGACCTTGAGAACACAACGGATGGAAACGCAACACCCTACGCTGTTGTGTTACGACCCCAACTATCGGGCGCCCTTATGGCATCATGCAACTGATGCTTTACACCGTATGCGTGAAAGCTTTGCGATGTGCGATGTATTGAAAATCTCGGATGATGAACTCCCGATGTTCTATCCTGATATGCCCCTAGACCAAGCTGGGAAAATGCTCTTACAAGCGTACCCTAATATTACTTGGCTGATTGTGACATGTGGGAAGGAAGGTGCCTGGAGTATCGGGCATACGCACTGTATGAAAGTGCCTAGCTTCACCGTTGAGGCGATTGAACTCACAGGGGCTGGCGATGGCTTTGTTGCAGGGCTTTTAAAGGGTATCTTATGGTATCTACACACTCAAAACGTGACAGATGCCACTAAGATGCTTCATGCCATGCGCCATGTGTCTGAAGAGACTGCACAGCTTATGTTACGATGTGCTGCGGCAGTAGGGGCTTTAGCAACCTTAAAACCTGGTGCCATGAGTGCCTTGCCCACCTTGGATGCGTTGGCGCAGTTTATCGATACGCAAAACCAAAGCTAGCATGAGAGGTCGAACGCCTGAGCATGGTACTCTCATGAGGGGGTTCCCCTATCAATGGCTTACTTTCTTACCAACCATCGTGTATAGTAGCACTAGGATGTTATACGATAGATACACTGACACATGATGTTGCATGCTTAACACCCTATGGTACTTTACGCATAGCGTTGCCATGGCGGGTGGGTGTTCAATGCTTCTTCCCTTGGTGCTTTTTCCATAAGGCAATACCTTTATGATACCTTTTTTAGCTTTTTCGTTTTCTTCTTCTTTCAAGGGTTTACCTCATGTCCTAGGTACTTTGATACTGGGAGTCATGCTGGCTCTGAATGGTACAATAGGCTATGCTGAGACCATGCTACCCAGAGGATGCCAACAAAAGCTTTCCCGTCATACGCATCTTCAAACACAATGGAGCCAAAACAAACGAGGTTGGCTTAAGCCCTATGTTTCATGGGTTGCATCCCGTGCAGAGCCTTGTCTTACCAAACAAAAAGCTTCTGCAATGAAACAACTACAAACCCTTGAAATCCGTGAGGATGCTTTAACGCTTGTCCAACTGGCTGAGCCTATGGAGCTACTCCCTGAAGACCGCTCACCCTCACCTTAAGGAACGCCTTTTTTTGTGTCTACTCCTTCTTCTCTTCTGATGGCTTCTCAGGCGGTACCCAGTGCCATTCATGTGCCGTTATGGCTTGGTTGGACGATGGTGGCATGTCTCGCACTGCTATGTATCGCATGTGTGGTCGGACTTTTTATGTTGTGGCGTTGGTGTAGTGCCTTATTGCTTGGCTTAGGGATGTTAGAGGTTTTTAAAGACCTTACCTTACACACGTTAAGACAGTGGCAACAGCAAGCTCGGCGGTCTAAGCGTCGTTTAGCAGGCTATACCCCGAACCATCCTCAAGGATGGCTTTCTTACGTGATTCCTTTGCCCTTGGTGTATCAAACCATACAGCTGGTCTTGCTATGTTTGGCACGTTACAGTCATATCGGTTCTGTGGGTGCTTTGTTACAGCAGGCTGAAACGCTCAAGGCATTTCTGGGTGCGATGGGTGTGCTGAAAAGCCTCAATACTAAATCCAAATAGCACCCCATGTCAGGGCTTTCCATTCTTGAGGGGAGTTTTGCAAGGATATTACTTTAGTTTCTGAGAAGGCTGGTCGAAGTTGTAGTATCGCTTTATCGTTTCGATAAACGCTAGCTTAAAAAGGTGACTCATGTAAGACGGTATGCACTGCTGTATGAGGGTCTTACCTAGGCATCCCCCTTTATGATATTTCCTGCTAGTGCTACCAAGGCTCACCCTTTGAGGAACTATACCAATGATGTTCACAACACAACACGAGCCACCCTCTATTGATGAAATCATCGCTCGGTTTGAGAACGCTTCCCCTCCCCCTACTGCACTGATGCAAGTGCTTAATTTGATGGAACGCCCTGAAGTAAGTGCAGAAGACCTTGCTGAGGTGATTCGCAATGACCAAAGACTTACCGCAGTGCTTCTGAAACTTTGTAACAGTGCCGCGTACGGACTTGCCAAAAAGATTGAAACCATCCAGAATGCTGTGGCGATTTTAGGGTTTAAGACCCTTAAAAGCTTGGTGTACTCTATGTTGAGCCATTCCACCTTGAATAAGCCTCTTGAGGGCTATGGGCTTGACTCGGGGGCGTTGTGGACGAATGCTCTGACAGGAGCGTTGTTTGCGAAGTCACTCGCTAAAAAGCATGGGTGGGCTGACCCGGAAGTCGCATTTACTGCGGGATTATTAAGAGATATGGGCAAGCTTGCCTTAAATGATTATGTAGGGCAGGAACCTAAACAGGTTGAAATAGCAGCACGTAAGAATCAAGACGGCTATGATAAGGCAGAAGCCAGTGTGTTTGGCATAGACCATGCAGAATTGGGCTATGAAATCGCCAAAAAGTGGCAGTTGCCAGAGTCTTTATGTCTTGCTATTCGGTATCATCATCATCCTAGGAAATTAAAAGACGATAACCCAGCCCCAGAGTTACTGAAAGTAGTCTCAACCGTTCATCTTGCCGATATTTTGGCGGTGATGAATGGCTATGGTGTTGGCAGCGATGGTTTAATGTACACGTTGGATGAAACCATTTTAAAAACACTTCAATTTGAGTTAACTCCCTTATGGCTTGAAAGCACAGTGTCAGAGCTGAGTGCTTGTCAGGCTGAAGCTAATGCGTTTAAACAGGCTCTTACGTCGTAGGTGATGCAGTTTTTTTCTTGATCTCTTTCTCAGGCTTCCTCAGGCATTTTCTTCTTTCTTTCCTTCAATCGTAGTAGAGTGTTGCTTCCATGATGTTGTGTGCCGCCACCACTTCAGAGACCGCTAAAGCCGTAGAAGCTCAAGAGCTTTTGCCTACTCAGCTTTTAGTGGTTCCTCAAGACATTCAAGCTGAAGGTACCTCATGGTATGTCCCCTCTTTGGCGACAGGATTACTGGTGGTTGGCTTTACACGATTACCTCGGGTGATGGCTGTGGGACACTTTACCTTGCCAGACAGTAAACTATTGAATGAAACCTTCCATGAGCAAGAGCCTGCGAAGTTTATTGATGTGGGGGTTCCTCATTTATTAGAACTTATCCAAAAACAACAACAGGGGCTTACACCTGAAGGACCCCATTCTCCTGTGTTGTTTAAATTAATTGGTGGCTCGCAACTGTTCCAGTTTGGTGGAGGAGCAGGAAACCCCTTAAACATTGGCACAAGAAATGCCATTGCAGCACGTGCAACGCTTGGAAAATTAGGAAAAATGGTGATTGCGGCGGATGTAGGCGGGAATAAAGCACGTAAGGTTTTGGTTGAGCTGCCTTCAGGCATCATTACCGTGGAGGAAATTGGAGGCAGAAAGCTTACATTGTAAGGGTGTGGCCTTCATGAGGGTGTGCGTGCTAAAAAGTTACAAAACGATACAATGTAACATCTTCAGTCGTCAGGTACTGGAAGTTTGCTTCTGTTTAAGTTTAAATATGGAAGCTTTTACTAATAAGCACTTTTGACATGTATGTCTGTAAACTTTTTTTATTTACGGATGTTATTTCTTCATGAAAAGTACCCTTATCACTTAGCTTAACTTAGCTTTGCATTGTGCTTGGTACTTTTTCCATCAAGTGACTCTAGCGTTCAATAGAGTATGACTTCTTGTGACCTTTTTTCAAAGGTTCTGAATCTGCCAGTGGGCTTAGGTCTTTGTACACACTGGAGTATGTGATGCGTTCAAGTGAGCTTTTACAGGCTCCGCCGTCGATGCGTGTTGGTGTTTTTTGTTCCATTGTGTGCCATGATACTTCCCGATGATGCTTAAACTGCTACTCCGTGACCTTGCGCCATTTACTTCCAAAATGAATCCTTTTGATGGTACAGGGAATAACTTAAAATACCTTATTGCAACGGGAATGTTTTCACGATGTTTGGTGGGGCTTACACGTATTATTGCGGATGCCCCAGTGATTAATCCTAACCAGTACAGTGACCGAGAGAAAACACGCAACTTTTTTGAGAGAATCTTTATTGAGGTCGGAGGTACCTTCCTCGGTACTTTTGTGGCACTTCATGCGTGTATGGATGTTGCCTCAAAAGGGTTTGCAGCCCTTGACCCTCATCTTGCACCTAAGCAGTTGTTAGAGAAAGTAAAGCCCCATCTTGATACAAAATCTTATGAGCGTTTTACTCGTGTGGTCACAGATACGTTTGCGACACCATTACACCATTTGGATAAGCCTCGTAACGTTTTATTCCAAGCCGTGTATGGTAATGCAAACTTGCACCACTTCCGCCAACAGCTCCAAGTGGCAGGCTTAGGGCATATGGTGCAAACCCATCAAGGGCATTTAGTCGGTAAAACCTCTCAAGATATAGGGGCGTACTTTAAACGTCTGAATCAGCGTTCGGCACTCGTCGTGTTGGCAGGCGTATTAGGCAGTGCCTATATCAGTGGTGCCCCCATTCAGTGGATGAATGACCACTGGTTAAGGCAGGGGTTAGGCCCTTGGCTGTTAACGAGACTTTACGGTAAAGATGCCTCTCCCTCAGCCCAAAGTGCTTCTGTCAAGCAACCCATGAAGCAGGACACCCTTCCCCCCTCACCGCTGATGACAGCACCGTTACCTGTATCGCCTGCGTTGAATGTGTCAAGCGTGCCTTCTCAGGCAGGTGTCACCAAGGAGGTTTCTGTGGGGGCTATGCGTGGTGCGTCTGTTGCCAGTGCCTCTGTCCTTTCTACTACGACACCTTTAGAGGGAATCACTCAGAGAACTGAAATGCCCGCCTCTCGATATATACCCCTTTCTCGTGCTTCGGTGTATCCTCAGTATGCAAAAGGAGGGTTTTAATCATGGTGTTTTCTCCTTCCTCTGAAGTGCTTATCAATAAAAAAGCACTTTTGGCAGAAGTATGGCGTAATGTGGGTACTTCTTTAAGTCAAGATAGCAAAAGTTTAAAGCTTGCAGCAGCTTTTTGGTCAACGCTTATTCATGTGATAGGTCGATGCCAAGTTGCTGTGACAAGTTATGTGAATGCCCCTCCAGAAGATAAAGCCTTTACGCATCGGCAATCCAATGAAGTGCTTTTCCGTGAACTTGTCGGCTTTAGTGTGGGCTGGGGGCTGCTAAAACCCTTTGAGAAAACCATTAAACAGCAAGTTGCAAAGCAGACAGGGTATGTCGTTGAACGTCCTGGTACCACAGGTGTTGGTGAAGGCATCGCACAAACCTTGCATATCCTGCAAGGGAAGCTTACCCATGTGACACGAGGACCTGACGTGTTAACGGGGGAAGAGATTATTCGTAAAACTCGCCTCGAGCTTGATAAACGTTTGTTGACATTGGGTGCTGTGTTGCGTGACCGTTATGGGCTTATTGCAAAGTCTGTGGTTGACCCTGCTCAACTGGAACGTGTCGCCTTTAAATGGGCTCATGATTATATCCCTATTGCAGTAGGTACCGTACCTGCCCTTGCACTGGCAGGGTGGTGGGTTGAGCGTACAACCCTTGTCAAGGGCAACAAAATGATGCGTCAAACAGCTGGCAAAGCACTGGATGAAGCCCATGAAGAAAATCATGCCTCTGCACCAGTCTCTCCTATGATGTCATCCCCTTCGATGGTTTCAGCCACGCCAATGACAACCCCTCCTGCTCCTGCGGTTGCCCCAGCGTTTGGTGCCTCAAGACCTCCGCAATGGAAGCCTGTAGGCTATGCGGTACCTCTTTTTCGATGAACGTTTCTTTGACCCTTTTCTATACTAGCAACAATTGATAAAACCCATGTGTTAATCTATCTGTAAGCGTTTCGTGGATAGACCATTGTGAATACAGTGCAACTTGGGGATAGTCTCGTGTAGCGTTGCTAGGGTATGTGCCTCTTTCATCATGAGTATGATGCTTCATAAAGAGAGCGGTGCCTTGTCAAGGCTTAGGGTCGTGACTTTTATAACGTTTTAGCGTGATGGTACCTCTCAAGATACGTGTGAAACTCTTTTCAAAGCGTACTTGCTTGTGTATCATGAGGGTAAAGTAATCATTTGCTTTTTTTCATGGGTTTTACTTCGTTTGGGTTATTCATCTTTTTTGATTTACTGCTCTTTTTAGAGGGGATAGTTGACATGGCTCTTGGTTTAAATACAATCGGTACTGCGTTAAGTACAGCGTCTAGTCGCTTGTACCTTAATACGGGTGTGAATTTGGGTGGTGTAAAAAATAGTGCCAAACTCGCCAGAAAAGTGTTTAACCAGAAGAATACTCAAGCTGCGGTACAAACATTAGGTACTGCAGGAGGAGCTTTCATGGGTAATGTTGTTTCTGAAGCGGTCGGTTTGACCAATTCTATCCACCGTCTTGCTGTTATAGTAGGGGGTGGTGTGGCAGGATTTTATACCACCAGCGGCTTAAAAAGCTTTACGAAATCCTTGAGTACTACCATTGGGAATACGTTAGTGAAGTTTATGCGATAGTCTTTTGAGGCTATCCATGTTTAGTGTCCCCTCTCTCTTTTTAGGCAGAGGGGCTTTTTATCGAGAAAAGAGAGCCTCGGTTTTCCTTTGCTTGACGCTGTAGCGCTCATGATACCCTCTCCCATTGTGGCTATGTTTCACGTATAATAGTATCACTCTCTTGGTCATTAACCCTATTCTCTTCTTTTATATCAAACTATAGGGTTTTGAGCATTCACACCATTGAGTAGTCACATGTGTCCATGTGATTGCTTTTATTATAAGTATCCTCATGTGTCACGTTTTTTGTGTCTTATTATTGAAGCCAATGTGTCTTCTGCAAAGAGTTCTCATGCACACTACGCACCTTAAATCTTCCCATTCAGCTCATCCTACACCTAGCCTTACAGACTATCAGCATGTAGGAGACCTTTTGCGTCAAGCAAAAAAGGTGTTTATGACGGTTCATGTGAACCCTGATGGCGATACGCTTGGTTCAATGCTGGCGTTACGCAGTGCGTTGTTGGCACATTGTCCGAATATTGAGGTGCTTCATGTTGCTATGGAGGGGAAAAAGCCAGATATTTATCGACGCTTGCCTGGAATTGATGACGTGTTTCAGTCGGAGCTGCATCAGGCTCATTATTTGGAAGCCTATGATGTAAGTTTGAGCTTTGATTGTGGTTCAAAGGCACGCTTGGGCTTTAATGGGCAGGTGTTTGATAAAGCACCCATTCGTATTAATTTAGATCATCATATCAGTAATGAACGGTTTGGTACGCTCAATATTGTGGATGTTGACTTAAGTGCCACTGGACAGATTGTGGCTCATCTCATTGATGCCATGGCCATTCCTTTTACCAAAGAGATTGCGATGAACTTATATGCGGCTTTAATGACTGATACAGGAAACTTTAAGTACCCCAACAGTACGCCTGAAGTGTTTGAGTTGGCGCGCCGTCTTGCGGAAGCGGGTGCTGAAGGGTATTTGTTGTACCGAGATATTTATGAGAATATGCCCATGTGCCAGCTTAAGCTGATGGGGCGTGTGATTGACCGAGCCAGTGTATTACTTCAAGGTGCTGTGGCTCATAGTTGGGTGTCTCCTGATGACCTTGAAGCCCTAGGGGCGTGCGAGGAGCATACGGAAGGAGGCATTGATGTTCTGCGTCAAATTGATGGGGTGCAAGCCTGCCTATTTTTTAAGGAAAATACCCCTGGGTTGACCAAAATAAGCTTTAGAAGCCTTACCTCTAAGATTGATGTTTCCTATTTTGCAGAAACCTACTATCAAGGCGGTGGGCATACCATGGCTGCGGGGTGTAGTGTGTCAGGTCGTTATGAACAAGTCATGGCAAAGGTGCTGCCTCAGTTTGAAGCTTACGTACAGCAAGCATTACAGGTGTAAGCTTTTGGGAGGGTGTCGGACTTTTTTTCTCATGGTTATAGCTAGCGTTTTATAGTGGGTCATGAATGATGCTTGAAACCTTTTTTGATGGGTTTTCCCACGTTGTACCCACGGTACCCCCTTCTTGGCAGGGGCTTTATACGAAAGGGTCTTCCGACGGACATGCACCCTCTTGGCAATTGGCAGCGTACCCGCTCCCTCTACCCGATGAGATAACCGCCAAGCTTTTAGCGTTAGGGGAGAGTTTGCAATGGTTTTTGGAAACGTTAGACCAGCTTTATGAAGCCAGTTGGAAACAAACTTCCCCTGACGAGGTACCTTCTTGGGTGGCACAATGGTTAGACCAAGGTAAACCTGAAGCGATTATTGCACTGGCTCGCCACAAAAAACAGAAACAGCATCAGCCGTTAGTCATTCGTCCTGACCTGTTATGGGGTACAGACAATCATCTCACCTTGTGTGAAATTGATGCCATTCCAGGAGGGTTAGGGTTTACGCAGGCTTTACAGTCGTATTACCATGCCCATTGCCCTGAGGGGATGCCCTATGCACCTTTTGTAGGGATGCCTTTTGACAACGATGCTTCTTGTGGTGCTTCTTATCGTATGGCACACCTCTGGTTACAGGCAATTCGTGCTTCAATAGAGGTTGGATTGTCTCCTAAACGCCAACAAGCATGTTATGCCCGAGGGCAGTGCTATCCTTATGTGGTGATTTGTATTTCAGATGAAGCCACGGACTATAAGGAAGAATGGCACTACTGGGTGGAAACCGCCTTGGGGGGATTTGCGAAAAGTGGTGTGGTGTGTCTGCATCCGAAAGACCTCTTCCCGCAAGCTGATGGGCTATACTTTCACTATGAAGGAGAAGCGCATCGTGTGGATGTGCTTTACCGCTTTTTTGAATGTTTTGACGTTGCTTCTTTGCCTCAGAGTGAATTAATCCTGCATGCCATTAAAAAACAATGGTTGGTATGTACGCCCCCTGTCAAGCCTCATTTGGAAGAAAAACTGATGAGTGCTTTATGGCACCATCCTATATTACGCCCCTTTTGGGAGCGTGCTTGGAAAAAAGCCTATGCGAGCCATCCAGCACTGAAAGAGACCATGAACGTATTGGATACTCTCATCCCGCTTACATGGGTGCTTGACCCTGCGCCTCTACCAGCTTCAGCGGTGTATACGCCTACGTTAAACTATCAAGGAAAGCCTTTAAATACTTGGGATGCGTTGAAAAAAGCTTCACAAAAAGAGCGGCACTGGGTGATAAAACCCTCAGGCTTTTCTCCTGAGGCTTGGGGTTCAAGAGGGGTTGTGATAGGACATGACCATGCAAGTGAGTATTGGGCGGAAGCCATAGACCATGCCCTACATTCATTTTCAAAAACGCCTCATGTATTACAGCCTTACCATAAACCTCAAGTGATTGCTTGGCATACGCTGCACTTTAAGCCTATGCCTACAGTTGCTGCACCTCAGGTACCTGCTCAAGCGTTGGAGCCAGTGGTTGAACCTTTTGAGGCAAGAATCCGTTTATGTCCTTACTATATCGTCCATCCTGTGACTCGTCAGGTGACACTTGCAGGCGTGTTAGCCACAGGGTGTCCGAAGGATAAAAAAATTATTCATGGTATGAAAGATGCTATTTTAGCACCCGTGAGCTTAGCGTCTTCACTGTAGGGGGGCTGGAGAGTGTTTGCGAGTAGACTGATGCTCTTTTTATACCCCTGAGGTGTTTTCTCGTAAGTCGGTGGCACGATGCACTCGACGTTCTAGGGTAATCATGCCCATGGTTGCCAGCCCCATCACCCATGCTTCAATCCCTGCAAACAAGCGTGCTTTTCCTTGGGTTGCTTCTATTCTCTGTAAAAAGCCTTCCCATTTTGTAGGTAAATAATGAAGCTGTCCTGCTTTTTGAAGGCTCGTCGCCATACTATGCTCAGCATGTTTGAAAAAACGATGAATCCCCATCATGGGTTGCCATTGTGCTTCTTTAATATAGCTTTGGGTGTGAAGTCCAAGCTCTTTGGTGTGCTGTTCAAAGGGGTAAAGTTGGAGCCTAGAACTAAACAGCACATTAGAAGGTTTATGAGACTTACTTTCCATGAAATTAAGCACCCCCTCTCGTTGTGCATTCAGTCCGTGCCATGCTCTGGCATAGCTCGTATGTTGTGCCTCAAGGTGTAACACTTGCTCAATACTTTGATGAATCGCCTGCCACGTTTTTTGTCTTGAGGTTTCTAAGCTTTCAGCGGCTTGTGTATAGGCTAATGCCAATCGCTTATTGGGTTCCCATCCGAAGGGGAGCTGTTGTGGCAGTAATTTTCCAGAAAGCTGATGGATGCCCTTACGAACTTTGGTTTGCTGGGTTGCCTGAGACGTGTTTTTCAACTGTGCCGCATGTGTGGCGAGGAGGTCTTTATAGGCTTCTAGCAGTGTGGGTCTGTCTTGGAAAAGAGCATCTGCTTGACGAATGAGCTTTTGTTTGGTGTCTTTTAGACGAGCGTCTAACGCCTCTGGATGTGCAAGGGTATCGTAGCGTATGGCGGAAAGAGAGGTATTATTTTGTGCCGTGAACGAGTCATTGACTTCAGGTGGGAGTATAGGCAAGAGTGCTTGTAAGCGTTTGGCTTCTTTCACCAGTTCCCCTAGCCGCTGGTAGGTGACTAACGTCGGATGGCTATTGGTGTTGTGGTACCACGTGAGATACCCTACCAATAAGCCACTCACAGGTAAGTCAAAATGAAAGAGCGTTTTATTGTCTTCTCGTTTGTGATTGAGGGTTTGACTATGGGTATGTGCTTCTACAAGAGACGTTGTGTCAGTAGAGGGTATTGTGGATGTATGGCGTAGTGGATGGGTTGTAGGGGTATTGGCTTGCCAAGGGCTTGTAAGGTCGGCTTTGAGCGTGAATGGAGTGATGGTACTGGGTATAGCCGTTTTACTACCATACAATGTTTGGGTCAGGACAGGAGGGGGTACTTCCTCTGGGTGGGGTTTATCTCTGGGTGTAAAAACATCGTTTGCGGATAGGCTCGTGATTTTACTCTCATTGAGCTTAGACCATGTGGGTGGTGTGACATAGAGTGCTGAGGGCTGAACGTTAACCACCGAGGGTGCTTCTGCAGTCAGAGCCATTGCAACGGTTGCACTACCTGTAAACGGAAGACTCTCACCAGACCTTTTGGTTTGAGGGGCTAATCCTATCGAGGGAGTACTCCAGAGTGTACTTTTAGGGTTTACTCCTATTGAGGGTGTGAAACTGTAGAGAGGTCTGAGGGTCATAGCGTTATGAAAGGCAATGGAATGCACACCTACTACTTAATACGGCTTCACACATACACACTAGAAAAAAAGAAGAAACACCAAGCGTTAAAATAGACGCTTACCCGTCACTATTGCAAAGGTAAGCGTCTATTGAAAGGTCTTAAGGCTTAGGCAACACAAAAGCGTTTGCAGTTGTCAGGTCTTTAGACAAAAACTGAGATGGGCGAATGGCGTGCATAAATTGGAAGGTTGCAGGTGCCAAGGTATTATCGCCTAATGCACTTTTATGGTGCGTATAAATCTCATTATAGGTTTCTTCTAACTTATCTAAACGTGCTTTAAAAGGCTCTACATGTTGGAATGTTAAAACCTCTGCCCCATCTTTTACTTCTTTTTTCAAGGGGACTTCCATATTATGTGCTAATTTATTCACATAATGTTTAAGGTCTGGTTGGTCTTTAGGCACTCGAACTGAGAGAGATTTCACATGTTTGAATCCCTCTTCTTTGTTTGCCACCATGGTAATCACACTCATGAGACCCGCCGCAGGTTGCCCAAAGCCTTCCATTCCTGGCAGCTCTTTGTTATGGAACACATACAGGTTACTGTGGTCGTTGCCTGTTTTTTTCATAGAGAGGACACCTAGTGCAGTTAAGCCTCCTGGTATTTTCTTTGTTTCACCATTGATTTTCCCTTCGCCACTCACGGTATGATGAACAATCGTAAGGGTTTGTGGTAGGTCAGGGTGATGTTTGGCTTCAGAGGTTGCTTTAAGAGGCACAGGGAGTAAATCTACGAAAAAGCGATGCGTATTTGCTTTCTGAGTGTCAGGGTTCAGCCACTTTGCTAGCATTTGAGACTTTAAGCTTTCTGTGTTTTGTCCTTCTTGGGTGAGTGCCTTGACGGTTTCATCTCCAGGTACCACGACTGCTTGAATAGGTACGTCAGGATAGTTACCTGCCACAGGCTCGTAATGTTTTAAGCCTTTCACGACATCTTGTTTGAGTCCGTCTGATAGTCCGAGCGTGGTTAACATCAAGGCGGGGACATCTTTCGTTCGGACAGGCACCAAGCGGGTGGCTTTGAAATGAGGAATACGTGCCTGTACTTGTTCTGCCCGCTGAATACTGGGGTCAACGTTTTTAAGTACGGTTGACATGACAGACGAAGAAGCGACCGTGTCACCTTTGACGAGTTTTTCAACGGTATCGGTTAAGGCCGCACGGGAAATACATACAGGACATCCTGCATCTCCGAAACGATTTTGAACTTTAGGATGGGTGAACTTAGGTGCTGTAGCCCCAACACCTTTATAAGAGAAACTCATGGACAGAGGTGCTAATTGCATCATCATAGCGTGGTATACCTTAAATCATAACGTCAATTGAATAAAATAACGAGTATTAAAAAGGGTCACAGACCTCACACAGGGTTAGTGAAAAGCTCTCCTACAGTATTAGACCCTGCAGTATAAACCCTATACTGAAAGAGTATACTGAAAGCGTGTAATTAATGCAATAATATTACATTAATTATTCTTTACTGTTTGAGAAAGACCATCCTGTTATTTTAACAAAGTTTCATCAAAGAGAGACGATGAAATCCTGAAACTCGATAGGATTTAAGTATAAGTTTACATTTTGTTACATTTGGATGTGCCAAGCACGTACTTTCTTTGAGACAAAGGGTTCATTGTTGGGAAAAACATGACGCATTGCCATGGGCTTTACGCTCCAAGATAACGCTTGTATCTTGTCATGCTTTCAAGCATAATGGAGCATGCCCTGTAGAGGTGCATCCTTCAAAAGTATGTACGTAATGGTGATGCTGTTGCCTTGGCAGCGATTCATAACGCTAATATGATTAGCACTTATGAATCCAACGTACAAAAAGGGAAGTGATGCCGAAAGTCGTTAGTTGAAGGTCATTAACGGCTTGGTTACTGAGGTTAATACCCCGTAACTGTCACGGTAAAGTGTTAAACTTACGTTTGTAAGCTACCACCGTGGAGCGCTACAAGATGATGATTTTTACCAGCTTATTTGGTGTTGGTGTATGCTTTAAGTTGTTTTAATGTCGAATCGTTGGCTTTATTTGTTACTTGGATGAAATGCACGGTCTACTATAGATGTGTAAAGTGATGAGATAAGTGCTTTTAATCTTCTCAAGAACCTGTTGTTCTGTAGCACAAAAGCATTTTTACCTCTCTTTATCTTACCAGTTCTCGTGATAGACATCGCTACTTCGTTGAGTCAGTCGCTCTTCAGTAAAGTAACGTTTAAGCAAAGGTTTGGTCTTAAGACGCTAAAGTAACCTTCTATATGAAGTGTGATACCTTACCTTGCTTGGTAGAATGTCGTTTAGAAAATAGCACGGCGTGAAGTCCTTATCGCTTATTTTCTTTCTTGCTCGTTTCACACAGGTTCTTAAAAAACGTTTGAATATGCTTTATTTTCAGTAGACGCTCTCTCTCTGTTGGGTTCGTTAGTATGGTGTTTTGCCTACTAATGGCATGCTTTGTGTTTTCCTACTCGTTTGAATCATGCTGATTAAAGTAAGTATCTTTGGCTATGATTGCCACCTTTGGAAGCTCTTTTAAACACGCTATCCCTTTTACAAATAAGGCTTCTCAGTCTCATGGGCGTTCTCTTGTGACTCAAGAGCGTCAGCTGTTTCATGAAGTAGGTAAATCTCTCGCTGCTTCGTCTTCACACGTCATGCAACAGCCTGTCCGTTTTGGGGCAAGCACTGGAGCTACAGGGCAGTTAATGACACAGCTGATGAACGGTGTGGCGGATAGCTTGTATAACCGAGGCGAAGGCGTACGTTATGCTGTGGAGCAAACCTTTGGTTATACCATTCCTAGGTTTGTTCAACAACAATACCGAACGTTTGACATCACGGGTGAGAAAAATAAGCAGGCAGGTGAGGAGATGTTTATCCGAGATACTGCGGCAGATTTTACGGATACCTTTTTACCAGGATTATTGGCAACCTATGCGGTAGGGCGTTTTTTAGACAAACGCCATGGCTCATTGGTTCAGCATAATATCGATAAAGAAAGTTTGAATGTTTATCGTGCAGTGGCTCAAACAAGCACCAATCAACAGACTTTTTTCAATACACTGAACACGCTGATTCACCCTCAAGCACATCCTGTAGCGTCTCCATCCCATCCAAAGGTTGATTTACATCCCCATGTGGAAAAATTGTTAGCGTGGGAACATACCCTCGCTAATCGTTCAGGTGCTAGGGTGCATCATGCCCTTCAGAGCCTATTAGGTAAAGTACAAGACCCCTACACCGAAGTAGCACAAGATATTGCAGCAGGCTTAAAACTGCCTAGTTTAGAGCTTCAACTCAAACACCCTACCACTGGAGAACTGGTTGAAACCACGATTCCTCATGTGCTTCATGACCTTACACGTCTTGCACGTCATCTAGGGCATCAGTGGGATACCTCCTTAGCAAAGATGACAGAAAAAACCTTGCAACACCAGCCATGGCAGGGCGTGGGTACGCTGGCAGCATTTAGTATTTCTTTGATGATTCCTCACTGGATACGTCAAGTGATGGTGAAACGCTATGGACCTCAAGCTGATACCAATCCTGCCACTCGTGCTATTTCAGAGCATTATGACAAGCTCGCCAACGCACTCAAAAAAAATCAACCCTCTTCCACAGCATCAGCTCAAGTGCCGTCTTCTCGTACCAGCCATGGCATCAGCCGTGTACCCGCCATGATGGTGACCTCTTCCTTTATGGGAAGTGCTGCTTCCCAACCCCTTACGGTGGTGCCTTTGTCTGCACAACAGGTTGTGTCGCAGGGTTCTTCTTCCACGCAAACGATGCCTCAAGTGCCTGCACGTTTTGGTGAAACCTTACAGCCTCACGCTTCTTCTTCTTCTTCTTCTTCTTCAGAGACTCAAAAGTCTTCCCCAAGTACTTCTTCTACGAAAGTGAAGTGGTTTCCCTATGTGCGAGAAAGCTTAAAGCAGGGGAACGTGGCACCAGCTGCTATCAGTGCAGGCTTTTTTACCTTTTTGGGTGCCGTTGCAGGACGACATTTCCTAGAGCGGCAAGCTGGAAAATGGTCGTTTAATATGGCAAAAGGTATGCGTGAGTTTTTAACGTTTGAACGCACTTTCCCTTTCACCACGTTACGTCAAATGGAGTTTACCTACGGTGCTTTGTGTGGTATCCGATTGATGGAAAGTAGAAATGATGCTGATTTCCGAGAAACCCTTTTACGGGATAATATTCTAGGCTTCCCCACGTTAACATGGGGTACTCAGTGGTTACGGCAGGGACTAAGTCATTTAGCCAATCAGCAACTGGTTCATTCTTTGGTACGAGATGGGATGCTAACGTTTGAGCAAAGTAAAACAGCAGCCAAACAGCTTCTGTTTAAAACCCCTCACGGCGGTGCGATGGTACGTCGAGATGCACAAGACATTACACTTCCCATGATGAAGCAAGCGCTTGCATTAAGTGAGGAACAACTAAAGCATTTACCTGACCTTGTTGCTCGGGTAAAGTCTACGCAAAACCGAGTGACACTCAGCAGTGCGGCGATCTCTGTAGCACTGCTTGCATTTCTTGAGCCTCAGCTTGGGATTTGGGTGACCAATTCTTTGGAAAAGCGTCGTCAACGTGAAAAACTTGGTATTCTTGCCGTAGAACCCCCTCATTTCTCAAGCCGTCTTTCTGGCACTGCTCCTTCAGGACGGTTGGTGACACAGGCTTAAATGGCACAAAAAGTTGTGATAGATGCTTAAGCCCTTTTCTTTATCATAGAAAAGGGCTTGCAAAACGCTTAGTCATATAGAATATAGAGGCGACCTAAGGCGTAAACACCCGTAGTGATAGGCACTTAGTGGAACCCCCTGCTTTGAGAAACTCGCTCACATCCACTTCAAGGGCTTGGATACCTTTTTCACGGAGGGCTGCTGCAAGCCTAGGGCTACCTTGGTTAAACACCAAGCTATCACCAACACTAATGGCATTACAGGCAAAGTTATGGGCTTCTTCAATGGCAACAGGAATGCGCAAACGTTCAGGAATATGATATTCAATCACCTGTCTACCATACTCGTCAAAGGCTTCAGGTGCATAAACAAAGTGTCCTGTTTCCATTGGGCAGCAACACACATCAATATGATAGAAGCGCGGATTTTTAAGCTCAAGGGGTAAAACGGGTAGACCGCATACATGGGCAATGTCCAAATGGGCTTGGAAGTGACTTCTTGCACGGTATCCTGCAAATACTAGCTCATTACGCCATATTAAGGCATCGCCAGCACCTTCAAAGGCGACTTCTTCAGGGGTTTCAATGACTTCATAGCCGTGGGCTTCAAACCATGTTTTAGCAAGAGGCGTTTCAGGCTGACGCTCAGGGTTTTTATACCGTGCGACTAGGGCTTTATTGCCCCACATAAAGGCATGGTTTGCCGTAAAGACAATATCGGGTAAACCAGGGGCTGCGGGCATGGTCACCACATTTGCACCAGCTTTGGTTTCAAGGGTTGCTACAAGCGTTTCCCATTGTTGTTGTGCTTTTGCTTGATTGACGGGTACCCCTGTTTCCATCCAAGGGTTAATGACATAAGACACCTCAAAAAAGGTGGGAGGACACATTAAAATGGTCGGACGTGTCCAAGCACATTTTTGAGCAATGACCTCCATGCCCTGTTGATAGCTTGGAAACGCATCAGGGAATAAGGAGGCACGTTGCAATGGTGTAGAAGAACTTAAAGAAGAGAGCGTCATCATAAAATAAAGGTATCCTTAAACCACACACATAGCTGACTATATACGACTCGTTACTTGAATGAAAGACACGAGACTATTGCCATAGTACCCCTTGGGTTCCCATCACGACAGTTTCTCGTTCATGATCCACTTGAGACAAGGGCGTAAGGGTTGCAGTATGGGCATCGGCGTGGATGGCAATGACCCATTGATGGCTTTGGTGTAACGAGGCCTGACGACTACTGACCACCACAGGCCACACTTCATGAGAGGAAACCAACACCCCTTGAGGAAGCTTTTGTGCAAACACCCCTTGAAGGGTTAAGGGGGCGTGGGCTTGAATGTGTCTTGGTGCAAGGGTTTCAATGGGCTTCATGGCTTTAGACTCATTGACGGGAAGCTCAGAGGCTGACCCATCTGCGTTTTCCTTAGTACGTTGAGGCTCCAACTGTACTCCGTAGGGTAGAAGGTGTTCACAGACTTGTTCCAAGTGTGTGGTATCTCGTGCAAAGAGGGTGAGGCTTAAGAAAGAGAAATCTTTTTTGGAAGGTCCAATATGGAGTGCATTAAGTTCAAAGGTTGCTTCTTGTTGCTCAATGGTATCAATAATTTTTGCAAGGGTGAGTGAGTCTACTAAATGACCATCCACACGCAACACACGTTGAAGACCTAAACTTGCTTGAGAAACCATCGTTTTACACCCAATTTTATCGGAAGAACAACAAACGTTACAAAAAAGAAGGAAAGCAAA
The DNA here is from genome assembly GCA_046080605.1 of Vampirovibrionales bacterium. Classification (GTDB taxonomy): domain Bacteria; phylum Cyanobacteriota; class Vampirovibrionia; order Vampirovibrionales; family JAJTHC01; genus JBJTUH01. The sequence goes on from JBJTUH010000174.1 coordinate 25,573, forward strand.
GAAAAAAGACATTACCCATCACAAGGGGTGTTTGAGAGAAGCCTCGATAAACCTCGAAAGACGTTTCTGTAAGTCTTCGTATGTTTTTTGTGATGCCTTTCACTGGGCTGAACCATCCTATTACTAGCATACGCAATCGGGTGGGTTTTGCACAATGGGTTTTTATCAATCAGCAGAAGTTCTGTCGGGTTTTCGTGAAGAACCGTTACGAGCGAGCATCTACCAAGTTGACCATAGGGGTTGATAGGTAATAAGGCGGGGCAGAATGAAGCCCAATATCTTGATGAATACGTGCAATACGTTGTTGAATCGCTTCAGGAGGACTGTGTTGCAGCAACCAAGGAAGGTCCTGCTGGAGTCCGTGAAGGGCATGGTCAAGGGCGGCTTGTTCTGCTATGAGTCT
>JBJTUH010000175.1:0-22218 GCA_046080605.1 Vampirovibrionales bacterium
CTTACGAGTCCTACTTGTGTCAGTGTGAAGCAAATAAAGACACCCACAGAATAAAGGGGAATCAGGGCGTGGGTATCACCCTTAAAGGCTACTATCAGCAACATGGAAATAATGCCAAGCATAATGATGCCGTTACTGAAAACCAATCGGTCTCCGACACTCATGAGTTGTCTTGGTAAAAAGCCGTCGTCAGCCAAAAAGGATGAAACGCTTGGAAACCCAGAATAAGCTGTATTCGCCGCTAAAATTAAAATCAGCATGACGGAGAACATAATGATGTTAAACAAAATAGGATGTCCTACGAGTACTGCTGTGGCAAGCTGAGATACAACGTTTTTCCCTTCAATCGGTACAATACCTATTTTCACTGAAAAGTAGGTCATCCCAATGAAAATGGCTGCCAAAATGGTTCCCATCCACATCATGGTAATGTTGGCGTTTTTAGAGGGAGGGTCTTTGAAGACATTGACCCCATTGGATACTGCCTCAATCCCTGTAAGACCTGCACAGCCGTGCGAAAACCCATTAAAGAAAAGCTTACATGCCAAAATGAGTCCTAGCCCCGAGCCAACTGCTTGATGGGCAATCGGTTCAGGGTGTGCAATATGCAGCGTACCTGTCAGCATTTGATAGAGTGCAGAAATCAGCAAGAATGCCATACAGCCCATAAATAAAAATGAAGGGAACATAAAGAAAGAGGCGGTTTCTCTGACCCCTCTGAGGTTCAGTGCAAGTATTAAAATATCTGCTAAAACAGCCACAGGGACTTGATACTCATGGGGCATCCAGCCTGCTGAAACCATAGCACCTACACCCGCACAAATACTGACCGAAACGGTTAAAACATAGTCAATGAGTAAGGCAGAACCTGCAATTAAGCTGAAGCCTTCTCCTAAGTTTTCTTTTGAAACAATATATGAGCCTCCCCCTGAAGGATAAGCCCGTATGACATATTGGTAGGAAATAACCACAAGTAAAATGAGCCACACAATGGCAACTGCCACAGGCATGGCAAGTTGTTGGATGACGGCTGAACTTGCAAGTCCTGGAATAATGACATTTAGGGCAATCAGCACTTCATCGGTAGCGTAGGCTGAGGATGAAAGGGCATCCGCTGCAAAGATCGCTAACCCCATGGGGATATTCACTTTTTGATGCTTTGCAAACTTGGTACGTAGAGGCTCACCAATCAACAAACGTTTCAGTGCTGAGAAAGACATGGGTATCATCACGATAAAGGCTAAAGGCGACTAAAAGTACACAGAAGAAAGGGAATGAACGGTCAGTAAAAAGCTATTTTCTTTGGAATGGGCTTGAATAGAACGTTATGTGAGAAGGGCAATTTTGCGAACACTTGATAAAGATAGAAAACGACTAGATACTTTTATGAAGGCATGCAAACAAGCAGGGTGGTTACTAACACTCATCGTACGTTTCAAGCGAAGACTTACACAGATAGCTCCTATGGTATCACAGCTCTTGGACTTAGGCTATCCTCTGACATGTTGCTGATACCCCCTCTTTTTATAGGAACTCTTTTTACGGCTTGACCCCAAGGGGCTTACTTGCTTTATTATAAAAGGTAAGATACCTTCATCTTCAAGCATCCTTAAAGTAGTCTAAAAAGCAGTTTAATGTCGTGTACGGGGTTTTGTCTTTCTAAATAATTGCTTTTTCAATGATAGAAAGTGGTCAATCACATCATGATGGGACAACGCCAAGAGCATCAATCAGGTTTAGTACTCGGACTTGTGCTGGGAGGACTTTTAGGCGGACTCCTCGGACTACTGCTTGCACCAGACAGTGGTGAAAAAAGCCGAAAAAAAGGTATGGAAGGTATTCGAGACCTCTCTAGTAAAATCCATGAAGATTTGGATAATCCCTATGGTATGACACGTACTGTGTTAGATAAAACTCGCTTTAAGTTTCAACAGGGGTTAGACCATTTGAAAAAGCAGGCAGAAGCTCGGAAGCAAGCCCTAGCAAAGAATAAAGAATATGATTTGGATGATGCGATGGTAGAACGCCCACCTGCCTCGGTCGTTTCTGAGGAAGACCTGATTCATGATGACCCTAATGAGGCTGGGGTTCAGTAGGGTATGATGCAACTTGTCTTCCCTCCTGAGATTCTTCTTCCTTTACAGTGGCTCTTACTTACGCTGATTATTTTACTGATTCCAGTGGGTATTTTGGTGGGTGTGGTGCTTTATCGAGTGGTAAGCTTGATGACGCAGTTTGGAGAGCTGTTTATTTTAATTCGCCATGAATTAATCCCGATTCTGATAGACTTGCGCCACAGCTCAGGACACTTACAAAGTATTACGGAGCATATGGCAGATGGGGTACATACGGTTGCCCGAGGCGTGAAGGCCTCAGTTCCTGCGATGAAGCATTACTTTTTGCGGGCGAATCATCGTATGAAAGACTTTATGGCTCAGTATGAGTTTTCCCGTTTGCGTGACTGGTTGCCTCAAGCAACATACTTTAAAAACATTGCAGGATGGTTCAAGAAACAGTCTTCTTAAACAATGAACAGACAGTTTTTCTATTTTCTCAGGATGTTACTTCACTGACGTGATGAAGTATTCTGTTTCTGAGAGGCACGAGCCTGTTTGTTGCGAGTTGTTACACAGAGGAGTGCTTTGTACTGGCATGCCAAAGGCTTGAGCTTTCTTTATGCTAAAGTAGCATGGTGTTTTTATGCCTAACACTTTATAAAGAAGGTTTAACAGGGAAAGCTTTTCAGTGTCTTTACGCGCTTCTTCTCCTTTTGTGAATACCAGAGGGTTTCAAACGCTCTCTTACATGCAAGCTTCAAGTACGCCTTTCTCACGTTCACGCACTGCGGTGTTCGGTGCTGCTACTGTGGGTGTGCATAGCCCATCTATCAGAACGCCTGAGCGTTCACATCCTATGGCACTGGCACCTCAACGTTTTGGGAACAATGCCCCTTTATTAAGTTTGTACCAAGAGGCGATTGCACCTGTGGTGAACCCGCTGAAGGCGTTTGTTGCAGAAGGGTTTCATACTTTGACGGGGTCATGGGGTAGAACGGCACTTCAAACCATACAGTCTGCAAGGCACTGGTACCGTGAGCGTATCCCGAAGCCTATTCATTGGGCTGTGACGACGGCAGAAGCTCTTGTGGTGACGCACGTGGCTGTGATTGCGGAAAATCTTTACTACGACAATATTTTACGACCTCTCATTGTACGTCCTAGTGTGAAGCAAGTGAATCACTTCATGAGTTCCTCGTTCTTGAATCCTGCTACCTATGCACCAACCTCGCTGAAGGCACGCTCAACCACCTCACATGAAACGACTCCCTCTGTTTCAGACACTGTGTCTGAGGCTCGTATGCCATCTCAAAGCACACCCAAAACACCTGTGGCAGACCCTGCGGCTCCTCGTCCAAACCTTGAGGACACGCCCGCACTTAATCCATTTCTTCCTCGGAATGCCTTGTACCTGATTACACGCTCTTTACCTAACCCATGGCTTTATTCAGGGTATGAGCTAGAATCTTAAGAGTTTTAGCGTGTGTTTCAGACATACGACAAGAAAGTTTTTTGGGGAGAGGCACGAGGTGTGTCAGAAAAACTACTTGCAAAGTTTTTTAAAATTGTTACAATTTTTAACATAGGGTATCATGGGGGTTTATGCCTTTTGATCCATTGTGTGACATGTCGTGCCTGTGGGGTATCTTTACCTCCAAACATAAAGATATTCTTGCTTTTTCTGTGATAATGCCTTTGATGTGATATGGTAATGCACAGTGTGTAAAGCGTGTGTTGGGTGTTTGTGAGTGGCTTTCGTAGGTCTTTTCTCTTTACAAGCACGACTCTTTTAAAACTAAGCAAGGACAGCAACGGTACGCTCCCTATGAAAGAACGTCAAAACGGTTTGTTTGTTACTGTATTTCTACTGATTGCCCTTTTGCTTGCAACAAGCTATCTGGTGCCACGTAGTCCTAAAATTGTAACCGCCATTCCTTACTCCCAGTTTATTGATAAAGTAGCGCATCACCGTATTTCCGAGGTTGTGATTAAATCTCAAGAGCTGATTGCCTTGCCTACGCCTGACGAAAAGCCAGCAGTTACTTCGTCAGCTGTAAAACAGCCCACACCTTTGGAAGCCTCTCAGAGTGTTAAAAGCCAAGCAGCACCTGCCCCTCATGGGTCTAAAACACAGGTAGAGAAACCATCGTCTTCTTCTCCTCCTGCTGTGTCACAGTCCACACCACCACAAAATGTTCCCGTGTTTCAGGCACTGTCCTTAAAACCTATTCAGCCAACCCAGCATTATAAAGTAACGTTGCCGCCTTCTGGCGTGCCTAGTACGTTGCTTTCTCAGCTTGAGAAATACCATGTAAAGTATACGTTTGAGGCACCTGCACAGCCGAATCAGTGGACGGCAATGCTTTGGAGCTTGCTAGTGCCTGGTGTGATTCTATTTTTCTTCATCTTGCTGTTGCGTAATTTGCAATCGGGTGGTGGTCAGGCACTTTCGTTTGGGAAGAGTCGTGCCAAAATGGTGATGGAAAATAAAATCAAAGTGCGTTTCCAAGATGTGGCTGGGGTTGATGAACCCAAGCAAGAGCTTGAAGAAATTGTAGACTTTTTGAAAAACAGTGAAAAATATCAAAAACTAGGTGCTAAAATTCCTAAAGGGGTTTTGCTTGTGGGTCCTCCTGGAACAGGTAAAACGTTGCTTGCCAAAGCAGTTGCAGGCGAAGCAGGTGTACCGTTTTTTAGTATTAGCGGTTCTGACTTTGTGGAAATGTTCGTCGGGGTGGGTGCCTCACGGGTACGTGATTTATTTGAACAAGCCAAGAAAAATGCTCCTTGCATTATTTTTATTGATGAAATTGATGCCGTGGGTCGTCAACGTGGTGCAGGTATGGGAGGCGGACACGATGAGCGTGAGCAAACCTTGAACCAACTGCTGGTTGAAATGGATGGCTTTGAAGCCACCTTAGGCATTATTATGATTGCGGCCACGAACCGCCCTGATATTTTAGACAAAGCCCTTTTACGTCCTGGACGCTTTGACCGTCAAGTGATTCTTGACCACCCTGATGTCAAGGGACGTGAGGAAATCTTGCGTGTGCATGCCAAAGGAAAGGCGCTGGATGACCACGTTGACTTGAACCGTTTGGCAAAAGCGACCCCTGGGTTTACAGGGGCTGACTTACAAAACCTTTTAAATGAAGGGGCATTGCTTGCGGCACGTAAGGATAAAACGAAAATTGAACAGTCTGATATTGAGGCTTCCATTGATCGTGTGGTGGCTGGCGTTGAGCGTAAATCAAAACTCATGAACCGTAAGGATAAAGAAATTACAGCCTATCATGAAGTAGGACATACCCTTGTGGCTTGGTTTACTGAAGAAGCTGACCCTGTTCGGAAAGTGACCATTGTACCTCGAGGGATGGCGCTGGGGATTACTTGGACGATGCCTGATGATACAACCAATGCAAGCCGTAAGCATCTTCTGGCTGAAATAGCCGTCCTTCTAGGTGGACGGATTGCCGAAGAGCTGGTGTACGGGGATGTGACGGTGGGTGCCTCAAATGACCTCCAACGAGTCTCTAAAATTGCTCGAAGTATCGTCACTGCCTATGGCATGAGCGACGTGTTAGGTCCTATCACCTATGGAGACCGCCAAGAACATGTGTTTATGGGGCGTGATTTTGGCTCAGAGCGTAACTACAGTGAGCAGGTTGCGACTCAAATTGATGAAGAAGTCAAAACGCTTGTCTTTGAACGTGTCACCTATGTTCGTGCGTTACTTGCTGAAAAACGAGATGCCATGGATGCCATTGTGAAAGAGCTGCTTGAGCAGGAAACCCTAGATGATGCAGACCTTGAACGTATTATCGGCGAGCCTCAAGTGAAGGATGCAGAAAAGCTTGAAGCCATTGCGGAAGCTCGTACCACTTCGGGTTCTGGTGGGTCTACACCTGACCATAGGGGTGATGAGGGTTCAGGTTCCTCCTCTGATGAAGATACTGACGTTTCTGTGAAAGAGCCTTCAGACGAATGTGCTTCCCATCCAGAAACTCCAACCTCTACGACGGATGAAGCACCTCCTGCGTCGTCGTCTTCTGTGCAGTCACGTTCTGTAGAGCCTTTGCATACCGTGGCAGGCTACTTCCGTTTGTCGGACTTATTATTATAGACGACCCCACTGGATGGGTGTTTGTTCACTGCTTTTCACTACGCCCTCCTCTTTCTTAGTCTGTAAAGAAAGAGGAGGGTCTGTTTGTTAGGTGTGCTGCTTGAGCCAAGCCTGTAATAAGGTACTTTGTAGATGCCAACAGACTCGAACTAAGGGGTGTCCCCAGTGGGTTTTATGCCAAATAGGCATACCCCAAGCCACCAAAGGATGTGAGCTAGAGACCACCCCATGCACCCATAGGGCGTAGGCATGGTTGAGAGCTTCGGTGTGATGCCTTTCAATACGTTGCTGACGTATCTCGTGTACAACATTGCCACGCTTGACACGCTGACACAAGGTATCCCACAGAATAACCCGTGCCATAGCACGCCCAATACGAAAGCCCCAGTCAATCATGTAAGGTTTACGGCGTTTGGGTTCAATGGATGCTTTTCTTGCTCGGTGTTTCAAACGTATGTAATGTCTGGTATGTAATTGCCATGGTGGGTGAGCATGGCTTATGGGTGTGTTTTGTTGGTCAAGGGTGGCACATAATAATTTCGCAAGACAATCTCGCTCCCATCCAAGGGTATGAATTACTTGCCATACAAGAGTGGGAATGACCCGTCCCTTTTGTTTTTCTGTACTGACCCATTGGGCGTACCCTTTTAACCGTGCTTTCAGAAGCCAGTACATCAAAGCTTGTGCCATGGCGGGTGGGTAGTGAGGAGTGTGGCTTTGAAGTTTCGGCAGTACGTGGGTTTGTATGTGGGTTTGAGCCTCTTTTAAGAGGGCTTCACTGAGAGCTTGAGGATTTACGAGGGTATCTGGGAGTCCGTAGTGTCCCTGACGGTACTCGTGTTGTGCAAGGGCTTTCAAAAGTTTTTGCCAAGGGTACCAAGTGTTTTGTTGCCATTGAGGTAATCCTGCACTGAGCCGATAGTCTTTTTTGGCAGGAGGGTGACTCGGTTGAACCGACTTGGGAAGTTTAAGCTGATGTTTTAAAAGTCGGTGCTTCGGACCTTGTAAGTGATAGGTTGTTTCTAGGGTACGTGCAATATCTTGTAAACGGACATGGTCGTATTCAAGGACAGAGGCTTTACCCTCTCGTACTCGATTAAGCATCAGGTGAACATGGGCATGAGGGGTGTCAAAGTGTCTTACTAAAACCCACTGATGTTCTGCAATCCTTAAGGTTTGAACAATCTCTTGGGCTAGACGACAAAAAAGGTCGTCTGTTGCTTTGGGATTATCGTTCGGATGCACGGCAATCGCTAAGTGATAGACAGGCAGTATCACTTTGGTACTATCATACGCCTCTGCTTCTAGCTCCCATAGCCATGCTTCTGGGGTTTCACCTAATAGCCCGTGGGTCATAAGCACCTTGGCAAGAGGCTTTTTGAGCAGATACCGTAAGCAGGCTTTAAAACTGGTACCACGCACCACACGAATAATCATAGAGGTTTACGATGCTAAATAAGCGGTTTACTTTGACTGGCAAGATGTTGCAACGTTGCTTTAAGCGTGTCCTGCACTAGGGTAAGGGTGTTTTCACAGGCAGACACCTCAGGAGCAGTTTTTAGAATGGTTTTAAGTTCTTTCAGGGTTTGTAGCCATTGGTAGTCTACGGCACCTTCCAAGGGCTTAATGTCTTTCCCTAACACCCGTCGACGAATAAACTCTGAACGGGTGAGTCCTGCTAAACGTGCTGATGTTTCAATGTCTGCCATTTCAGAAGGCGATAAGCGTAACGTAAACGAGTGGGAGGAGCGTTCCTCATGGCGTTGATTACGTCGTGGACGACCGACCCCCCGCTTTGCTTTAGGTGCTGTGTGCGGGCGTGTTTCACCTGTCTCTTGAGCAAACGCCCCTTCGGAGATACTGGCTGAAACACCTTGAACATCAGACCTCATGACCTACACACTCTCTTCCTTTAGACGGCTGCACTTGCCACAGGTAGATGCGTGGGCATCACGGCGGGTGATTGAATATAAAGCTTGGCAACACGTTCCGCAAGAGAACGAATGGTGAGAATCATTTGTGTTCTTTCATCTTTACTGATGGCACCTCGTGCATCCAGTAAGTTGAACATATGGGAACACTTTAACGTATGGTCAAACGCTGGCATGGCACCCAAGCCTGCAAACCGTTGGTGCATGGCGGATGATGTTTGCCCCATGTCAGTTGCATGCTTGAAGGTTTCTGCTAAGGCTTCACCATGGGTTAAAAGTTCTGCAGCTTCGTCATAATGACATTGAAACATGGTACGCAGACGCTCGGGGTTAGAAAAATGGAAGTTATAATGCGATTGCTCAATTTCACTTCTTAGATAAACTTCCCCGTAGGTCATGGTGGCGTTCCATTGTAAATCGTAGACGCTATTGACGCCTTGTAAATACATCGCAAGGCGTTCACAGCCATACGTAATTTCTACAGGCGTGGGGGTTACTTCCACTGCCCCAACTTGTTGAAAATAGGTAAACTGAGTAATTTCCATGCCGTTAAGCCATACTTCCCAGCCTACACCCCATGCTCCAAGGGTTGGAGACTCCCAGTTGTCTTCTACAAAACGTATGTCGTGCATGGAGGGGTCAATGCCTAATACGGCAAGACTTTCTAAATAGTCCTGTTGAATGGTTGCAGGAGCAGGCTTCATAATGACTTGGTATTGAAAGTAGTGTTGAAGACGGTTAGGATTTTCTCCATATCTACCATCGGTGGGTCTACGACAGGGTTCCACCATAGCGACATTCCAGTGTCCTTCCCCAAGCACCCGTAAAAAAGTGGCGGGGTTCATCGTAGAGGCCCCTTTTTCCGTGTCATAGGGTTGAAGCACCACACACCCCTTGTTTGCCCAGTACAGATTTAATGCTGCAATGAGGTCTTGAAAATACCGTGTGGGTTGTAAAGACTGTGTAAGTTCAAAAACAGAAGTATTCATCATAGAGGAAGCCAAGAAAGCCTTTTAACGGAACAGAGAAAACCTAGTACGCATGCTTTAGATATCATTCAGTATACCAAAAAGTCTTTCTCACAGACAGGCTTTCGCCTTGTTTGAGTGAGGAGAAAAGGGGTTCGGCAAGGCGTGCTAAGGGGTTGTAAGTCAAATGATACAATGTCTACGGCATTTTTACCGCTTTTTAATCAGTCGAAACAGGTGGCATCGCAGGAGGTAAGGCAAATAAAAGGTCTCGTTCCCCTTGCTCAAGGGTATGATTGACGACTTGATGATGAAATTTTTCTGCCAAAGGTTGCTCTTGTGCGGCAATCGCAAGCCGTCTTTCAATTTCCTCAAGCGGTTCTCTTCCTCGGGTTATGAGCCTTTCTCGTAACACTTCAAGGCTAGGGGGATGAAGAAAAATAAGCCAAGCTTGAGCCGCAAAACGGGACAATACTTGGAAGGCACCTTGTACTTCAATTTCAAGGAGAACATGCTTTCCTTGTGCCAGAGCGTCTCTTACTTTGTCTTCGGGGGTTCCGTAGTACTGTCCGTTATAGGTTGCCCACTCTAAAAAACCCTTGTCTTCGATCTGTTTTTCAAACGCCTCTTTGGTGTAAAACCAGTAGTCTTTTCCATGCACTTCTCCTTCTCGTTGGCTACGTGTTGTGGCTGAAACAGAAAGTTGAATATCAGGACGTTTTTCAAGCATGCGTTTAACGAGCGTTCCTTTACCTGTGCCTGAGGGTCCTGAAAGTACAATCACTTTGGGGGTATGAGGTGTGAGAAGCGTCATGGGGTACGTGGGCTTCCTTTGGGCTAAGTGTGGTAGGGCATCAATCGCATCATCATCATAAAAATAAGCTCTATTATACCATAGAGTGACACTGATACGGTATCCGCCATTCCTCCGATGAAAGCTCTAGGCAGCGTATACAAGAGAGGGAAGGATGTTTTCGTTAGAATGTAACAAAAGTGTAACGAGTTTGTTACACTCCTCCTCTGGATGAAGGATATTCTGGCAACTTTGCCATAAAAATCTTAAAAAGACTTCACGGAACCAAAAAAATAGCGTATACTTTACTTTAGAAACATTGGTTAAAACAAGCCATTAAGTCTAGCTTTATCCTACCAAGTTTGGTTATTTAAAAGCTTTTGTGAAGGAGTGTTGGCTTGTAAATTGCGTATTGATAGGCGTGAGGTTAATGAGGCTATACTGCCTTCCCCTTGCGGCTGAATCTAGCGTTTTTATTGCCAATGCTTCATGAAAAAGTGAGTACGGGTGTTGTTTTCAAGGGGTGTGATGATGCCACTGAAAACCTGCTGTAATCTTGCTTGAGTGTACTACTTTGTAACTTCTATCCTCTGGCTTCAAGTCCTTCCTCTTCTACTTGTAGGAAATAGGTCTGTGTAGGCTGATGAAAGTTATGGTTATGGTCTATCTCATGAGTGTGGGCTGACAACTTTGGTGTTTAAGAGTGGTGTTAAGTGAAGTCTTGTGGATGACGCACGCCGCTTTTTTTAAAGAAAAGTTCCCCCACGTTTTGAGCCAAGGCTTTGCGACACTCAATGCTGGGTGCATCGTACGAGTGCTTTACGCTATCGGTGTGGTGAGTATCCTCCGTTTATCGCTTACGGTTTGTGGTGTGCTTGAATGGCTCATTCACTCAACCAGTGAGTCGTTTTGATGTGTGTTTAAGTCGTGTACGTTGGCTTTTTCTTCGTTGGAATGGTTCTGTCTTGGTGTTAAGAGTGCATAACTTTGTTGCCCAGAGAGATACTTCCAAAAAACTTTTTACAACCCCAATGATGAATACTAGAAGGGTCAATAGGTTATGAACACGTTAGTACAACAACTGAAGGATGCTGTCGCAACTTTTCAAACCAGCTTTGCGACTTATCAAGCAGTGCATACCATGAGTCTTAGTGAAGCAGGGAGTATTTTGTTGCATATTCAGCAGTTTCATCAGCTTGCGAATCAAGTACGTGTGATGGGGCATTTGGATATGGAAGGAAATTATCTTGTGGTGGTTGGATCGAGACTTTGCGATAAATTGCACCAGTGCGTCTTAGAACGTCTTCAGGATATGTCAACGTCTCATAGCAAAAAGCCGTTCACCGCTCACACTCGTGTGGCTGCCGTTGCCTTAAAGCTTGCCCCCGCTGTGGCACCTAAATTGCAACGTGATTTACTCTGCCATGAAGCCTATACGGAAACCTTGCATCCTCATCCTGAGCTTTTAGAGTATGAGCAAGCTTATATGGCTCATGTCAAAAAAACCATGAAATTGTTTCAACCTTTAACAGACTTGCTAGCACAGGCAACGCTCCAAGATGAGCTTGCTTCTCCGACTCCTATGGCACCCGTGATTTTGGCTGGTGTGTAAGTTGGGTTCATTGAGTTCAATACTATCTAACAGCGATGCCCTTTTCTATTAAGAAAAGGGCATCGCTGTTTTTTAAAAGCGTCTATTGTGCTAGTGCATGTTGTTTAGGATTGAGAGGATGTGGTTTCTGTGTTGGAGCGTGCAGGCATATCCATACCTACAATTTTCCATGAGCCTAACATGCCTGCTTTTTCAAACGTCACGTTGAGCGTTTGACCCTTTACCGCTAAGCTTCCTTGCATGACTTCCACTGAGCTACCCTTAACAGGTTGCAACTTAAACGTATAAAAAGGCGTGTCGGGTAAAAACTTGAAAGCTGAGGCAATGAGCCAAGAGGCATCAGGGAGTGCTTCAGTGCCTTGAGTGCCTGACTCAACCGTGTTTTGAATTTTATTTTCCAGCATGGGGCGTAGCCCTCCTGCTCCAAGCTTTAAGAGTCCTCCTAGTATGGGGTGGTCTGTATGCATGCCTTGCAGTCCTGTATCAATCACTCGTTTGGTATCAACCACTTGTTGGAACTCCGCCATATTTTGGTGTTTTAAGGCTAAAAGCATCTGTGCCATGGCATGTTCAGGGGTTGTTTGTATCCAAGCAAACTCTCCGATGCCTGCAATGCCTAATGCTCCTAGCCCTAGGGTTGCGATGCGTATTCCTAGCGTATTGAATAGGGAAGGCATCATGGTTTTAAAGTCAAACGAGGTCATAGGTTGGTTCCTCAAGATTAGGAAGGGTGTGTAATGTTGGAACAGAAAATACGAACCACTCACGACGGGGTACCGAAAAGAACACCTTTCATCGTAGCATGTCTTTGAGTGGTGGAAAAGCGTTCCCTAAAGTGTCCTAGGGTTTCTGTCGATACCATGCGTATGAAGCCCAGCACGCAGCATAGTACTCTTAAAAGTGTTGCCTTTCAAAAAGTTTTTAAGCTTACCAGTGACGCTCAATGATACTTTCATTTAACAAGGATAATATGCTCTTATGGTAAAGTCTTTATACCAATCACTTGATGTTTTGTTGGATGCCTTACGTGGATTCGTGTTTCCGCCTGCTCCTGTGCCTGTACGTGTCCCTGTACGTCGCTAAGTGCAACGGTAAATGCTTGCTCTAGTTTGTGGTAGATAGGTTTAACATGAGACTGACACTAGCGTAAAGAGCCTGTAAAGAAAAAGTAAGCACCTCACAAACCTATGAATAGAAGGCTGTGCGATTGGTGCTGTCTTTGGTATTCTAGTAATCGTCGGATACGTGTTGCTCTTGTCTGTGTATAAAAGTGCAAAGCATCACCTCTCCCTTTTGTTTGCGTGGCGTACGTTGATTCATGGTGATACTTCACGTGGTTTAAGCCTAGTGTCTGTCACAGGGACTGTGTCTCTTGTGCCTTTTATGTGAAGCTCAGCATGAAAGAGAATGAAACATTTTCTTCTTTTTCCCATTTTGTGGTTTTATGCGGTTAGCTTCTTGTACCATGTGCTTAGGATAGTTTGTGTTGCCGTGTGTTGTTTGGACGTATGTCGTTGCCTTATGACCTCCCTCCTTTGGTTATGACTGTGTAGGTTATGTCTCCTACGGCAAGCTCTTCTAAAAAACAGTTACCTTTTTATCTTCAAGCACCCCTGACCTTGGTTGCTTCCTTGAAGCGGGAAGGGCGTTTGGCGTTTGCATCTCAGTCTATTGCGTTTTCCAATGAAATGCCTCAGTCTTCTTTCGCTGTGGCAGAGCCTCTACCCACTTCAGATAACGGTGAGCGTTTGAAACCCGCCATGGCATCAGGGCATCTTGCGGTATTAGGGGTAAGGCACCAACAAGCTAATGTGTTTTGGCGAGGAAAATTGAGTTTTACCCCCGAGGAGAGTCAAGCGTTTATCGCACATATACACCTTCTGGCTCGGCAGCAGCCTGAGGTTTCAGGTGGGCTTCAAACCCTTTTAGTGTTGCATACGTGTAATCGGAGTGAATGGTATGTTGTCGCCGAAGACACTCACCAAGCAACTCGATGGCTTACAACACAGCTGATACACCACAAGCAGATTGCGTCTGAGGAACATGAAACCCTTGAGCGTCTCATGTTTCAAGCCCATCAAATGGAGGCAGTCTTTCATTTGTGTCGTGTGGCATCAGGCTTGGATAGCTTGGTGATAGGGGAAGACCAGATTTTAGGGCAGGTCAGAGACGCTTGGCTGGGTGCAAAAGCGCATCATCATATGGATGATATTTTGGAAAAAACCTTTCAGCTTGCCCTAGAGGTGGGTAAAACAGTCCGTACCGAAATAGGGATGTCTCGGCGGAGTCATTCTATTGCCGATGCCATGTTTCAACTGGCATGTACCCATGCCCTTCAGCAGGAGACCTCCTTGCGTCAGATGCCTATCATTGTGTTAGGGGCAGGGAAAATGGCGAGTATTATTCTTGGGCGGATTGCACAGTTGCACCGAGACTCCGCTTCTGTACGGTGTCCTGTGTGGGTGATTCATCGTCATCCTCAGCGTGTGGCTTATTTAAAAGATAAATATCCTTTTTTAACCTTACAGCCTTGGGATGGTTTATCAACGGTGCTGGCAGAAAGTACCCATGCTCATGGGAGTGCTGTGGTGTTTGTGGCAACAGGTGCCCCGCATCCTGTGTTACATCTCAAGCATCTTGAGGGGTGTCCAGTGGATAGTATCACGATGTATGACCTTGCACTTCCTCGAAACACCCACCCCGAGTTAGACCATGCCTCTCAAGGGAAAGTATATCATCTTGACCATTTGGGCGATGTGTACCGACAGTTTACCGAGTCACAAACCGAGATGCAGGCACGTGCCTTGGTCGTGATTCATCAAGCGTGGGAACGCTATGAGCAGTGGTGGCTCTTACGCCCTTATCAACGTAGCTTTAAACCTTGGGTGCAACTGATACGCTTGCTTGCGAAGGGGTATTTAGCGCATCCATCTTCCCCAGAGCTTACGGAAGCTGTCCAACACATGAAAGCTTTCATGCAAGAAGCGTTGCCCACAGAGGAGGCTCCTTTAGAAACTTACCTTCTTGCAGGGCAAGCACATATTGAGTCGCTTGAAAGACTTTTGCAACATGATAAAGCATTGTGTCAGCATCCAGTTAGTATGACGGCTAGACATCCTTCTAAACCCTACACTTCTAAATCATGGTGTGCGGCGTTTGCCCATCATATGTTAGGTACCCTTAAGGCACTGTGCCTCTACCATGCCAAGGCATCGACACCCTCTCAAACCCATGAGTGGAAAAAAAGGCTTTATGCTCAAGTGATAGCACCTTGGGTTACTTCTCAAAGTGCATGGTCTCCCGAAGCCTCCCTTCAGCATGGGTTGCAGCACTGGCAGGGGTTATGGTTATCTCAACAAGGTGATCCGTCACACACACAAGAGGCTGTTATGACTGAAACCCCATGGCTTCCTACCCATACCGAGACGTTGTCTAAGTGCCCTTTTGCCCGAACACTTGCGTTTGCCGTTGCGATGCAGTCTTACATTGGGACGTATGTGCATCAGCGTGTCAAGCCATTGCAACGAGGGTCATAAGGGATGGCTTGCAAGGTTTCGATGTCAATGGCTTCTCGTGCATTACCTCCTGATACACTCGTTTTAGGGACCCGTGATAGTGCTTTAGCCTTATGGCAGGCTCATACAGTGTTAGCTTGGCTACAAACACAGCTCGCCCCGCATCAAAACGTTTTACTCAAAACCACTAAAACCTTAGGTGATTTGATTCTTGATAGACCTTTCCATGCCTTTGACCCTCTCACGATGCAACGAGCAGGTGGGGCAACGGGAGGGGTGTTTGTGAAAGAGTTGGAACATTATTTGCTGAGTGATGTGCCTGAAACACGTATTACCTTGGCGGTGCATAGCATGAAGGATGTGCCTTCTCGTCCAGCTCCTGCTACCTTTGTGATACCTTTTGGCGCGAGGGAAGATGTGCGTGATGTATGGGTGTTTCCGAAAACGACCGCATTGGAACGCTTTTCAGAGGGGCATACCTTGGCACAATTGCCTTCAGGGACAAGGGTCGGTAGCTCGGGATTACGTCGTGTGGCACAGGTATTAGCACAGCGGTCAGATGTGACATGTGTACCCATTCGAGGTAATGTGCAAACCCGTTTAAACAAGCTTGATGCTGGTGAAGCCGACGTGTTATTACTTGCTATGGCAGGGTTGAAACGTTTGGGCTTATATCCGTCTCATGAGCGTCTGATGATACCCGCATGTCCTGAAGCAGAGCTGGTACCCGCTCCCGCTCAAGGCATGTTGGCATTACAGGGTAACGTAGAAGATGCTGCTTGGGTGTTACCGCTATGTGCCTCCTCTTGTGAGCCACAAACGTTTACACAAGTATGGATTGAACGTACCATGCTTGAGAAAATAGAAGGAGGGTGCCAAACACCTTTGGGGGTTCATGCTACGCCCATACCTTGTGGTGTAGAGGCACCCGAAGCATACCAGCCATGGCGGGTGAGGGTATTCTATGCGCCTCCTCTCCGTGAGGGGGAAACCATGCTGTGCTACACGCATCAAAAAGTGACATGGCAAAGCTTTGAACTGAAATTGCCCAGACTTTCGGAAACTTTGTCGCTTTCGGCGTGGCTTGAGACACTGGCACCTTACCGCGAAACAGCATTTGAGTCGATACTACAGCGTGTATTACATGTAAGCTCCTAAATGGCGTTTGTTATAGCCAGAGAGGCTATAACATGTGTGCAGAGAAGCCTCTTGCTGCGTGTGTGGTGAAAGAAGAGTGTCTTGTGTACAATGGCTAGTAAATAGCCTTCTTCATCTTTTTTTTATGCGTTTATCCTCGTCCTTTTTGTTTCCTGTAAGGAGCGTGTTTCTCATGATGCTAACCTCTTCGGTTTCTCCTCGTGTGGTGGTGGTGTTTCCTGGACAAGGGAGCCAAAGTGTTGGGATGGGAGGCACTGTCTTTGAAACCGCCCACGGGATACAGTGCTTACAGGCGTTTCAGCAAGCCGTCAACCCGATAGAGGGTATTGGGTTATCACAGGCAATGCTACAAGGGCCTCAAGAAGTATTGAATCAAACGCAACTGACTCAGCCTGCCTTGGCGGCGGTTTCGGTAAGTTTATATGAAACACTGAAACACCATGTGCAAACCTATGTGCCTGATTGGAACCCTATTGCCGTAGCGGGACATAGTTTGGGGGAATATCCTGCATTGTACGCAGCAGGGGTACTAAGCTTAGATACGCTTGTGACCCTTGTAAGTTTACGAGGTGCGTTAATGCAACAAGCCCCTGAGGGTGCCATGGCTGCCGTCTTAGGCATGACAGCCACACAAGTGCAAGAGGCACTCACGCTTTACCGTACAACAGCAGCACTGGAACCTGACACCGTGTTATTACTTGCCAATGAAAATACGCATCAACAACAAGTCATTGCGGCTCAGAAAGATATTCTTGCGGGTGCCTGTGAGGCTCTGAAACAAGCGGGTGCTAAACGAGTGGTGCCTTTACCTGTCAGTGGTGCGTTTCACTCCCCTCTCATGGCACCGTCGGCTCAGAGCTTCAGTGAAACCCTCGTAGGGTGTCAGTACCATGCCCCTGTGTGTCCTGTGGTGATGAATGTGACGGGACGGGCTGAAAGCACACCTGAAGTGTTACAAACCCTTAGTACCCAACAAATGACGCACAGTGTTAAATGGCTGGATACCATGAATACCCTCAGTGCTTTACGTCCTGATGTCATTTTAGAAGTGGGGTCAGGGAATGTGTTAACCAATATGCTTAAAAAGCATCCTGCATTATTAGAGGCATGTCCTGAAACGCAATGTTTGGCACTTAACACCCCTGAAGCGGTTGTGGCATGGGTGACAGAAACCTATAGCGTGTTGCCTGTGACGGCAGGTGCCTGTTAAAGACGCTTACGTCTTCAATGAGTGAAAAAGGACGTTTCTTGATGATTCATCAGGAAACGTCCTTTTTTGGGGTATCTTAACGTGTGCTTAACGCACACCACTTACCAGCCTTGATGAGGATGGTCTTGGTACTGATTCCAATGAGGGGGAGGTAGCACGGGACCATTGTTCCAGTGGCGGTGATGCCCATGGGGGTGTGAATATCCTAGACGGTCATGGGTACGATACACGACACGGGTGTGGTACCTAGGATGGGTATGATATCGAGGGTGGGTGTAAGCGTAGTGGGAACCATAGCCTTGAGCTTGCCAATGAGGTGGAGCAGGGGGTGGGCAATGAGGGACATATTGGGGTGCATAGCCCCATCCTCTTGCTTCTGCATGTAACGGTGAACCAATCGTCACAATCAGTGCGACGAGTGCCATCATGCCGATGGACGCAATACGAGCTAAACCAATAAGTGTCATAGCGTACAAACTTTCAATAGAGGGATAAAACCACGTTATCATGCGTTGTCTGACCGTTACCAACGGTTCTGACGAATCAATCCCACGCCAGCACCCACGCCTGCCCCTACAGCAGCACCTTTCCATTTGCTACGTCCAAGTACTGCACTGGTACCTGTACCAATAATGGCACCTTTGGCTGCCTGACGCACGACAGGACGACCTCTTAAGGCTCCTGTTTGGTCAATAGCACCTGTACCAGCACCTGTTAAGGCGCCAATGCCAACACTTCTACCTACAGGACGATTGGTCACAACTCCTACCGCTGCCCCTGCGGCTGCACCTACTGCCGCTTGGCGTACGATAGGCTGTCTCCATAAACTTTTTCCTTCTTGTTGCCAAGTTCTTGCCTGAGCTTGGAATCCTGAGAAGGCGATGATACCTACAGTAAGCCCTACAGCCATGACACTTTGAGTAAGGCGTGTAAAGAAATGGTACGTCATGGGGAACACTCCTCCAATGATGATAGGTGTATGTAATGGGGCATACTTGGTACGTTTTTTGATGTTTGACCAAGATGCTAAAGACCACAACGAAAGACAGTAGAACACACTTGACGTTGAACCCTTTACCGTGAAGTGTACTGACCTAAAAATGAATTATACATTTTTTATTGAAACTTGCAAGCATTTGTTCCTGCACCGTGTTTAACACGTGGTATAAGACGCACACAAGGGTTTGTACTTGCATGTGTGCTAGGTTTTAGTGAATATACCCTTGTTGGGATGTAGGCTTTTCTACCCTTCGGCGATCATGTTTCATCCTGCGGGTTCTGTTTTTCTTTGACACTCTTTTTTATGTTTTCTAGGCGTTTTACGCCTTTATACCACCGCTTTACTTTCCTCTGAACGCACACGATACGCTCCCGTACCCCTTTATGCCACTCACTCATACGAATACCCTCCGCCAAGCTTGGTCATGTGCCACGCAAGCCTTTACACCTCAAGAAGTTTATACCCCTTTGTATACAGAGCTTCAGCCTGAGGGGTTACCTAGTCCTACGTTAATGGTGTGGAATAGTGCATTAGCCCAAGCACTTGGTTTGCCCGAAGACCTTACAGAAGCCCAAGCAACCCTTACCCCCTATCTTAGTGGTAACCAGCCATGGCACCCTCAAGGAGGCTATGCCACCGTATATGCAGGGCATCAGTTTGGGCATTTTGTCCCTCAATTGGGTGATGGACGTGCGTATTGGCTGACTGAACTTCCTTTACGTCAGCCAGAAGGGTTTGACCGTGACACCGCTTATACGCAGGTTGAATTGCAGCTTAAAGGGGCAGGAGATACACCCTATTCTCGTCGTGCAGACGGGCGAGCGGTACTACGCTCTAGTCTCAGAGAGTACCTTGCCAGTGAAGCCATGGCAGGTCTTGGCATTCCTACGACTCGGGCATTGGCTTTAGTGGTAGACCGTGAGTATCCTGTGTACCGAGAAACAACAGAGCAAGCCGCCATTGTAACCCGTGTGTCTCCCAGCTTTTTACGGTTCGGACATGCTGAGTTTTATTACTACAATGGGCAACACCATGCCTTAAAGGCATGGCTTGAGATGCTGATGCGTACGTATTATACCGACATTCTGGTTGGGGAAGGCTTAGAGACCACGTCTTACCAAGAGGCTCGTTTTGACCAAGCATTTCCCACGTTGTGTGAGGCATTGGCATTACGAGTGGCTGAAAAAACAGCAACCCTTATGGCACATTGGCAAAGTGTAGGGTTTTGTCATGGGGTGATGAATACCGATAACTTCAGTGCTTTAGGCTTTACGCTAGATTATGGTCCTTATGGCTTTATGGATGGGTTTGACCTGGGTCATATCTGTAACCATAGTGACACGCAAGGACGGTATGCGTACCATCAGCAACCTGTGATTGGCTTGTGGAATGTGATGAAGTTTGCACAGTGTTTGGTTCCCTTTTTACATGAAACGCAAAAAGAAACCTTTGAGGAAACACTCCTTCAATATTATCAAAAAGTGTATATTAAACGCTTTGAGCAAGCTTTTCAGGCTAAACTTGGATTGACCACCTGGCAAACCGCCACTGATACCAAACTCTTACAGCAGTTGCTGCATGTCCTTGATGTACAATCCCTTGATATGACCCTGTTTTTCCGTGCTTTAGGTGATAGTCAGGGCTTACTTCAAGAGCCTACAAGCGAGCAACCAGAGGTGTTAGCACAGAGGCTTCATCAGGCATGGGCTTCTTGGTTGACCCCTTGTCTTAAAGGGAAAACACTGAATACTGAAACCCTTGAGTGGCTTCAAGCTTATCAAGCAAGGCTACTGCAAGAACCTACGTCTGCTGAGGCTCGTCAAGCCATGATGCACCGTAAAAACCCTTTGTATGTATGCCGTAACTATCTTGCACAAGAGGCGATTACAGCAGCGGAACAAGGGCAGTGGGAGCCTTTCCATACGCTCCTAGCCTGTTTGTCAAACCCTTTTACGCCTCATCCTCACGCAACCCATCATGCGGGGTATCCGCCCTCATGGAGTCAGTCGATTGAGGTAAGCTGCTCCTCGTAATAACATCCGCTGTGCCATTGAGTATTAAGCCAAGCAATACGTGTTCTTGCGTTTTGCTTGGTTTAACCATGTGGGGGGGGCTTTTATACACCACCCATTTGTGTGATGTGTTTGGTAGCTTTGGCGGTCGAGAGGATTGCTTGGTGGGTGGTAAGTATCTTCTGCTTGACAAATCATGAAACACCCTGTAGCTTAGATAGTATCTAAGCCTTATTGCTTTATTTAAAAAAGTAATCAATGTGCAAGCAATACCTCCTTTTACTTCACCTGACCTTGGTTTTAGCCCAATGATGTTGCACTGTACAAACACTCAACGACGACGACGAAGCGTCTCCCCTTTCTCTCTTACGCATCTGTAAAGAGTGGTATAGGCTGAGCTTTTTTCGCCATGTTGTAGGTTTATTAAAGTCAACAGGTGTAAAGTATTTTCAAACGGTTCTATCACGCTTTCTCAACCCCGTCATAGGGTTTGAACATCCTCAGTGCGTATAAAGAGAAAAACGGGGAGATAACCCTAAGTGCCATGGTACGTTTTTTAATGCCATGGTGCTTTCTGTATTTCCGTTATGTTATCTTTTACCTCTGACAGAAAGTTATTGAAGCCATGATGGTCGTTCATCCTTTTTATGCCCAGCAGCCCCAAGTTTCTAATGAAACATCTTTATGTTTACCTTCTCCTGAACAGTTAGCAGGGGAAACCATTATCCTTGCCTACTCTGGAGGGTTAGATACCAGCACCATTTTACCTTGGTTAAAAGAGCAATTGCCTGAAAGTAAGCTCGTGGCGGTATGTGTGAATGTGGGCATGGCACATGAGCTAGAGGGGCTTGAAGCGCGTGCTTTACAGTTTGGGGCGGATGTGTGTGAAATCATCGATGTACAAGAAACCTTTGTACAAGACTATATTTTCCCCTGTTTAAAAGCAGGGGCTAAATACGAACAACAGTATTTATTGGGGACCGCCATGGCACGTCCTCTGATTGCTAAAACCTTGGTTGAGGTCGCTCAAAACTATCAGGCAAAAGCAATCTGTCATGGGGCGACGGGGAAGGGGAATGACCAAGTACGTTTTGAACTCAGTTTTAAAGCATTGGCACCTGAACTCACTATTATTGCACCGTGGCGACACTGGCATATTGCCTCTAGGGAAGATGCCATGCACTACTTGCAACAAAAAGGCTTACCGATTCCCTTTGCACTGGATAAAACCTATAGTCGGGACATGAACTTGTGGCATTTAAGCCATGAAGGGCAAGAGCTGGAATCGCCCCATCAGGCACCGAACTATGCTCACATGCTTCAATGGAGCCAAACCCCTCAAACAGCCCCTGACCTTTCAGAAACCATCGCACTCACGTTTCAACAAGGGGTTCCTGTGGCACTGAATGGAGAAGCCATGGCAGGAGTGACCATGATTCAAACACTGAATGCACTGGGGGCAAAGCACGGCATTGGTATTTTAGATATGCTTGAAAACAGAGTGGTTGGCTTGAAGTCAAGAGGCGTGTATGAAACCCCTGGCGGGACGATTTTATATCAGGCACTGGCGTGTTTAGAGCAACTTTGCCTTGACCGTACCACCCTACACCATAAGCATGTGTCCGCTATCACGTATGCGAATCTGGTGTATGAAGGGCAATGGTTTACGCCTTTACGAGAAGCCTTAGATGCGTTTGTACAAGTTCTGACCCAATGCCTTACAGGGACGGTGACACTGACCTTATATAAGGGAAATATTTTACCTGCAGGCGTTGTT
The DNA here is from genome assembly GCA_046080605.1 of Vampirovibrionales bacterium. Taxonomy (GTDB): domain Bacteria; phylum Cyanobacteriota; class Vampirovibrionia; order Vampirovibrionales; family JAJTHC01; genus JBJTUH01. Next base: position 22,157 of record JBJTUH010000175.1, read on the forward strand.
TCTCCGTATAGTTTATACTAAGAAGCACTCTCTAGCTCTACCACGGGGAGCCTATATCATCC
>JBJTUH010000176.1:0-3305 GCA_046080605.1 Vampirovibrionales bacterium
CAGCCAGTGCGAATATGATGGCAAAGTGTCGTCATGGGTTGACGGATGACCTGCTAAGCTGTACGTATATTACTTTTACAGGTAAGCCTGTCGTATGGGTACCTGCCATGAATACCCGTATGTGGGAGCATCCTGCCACTCAAGAAAATTGGCGTGCTTTACAAGAGCGTCCTCAGCACAGTGGGCTTGAACCCGAAGCAGGCTTTTTAGCGTGTCGTGAAACGGGTAAAGGACACCTCCCACTTCTTGACCATGTGATGCTTGCACTTTATAAAGCGTGTCATCCTAGCCCCCACGCTTGGCAGGGAAAAAGAGTGGTGGTTTCAGCGGGTGGGACGCAAGAACCCTTAGACGTTGCAAGAGTATTAACCAACAGAAGCTCAGGTAAAATGGGCATCGCACTTGCAGATGAAGCTTGGAGCCAGGGGGCGGAAGTGGTTTTGTGTGCTGCTTTAGAGGCTTCTCGTCTTCCTTCAAGACCTTACTGTGTCCTTCATACGCCCACGGTTTCTACGTTACAAGCAGCGTTACAACACATCCTTTTTGACATGCCTGAAGCTCCCCCCACATGCCTTTGGATGGCTGCGGCTGTGAGTGATTTTAAACCTCTTACGCCTTCTATTCAGCAAAAACTCAAAAAAGAAACACTTTTCCAAGAAGGGGAAATGTCTCAGGAGGCGACGCTTTATCTTGCCTTAACCCTTAACCCTGATATTCTTGCGGGACTTGCCACTTTGAGGCAACAGTATCACTTACCTTCGAAGAAATGCTATATGGTGGGCTTTGCCGCTGAAGTTCATGAAGATATGACCCTTGCCAACGCCAAACGTCTTCGTAAAGGGGTTGAAGCGTTGGTTTTAAATCGTGTAGACAGCGAACATACAGGATTTCAAAGTGACACCAATGCTGTGACCTTACTACAAGCTTCTTCTCAGGACGCATCTTCCTTGAGGGTCACGCCCTTTCCCTTGCAGAGTAAACAAACGCTGGCTCAAGCGTTACTTGCCCATGTACGTCCTGTGTTTGAGGATGAAGACGTTTCCATTCAAACACCCGTCTCTCAGCAAGAGCTAGGAGAGTCACTTTAATGTCTTTTGCTCCTGCTTTACAGGCTTTAATTGAAGCATACCAGAAACTACCTACGATTGGTCCAAAAACGGCACAAAGGCTTGCCTTTCATACCCTGAAACAGTCTGATACATGGGTCAATCACTTTGCCCAAGTGCTTCAGGAGGCCAAAGCACGTATTCACCCGTGTCCTGTTTGTTTTAATTGGTCAGATACGAGTCCGTGTGATATTTGCACAGACCCCGAACGTCAAGATGCACGTTTGTGCGTGGTGTCTGAAGTACCTCATATTCATGCGATTGAGCGAGCAGACCCTTTTACTGGACGCTTCCACGTTTTAGGGGGACTTATTTCTCCCCTAGAGGGCTTAACCCCAGAACGATTAACCATTCGTCCGCTGTTAGAGCGTGTTCTGAAGCTTGAAGGCACATTGGAAGAGGTGATATTAGCCCTTCCTCCTTCCACAGAGGGAGATACCACATGCTTGTATTTGGCGAGGCTTTTAAAGCAACACCTCCCGAATCTTCAGGTCACACGTATTGCGTTTGGGCTTCCTGTGGGAGGGGATTTAGACTATGCCGACCATTTAACCTTAAGCCGTTCCTTTCAAGGTCGTTTACCCATGCAGTAACCCATGGATGAGGAAAACTATCGTGTGTTACACTAGTGATTAATTACATTGTGATGACTGTGTTATATCCTGTGATGGTCTAAGACTTTACGATGCTTTCTGTTTTATCATACCCTCAAGCGTCCCTTTATACAGGGATGCCGCAACTCTCGCTTCCTGCTCAAACGGATGTTACCATTATTTTAAATGGGTTTCGTCGAGGCAAAAACTTAGACGCACAGCTCAACGCACTGAAACGTCAAACGGTGCCTCCTGCCGATATCATGCTTTGGTATAATGCCCCAAGTACAGGACTTGCAAGCCTACCTAAGTATAACTTTGGTGCCATTCGGCACACCAAGGCAGCAGTGAGTAATCATAACTGGGGGGTTTGGGCAAGGTTTTATTATGCCTTGAATGTTCGTACAACCTATGTGTGTATTTTTGATGACGATACCATTCCAGGCCCCCGATGGTTAGAGAACTGCTTGCATACGATACAAACCCACCGTGGACTTTTGGGCAGTATAGGGCTTGTTTTTGAGGATGCTCAAGATTATTACCAGCATACTCGCTACGGCTGGGCAAACCCGATAGAAACGCCCGTGCAAGTTGATATTGTGGGACATGCGTGGTTTTTTGAAAAAGCGTTTTTGACGGCATACTGTCGTGAGTTACCTCTGCTGGATGTTCAGCTTTGTGGTGAGGATATCCATTTCTCTTATACGCTGCAAAAATATATGCAACTCCCTACCTGGGTACCCCCACATCCTAAAGAAGCCCCCGAGTTTTGGGGTAGCACGCATGGCTGGCAACTTGGCACAGATGCCCATGCCATTTCTTTGAAGCATGTCAAGAAAAAGCGAAGTTTACAAAAGCCTGATGATACTTTTTTTACAGGGGTCAATCAGTATTACCGTGCGTGTCAGGCTCAAGGATGGGAGCTATTGCAGTTTCCAAACACCCCCTCACTTGCTTCCCCTCTTATTATCCCAGAAGAGGAGTCCTCCCCTTTATGCTAGCGTATACGGTTGAAAGTTTTTCGCAAAGTGACCCTTTTCACGCAGCGTCTGCACGTGAGGAAACCAAGTGTTTCCGTCAGGATTTTACCACCCTTTTGACCTTGCTGAGTGAGCGGATTCCTTTTGCGTTTAACCGCTTCTCAGATGGTGAGTTGTTTATCTTGCAGAATAAAGAGCTTGTGCTTGACCAAAACTTAGTCAAAATAGGTACGCAGGTGACAGAAGGTCCTTATTCTAAGGAAGACTTTAAGCGTTTTCATCCAGAAGAGCATGGGTTCTATCAACAGCGTCTCATGGATGCGTTCCGCTTTAGGAAACCACGGTATTTTAAAGGGCTTAGTTGCAGATGTTGCGTAGGCCAAGAAGACTTTCAATGGCAACGAGACGCTCATGGTGTTGGGGATTTAGAGCATTTAACTTGGGCAAACCTTTTGATTAACGCCAACTATGCACGATTTATCCATGAGATGCTCCCTCTGTTTAACCAGTACCCAACCGTATTTGTTTGTAATGAGAAAGCAGACCCTACACTGTTTCCCTTTGTGACCAAAACGTTCAAGGTGGGCTACAATGCCATGATTAATGATTATCCTTTAATTGATACC
>JBJTUH010000177.1:0-7581 GCA_046080605.1 Vampirovibrionales bacterium
CCTATTTCCAAAAACACCCTGCCAGAGCCTTATGCCATCGGATAGACTTACCCGCACTATTACAAGCGTTTAAAGCAACACCCTAGTTGAACCAATCGCCTACAACATTTGCAATACCGTGAAAGGCATGACCCAGCAAACCAAAAAAGTTTGCCATAACATCAATCGCCCACATGGTTTCAACCACACGCCAAAAGCCATTCCGTGGTGCGGTGGTATGAACCACATGCAAAGTTTGTGGTTCATGGGAAGTTCCGTGTCCATGAGAGGCAGAACCTTCTTTGGCATGTGCCACAGAAGCACTTGCGTTACCATATCGCTGTAAGCCCATTGCATTGTGTGAAACCCATGGTTTTAAGGACGTATTTAACTTCATGTGATTTACTTTCAACACTTTATGCCACACTAAACACCTACACATTAAGAGGACAAATGAAAAAACTAACCCTCTACTCTAAAAAAGAGCAGAGGGTTAAACTGAGGTCTGTAAATAGGAACCTCAAAAGCACACATTACATATGGAATGCTTTAGCAAGTGCTTTAAAGAAGCCATTTTTGTTGGCACCTTTAGTCAAATTAATGAGGGTTTGCTTGGAAACAAGGGTTCTACCCACAACATTACCAACAACACCACCGCCTACCGTACCCACTGCATAGGCACCCGCTTTGGCAACTTCGCTTTCAAGCTGAGGTACCACCACATGATGAGCAACACGATTTCCAGCAACGGCACCTAGTGCGGTTGAAACCGTATTACGAATACCCGCATACGTATTGAAGGCAGCTACTTTTGCTTTGGCACCTAAGCCCACTAAAAAGTTTAAGCCAAAAGCATTTTTACCTTGGGTTGCCACATAACGAGCATTCACCCCACCATTCACTGCCGCCGCAGTAGCAACCCCAGGTGCTGCGGCGACAGTGAAAGGATTCAACAAGAACGCTGCGGCGGTTCCTAAAGCACCACCTACAAAAGGAACACTACCCGCTAAACCAATTGCTCCACTAGCAAGCCCTGTTAAGGTAGTGCCAATGACAGGAATAGAATAAGCAGCAACAGCACCTGCCGTACCCAAGGTGGCAACATTCACAGCACGGGCATTTTTTTCAATGAACTGACCTGCTTGGTCTAACGGGTTAGCACCAAAGCGTTGCTGTTGCGCTTGAGCTTTAGGTGCGTAAGAAGCTTGAAGATGAGAGTGTGCAAGACGCATAAGTGTTATAAACCCCAGTAATCATGGATGGATACAGTAAAGAGGAAAGAAGTAAACGAGAAACTTACCCAATCCGTGAAGCTCTTAAAACCCAAGCCTTCACGATGAATCATTTACCTAAAATACCCTGAAGATTAGTTTAGAACATCTTTGTATTCCATGCTAGAAAAACCCACGTCAATGTAAACAAACGTAACAAGGGTAACACGCTAAAAGCCCCTGAAATGTTATTCAGAGGCTTTTAGTATAAAGACGAATGAGTCACTTAAGGCTCATGCCATCGGCGAAAACACCTTACCAACCTTGATGCTGGTAACGTTGTTTACGATAATGAACATCTTCTTGAGGGAACATGGCGTATTCATCATATCCGCCACCACCTTGACCACCACCCGAGAAACTACGACGGGAGGTATTACCACGTTGCTGTTCACGGTTAGGGTCTTGGTAAGCAACAATCAAGGCACGCCCTTGAAGTTCATAGTTATTTAAACGGTTGAGTGCTTCTTCAGCTTCATCAGCACTGAACATCTCAATGAATCCAAACCCTTTAGACTGACCTGTCATGCGGTCTTGAGGGATTTTGATAGAAACCACGGTACCTGCTTGCTCAAACAGTACTTGTAAGTCCTGCTCAGTCACGCTATGAGAAATATTTCTGACAAAAAGCTTAGGATTTTTTTCGCCACCACCTACATGAGGCTTGGACTGACCACCCATACTCCCACCAGCACGTGTTTTAGTTTCATCTTGAAAGTCTACACTGATTTCGCGGTTATGCAACATAAAGCCGTGACACTGGTCAATGGCTGACTGAGCCCCTTCTGAAGATGCCATTTCGACAAAGGCAAATCCACGAGGTTTACCGTCTTCACGACGTGTAGGGATCTTCACAGAGACAACTTCCGCCACATTCCCAAAAAGGGTGGTGAGGTCAGCTTCAGTCACAGACCAGCTGAGATTACGAACAAAAAGCTTAGTATTCATAGAACGAAACACAGACTTTCCAGAGAAAAAACACAAAATAAAAGAAAAAAAGAAAGAGGGCTATCGATGAAGAGCCAGAACCAAGATATGAGGAAAAATAGCCACAAGGTCATTTACATCATAACAGTATTATCCTCCACTTTTGCTATTTCGGCAATCATTATTTCTCAAGACCACCCATCAAGACGAGAAACCATGAGATAAAGGAAATATAAATCTTTTAAAATCATTCGTATTTGAGAATAATTCTCATTTACTTTTGTCTTTTTAGGCGTATGATAATGGTATTCAGTTGAGAATAATTCTCATGTAGAAGCTTGGCACCTCTCATTGCATCATTGCACCGTGTTGGGGTTTTATCCTGAAAGCTTCTTTCCTTCGTATGTTCGTATGTTTTGTTGATTCGTAACCTGTCATCTTTGAAGTATCATGACCGCTTTATCTTTCTCACAAGCTCTTCCCACTCTTGGTACCAAAGCATGTCTGTTACAACATACGTTAGAGCAACCTCAAATCATTGAAGCCACCCAAAAATGGGTTCCTCGGGTGTTCTACCCCGCCATGACCGCAAAGATTCTCACGGAAGACGTGTTTCGTCATGACCTACCTCCTCAAGAAAAACACGAGCATTTACGCAGAGACTTGATTGTACTCCCCGCAACCATTGCAGGAACCCTTCTTGCCACTCGATGGTTTATGCATAACCCTGCAATCTATCATCAAGCCGCCAAAGGCATGAGCGAACATTTGGCACACACACGCCAAACCCTAGGGACACACCTTCTGGAACAGGTCAACACACTCACCCATACCCCTAGCACGGTAGGATTGAAGCCTCGTCAGGCACTGATTCAAGCATTACTGAAACAACATCAAACCCTTACAGAAGCACACGCACTTCCTGAACTGAAGCAGGCTTACAAGCATTTACAAGGGGTTTTACACCACGCAGATAATCAAAAAAGAGAGGCTCTTGACCTTGCCAGAGAGACGCTTAAAGAGGGTGCAGACCTTTTAAAACGTATTGAAACTCAGCCACACGAGCAAAAAGCGTTACAAAACAAAGCGTCTCATACCCTTTTTACCGCACGCTTAAGAGCCTTATTTCCCACTGAAACCAAGGAAGACAACTGGGATGAAGTGAAAGGATTTGTGGGTGCAGGTGCCGTGACCATTAGCTCAGGGGTTCTCTCGGGTTTACTGGCAAACCGTCTAAACAAAAAAGATGCCCATGCAGACCAATGTGTGTTAAAAGAAGGTATTTTCCAAATGGTTGCCAATGTGCTGTTTTGTGGGCTAGGGGTTTCTTTAGGAGAAATGGCAACCCAAGCACTAAAGCTACAAAATACCACCCTCCCTCGGATGGGCGTGGTAGGGGGCGGACTCCTTGCAGGAATTGCCTCTGGCTCCTTACTTGCCAATGGCGTAGGGAATGCGATTGCGGGTGTTTTAATGCCTCATGCCCCTAAAAGAGCCGATAGAAAGTTAGAAGTATGGGATGCCACTATTCACGTAGATGACATCCCCCTACTCTTCAAGTTTGGGATGGATTTATCTGCGATGGAGCCATTTATTCCACCTTTTTTCTGGTTTTCTGGCTTCCGTGCAGGGCGAGGGTATCGTAACAAAGCTTTAGGACACCATCCTGCCCATGAACCAAGCTCAGAGCCATGTTCGTCTATTCCTGCTTGGTCTTCTGCCACTCAAAAAGGTGTGGCTCCCGCCGTTGCGTCTCAGCAACCGAGTCTGAAAGTCAATGCGTCAAGCCTAAAAACCACAAGCTTTTCTAATATTACCCATTTGCCCAGTACACAAGCAACCTTACCCCTAGCGAATATCCATAAGGCTTCTGCCGTAAAAGATAAGTCTGTGGCACCAACCCTTACACCCAATATTGCCATGAGTGTTGCATCGTTTGCAGGAACGGTACCCTCCCCCATCACCTCTCAAGAGGTTAGTGCTTCCGTCAGTTCTTCTCGGGTTGACAACCCTTTTTCGACGGGGTTCAACACAGGCAACAGCGTCCCTCTCATGCTCCTATCGTAACCATGTTCAGAAAACCCTAGTGCCTCATGAACCCCTCTGTTAAGATTCACGCAGGATGTATTGCATGTCGTTTTTGTGAGGTAAGCTGTCCAGAGGTCTTCTATGTAGAAGATGAGGCTCAGGTAATTGGTTCACCTGAAACCATTGCACGCCACCAAGAAGCCTGTAAAGTAGCAGAAAAAGGGTGTCCTGTGCAAGTGATTGAAATCGAAACCAGTGAGCCGCACCCCACACACTAAGCTCAAAGCTTCACTGACTTAGCCACAGATACTGCCAAAGGTAAACCCCGAGAGGTCATCTCATGAGACTTATCAAGTGAAAACTTGGGAGCCACACGGGAAAGTTTACCCTGCACAAGCCATAGCACCATGAAAGCCATAATACACAGCGTGTAAGGAAGCGTATGATGCAGTGTTAAGGTTTGTAGTAAAGGGAGACCACCCACATAGAATGCCCATACGGAAAGCCCTATAATACATCCTGTCCATAATACCGTAAGCCGTTTACGAGGGTACCAACCCATCAGTTCGCTCAAGGTAATCACCACGGCATCCAACGAGTTAATCACCCCTAAGGCAATGAGCGTCACTAAAATACCTCGTGCATACCCCGCAAAAGGTAATACACCCAATGCTTGATGCGTCCAAGCGGGTGCTTGCGTCAGATGATGCAAGGGCAACTTGACATGGAGGGCAAACAGGGTAAAAATCGCAAACCATACCATGGAAAACATCGTGGGTATTACCACGCCAAAAAACGCCACACTTCTTACAGAACGACCCTTAGAAATGGTTAATAAAAACTGACTGACAAAAGGAGTCCAAGCCAGCCACCAGCTCCAATACTTTCCTGTCCATTCGCTCACCCATGCACTACGGGTTTCTAAGAGGGTTCCTTGTACCATAAGATGCGTGGGGTCAAAGATACTTGAGGGAAGCCCCCACATCCAAGCAGGAGATTTCATCACCCAAGCCACTAAGGCGTGCCACCACAATGCCAAAAACTGAACGTCTTGCGGTACTTGCATCAGCCAAAGCGTCACCATCGCAAGAAGCAGCAACATCAGTATCGTAGTAAGCCAACTTAATGTTTTAACCCCTGAAGCAATCCCCGATAATGCCGACGCTAAGAAGCACGCACAAAACCCTACTAACACGCCATACACCTGCCATGGCACCCTACCTACCTCTGCAAGGTGTGTTTGAAAAACACTAGCGTGCCACTGCAACACCCCCATACATAGGGTGGCAACCACCCCCATTAATACCCCCCAAACCACCAAAACATTCACGGCATAACGCACAAAGACCTGTTGCCAGTTTTGAGAAAGTACAGGAAGTTTATTGCCAAGTATCTGCCAAAACATCGCACAGCGTTCCCCCAGAGAGAACATACGAGTCTCTGAAGTGTGCAACGTCTGTGTAGTCACAGGACTTAAAAACTTTGCAAGCCATAAGGCCACGAGGGTATACAATACCCAAGGCACCACGCCCCAATGAAACCATGTTAACGCCAAAGCATCGGGCAGCGTCAAAGAAGCCTCAAGAGGCGGAGGGTGTAAAGCATGCCACTGTGGCTCAACGCCTCCCCAAAAAAGTAGCCCTGTCCCCATACCCGTTTGAAATAACATGAGTACCCAACTCCAGAACCCAAAAGCAGGGGTATCTTGTGAGGCACCCACTTTGACAGACTTAGGAAAACACAGCATCACACACCATGCCATACACAAGATATTTGCAAACAGCAGGTAACATTGTGTTGAAAAAGGAAGTGCCTGCCAATAGTGTAAACTTGCTTGCAGCACAGAAACTACCGACTCAACTATCATACAAAAACCACTCGTTGACTACGTCGCTGTGCTAACACAAGCTTGAGACACATCTACACATACGATCCAAAAAACAGGCTATCCAAACACGGGTGCCTCGTCAGCACATCAACACTAGCCCTAAGGCACGTGCTTCATCATACCAACAGGATAGAAGGGTTCATAGCGGGAAGATTCGGTATGCTTCGTGAACACAAAAGGAGACACAGAAGGATTCCCTCCTTGACGAGCATACGAATATACAGGCGTTTGATGGGCATAAAAAGCACCACGAGGCTGGAAGGTGTCTCCGTATGCCTTGGTCTTAGAAAGACTCTTTCGTTGAGACAAACGTGCATCAAGCCATCGAGACAATGGCACCGCAATAAACCCTGTAAATAGAACATTGGCAACCAATCCCGCACCTAAAGATAAAAGACGAGCATGGGAAGCTTTCTGAGCAAAGGCTTTTGTATGCTTCAATAAGTTTGAGGTCAAGGTTGAAGCCGTAAAAAACAACGTAGCACCAATAGACAATGAGCTAAAGTCTCGAATAAAAAGCCTACGACGTTCTTCAGGACGGTCTTGGGTATAATGTATCAAAGGAACAAGCAAAGGAGCCACTACCCAAGTTGCAAGCGTGGAAATAGAACGCTCATGCGTTTGTACAAGATGAGACACTCGTCCAGACGCTTGTGTTTTTAAACCAGACAACACTTCAGGTGTTTTTTGAGGCACCATCAATGCAGATTGACGAGAAGCTAGCACACTAGCTTCCTTGAGCAGGGGATGTAAGGCGTTTATCATGTGTGTAGAGAAGGAGCAATAGGGGCTACTCTAACCCTTTGGCTATAATCCCGGAACAACAACAAGTCACTCAGAAGGTAAAAGCGTTCAAAAATAGGTGTAAATTGCGTGTGAAACAAGAATAAAAAAAATAAGCACTTAAAACCATAATACAATCCAGAAGCGTCTCTTTCATTGGAAATAGCAAAACTATTCCTAAATGAAGAGAACGCTCATTACTGTAACAGTAAAGCTTCACGTATGGCAAGACATTGTCTATGAACATTCACCTTATCTTAATATTCTAGTGTCACCATTTTAGGATAACCTCAGGCAATGGTACCCTTGTAAATTTCTTTGAAGAAACGCTCTCATAAGGTCGATACCTCTCTATCATCCTCATGAGGCGAGAGGCGTTAAACCCAAGTATCTATCGTTTTACCAGCCCTATACGCACACCGCACGCTTACCCCCAACGAAGAGAAGCCCAAGTATATGATTTCTATCAACCCAACCCTTAAAGGCACCGCAAGTTTTTATCATTCTAGCGATTCAGGAGGAAAATATCTTACTGCCAATGGTGCCTCAGGCTTAGGTGCTAAGGATATTGACCGTTTTCCTACAGCAGCATCCTTATGGAGTGCAAACAGTATTAACCCTCAAACACAAGGGAAACAACGCTTCTTTAATAAAAACGGCATTGCACATTTAACATAGAGTTGTGTTAGAATGGTAAAATGAATT
>JBJTUH010000178.1:0-5095 GCA_046080605.1 Vampirovibrionales bacterium
TCTAGGTTTGGACAACTTTTTTCAAAACAGCTTTTAGTTAATACTCTCATAAAATACAACATTCCTATCACATTGTAAATTGTTGAATTAAGTTACGAAAAAATTAAATATTCCCCCAAATTGCAACGCTATTATATTTTAAGTACCCTAGATATTGTAGAATCGGATAAAAAAGCAGTCTCTAAGTTAGTAGAAACCATTCGTAACGAACATGGGTGCGAACTGATTATTAACGGTGTGTTACCCAGTTTAAAGTATTATCTGCGTCTGATTAACAATACGAACGATTTTATAAACTATTATTGTCATAATTTGGCCGAACACTCAGAGATTCAATACGAGCAGAAACTTGCTTGGAATACATTATTAACTCGTACAAAAGAAAGCCCAACCCCATGATGCAACACAACGGATTTTTTGGAAACTACGGCGGTTGCTACGCCCCCGAAAGCTTGATGCCCGCCCTCACCGAGCTAGAACACGCCTTTTTAACCACCGCCCACAGCCCCGAGTTTTTGGCCGAGTTTCGAGATCTCCTCACCCACTACGCTGGCCGACCCACCCCACTCTACCACGCCAAACGCTTAAGCCAACAGCTGGGCGGGGCTCAACTGTGGTTTAAGCGGGAAGATTTACTCCACGGTGGGGCACATAAAACCAACAACGCCCTTGGCCAAGCCTTGTTGGCTAAATACATGGGTAAAACCCGCATTATTGCCGAAACGGGGGCAGGCCAACACGGCGTCGCCACTGCCATGGCAGGGGCCTTACTGGGGCTAGAAACCATTGTGTACATGGGAGCCGTGGATGTCGAGCGTCAACAGCCCAACGTATTGCGTATGGAACTCTTAGGTGCCAAGGTAGTTGCCGTGCAAAGTGGCGGTAAAACCTTGAAAGATGCCATTAACGATGCCATGCGTGATTGGATTACCAACGTGCGGGATACCCATTATGTGATTGGCACGGTGGCCGGCCCCCACCCCTTTCCCACCATGGTGAAGTATTTTCATCAGGTGATTGGCGAAGAAGCCCGTGAACAATGCTTGATGCAACTAGGGCAACTACCCGATATTGTGCTGGCCTGCGTGGGTGGCGGCTCGAATGCGATTGGGATTTTTCAGGGGTTTAGCAACGATGCCGACGTGAAGCTCATTGGTGTGGAACCCGCTGGCCACGGCCTGAACACCCCCTACCACGGAGCCGTGTTAGCCCTAGGGAGCTTTGGCGTGCTACAGGGCATGAAGAGCCTAGTATTGCAAACCGATGATGGCCAAATTCTCAACACCCACAGCATTTCTGCGGGGTTAGATTACCCTTCCATTGGCCCCGAACATGCCCACCTGCGTGATACAGGCCGAGCTAGTTACAGCAGTGCCACCGATGCCGAAGCCCTAGCTGCGTTTAAAACCATGGCCAGCACCGAGGGCATTCTGCCTGCCCTAGAATCATCGCACGCCATTGCCGAGGCGATTAAGCTGGCCCCCACCTTGCCTGCCAGTGTCAACATCTTAATCAACCTCTCTGGGCGGGGCGACAAAGACTTACAAACCATCAAAGCCCATTCGGCCCATTCGGGCGTGCAATAAGGGGTCGAACGTTGGCCTCGTAAAACGGTGAGTCGATGTTGCGTTTCGGTGGCTGTTCCTCGTAGGGGCGAAGCCGTTCGGCTTGTGCGATAAGGGGTGTTGAGTCTATTGCGTAAAACGGCGAGTAGATGTTGCGTTACTTCTCCCTCTCCCTTAGGTGTATTGTTTCGCATGATTACAAAGATGTTCATGGTATAGTATTAGGACTTCACTATCTTTCAGAACGAGGGCACCATGCACATTAAACTACACGCCAAGGCAAGGGCGGGGGATGACGTAAAGGGTTACATGGCGGAACTCTCTCTTTCTAAAAAGGGTTGCAAGGCATCTAGCCAAAGGCTGAACTCACTTGCGGGCATCTGTAATACATCGTTCAGGGGGGTGTGGCTCCAGTGTGCCAGTGCCAACACCCACTGCCTTAGCTGGGCGATGTTGTCGCTGGGGGCGTGATAAAAAAGTTAATACCTCGCCTAGGGCGATATAATCCAAGGTATCCAGTTTGGATACAACCTCAGGGGCTTGGCCTGTAAGGTTACTAAAATAATGAATATCAATGCTTAAACTGCTTTTGCCTTGTTGCTTCCATAGGTCACGGTCGATACTATCCTGCACTCGTGGGCGGCGGATGTTCAGTTGTGATAAGGTGGCTCCGTTTACATCAACAGGGTAAATCAGTTTGTAGCTCACGCTGTGGTCAGAGTTTAAGGTGGCGTGTTGTGGTAGTTCAATAGTCATACGTCAAGGCATCCTATAAAGTAGGGGCGGATCTCATCCACCCGTGGGGGATAAATAAAGGGCTGTCATTGCGAGTGAAACGAAGCAATCTCCTTAGCTTTATCGCTTCTGTGCGGGGGATTGCCACGCCTAACGGCTCGCAATGACAAACAAAGGCTACAAGCCAAGGGCGAGGCGTTGAGCGGCCAGTTGGTCGAACCCGTTAATAACACGAACCATGTTGTTCACATCAATCAGGTGCAACAGTTCGCCGTTTTGGCTGTAGCTGTAGTAGGGCAAGGCCATGCTTTCAAATTGAATCTTGCTGGCTTCGCCCGCCTTCCACTGGCCTAAATCCACGCTTTTAAAACGGCCAACCGCCACAATCTCAACGGGTTGAATGGTGCCTACCAGTTCATCCTGCAAGGCTCCTTTCAGCACAAAGCGGGTAGGTAGCAGGGTATTACCCATCAGCTTTAAGGCTTCCTTGTTGTAAGCCATCAGGGTAAAGCTCAGGGTGAGAGCCTCCATGCCCATTTCCACGTTTAACGGCACATCCATCCCGCCTAGGCGATACTCTTCCGTTTTGAACGTGAACTTGGGCGGGGTTACGTCTTCGGCCTTGCCCTTATAGCTGTCGCCATTCAGGAAGAGGCTAAAGTTTTTAAGTACTTGTCTGCCAGTCATTAGATCAACTCCTCCAAATAACCGTTATTCACGGCGGAACGAATGGTGATGCGTTCGGCAGGGGGCGATGATTTGAAATCGAAGCTAAACACCACTTGGCCGTTTGCCAACTGCCCAATGGGGTTCAGCTCGTCTTCAATCCATGCGTTACCATCCAGTATCGCCCCTTGGCTTTTTAAGCTACGCAGGTACTCGTTGATGCTTTCCAGCACGTCTTGAATCATCGCCTTACTAATCGGCCGATCCACAAACGTCAACATGCCCGCTTGAATGCTATCGTTAATCATATCGGCGGTACGGCGTTCGGCTAAAAACTGCCACTTGCTATCGCTACTCGTGGTGCGGTTGCCCCACGTGCTAAAGCCTCGTTTGCGTACAATCACGCTAATTTGTTGGCTGTTCAGCGTGTTGGCACGGCAAGCGGGGTCATCCATCGCAAAGTCCATCGGGCGGGCGATGCCCACAATGCCCGCAATATCCTTATTACTAGGCGAGCACCAAAAGCCTTGCTCGTAATCCGTCTTGGCGGTAATGCCCGCCCATACACTGCTGGCAGGTTCGGCATCGGGGGCGGTGTTGCCACGGTCGACTAACACCTTGGGTTCCACCACCATAATACGGCCTAACCCGTCCCAATCGTTTCGGTAGGCGATGGCATCGGCATCACTGGTGCTTGGGCAATCCAACAGTACAAATGCTCGTAAGCGGTTCGCCACGCTCAACAGTTCAGCACCCACGGCGTTACGCACCGAGCCAATGGTGCAGGTAGCCGTGGCTCCTGTACCACCGCCACCGCTAAACGTCACGGTGGGGGCAGAGCTATACCCCGCCCCTACCTTGGTAATGGTAATACCTGTGACTACACCAGCGGCCACGGTTGCCACGCCTTCGGCTTGAATACCACCTGTAGGTGGTGCCGCAAACGTGACGGTGGGAGCCGTGGTGTAGCCTGACCCGCCAGCACTCACGGTGGTAGTAACAACCCCACCACTGGTACGACTATCGGTAAAGCCTGGGGCAATTAAAATACGAGGCGTTAACCCCCGTCAGTTCCTTGGCCGAACGGATGGCTTGAATACCAGTGTAGCTGCCATCGGGGTTCGTGCCACCAATCACGTTCGCACGCAAGGTGTTAGCGTTGGTGTTGTGTTCTACCCGAATCACGACAATGGCCGCCCCTGCCTGTTTTAAAATCAAATCCACGGCGTTGGGCAAGGTTCCGCCCACCCCTAGCTTGGCCGCTTGGGCGAGGCTACCGCTTATCAGCGTGGGGCGGTTGAGAGGGAAGGCATCGACATCCGCATTGGGTGCCGTACCTACAATGGCAATAATGGCCGAGGCAACTGTTTGGATCGGGCGAAAGCCCGACTCCAACTCAATCACCTCAACGCCGTGCAAAAAGCTAGCTGGCATCGGTAGAGCCTCCTTCTTTTAACTTTTTGTTTAGTTTGTCGTTGGTGGCTTCTAGCTTGCTGTTAGCTTTTTTTAGCTCGGAGTTCTCGGCCTCTAAGGCTTCGTTGCTTTTTTCCAGCTCGCTAATGTAGTCAGCATACTCCACCAAGCGAGCCTTCAAGTGGTCGATGGTTTCAATCTCCACCACATCGGCATCGTCAGGGGCATCCACCACCACGGTGGCATCGCCCATCGCTAGCAAGGCTTCAGCAATGGTTGTATCACAATTCACAATGGCATCGGCTTCAACGCCTTTACCTTCAATGAGCATCGCTCGTTTTAACTGTATCTTCATGGGGGCAAACTCTCCTAAAACAAGGGGGAATAAAAAAGGGTGTTGTCAGTGCGAGCCGTTAGGCGTGGTAATCTCCTTAGGCTTATCGCTTCTGTGTAGGGGATTGCTTCGTTTCACTCGCAATGACGAACAAGGGGGCGAAACCTACGCTATCGCATCCAAGCAGGCCGCAAAGGCTTTCACCTCTTTCACAGCGAAATCCCACATCTGCAACGCCGTAATGTACACCACGCTAGGATCATCAGGGGGGCTAGCACTGTTCAGTTCAACACCGCCCCAGTTGGCGGCCATCAACTGCGACCAATCACCAAAGATAATCGGGCTACAGGTGCTGGCCGAACCCTTCACAAGGTTGCTAGGC
>JBJTUH010000179.1:0-14475 GCA_046080605.1 Vampirovibrionales bacterium
CGACCACAAGTCTTCTCACGCACATGTTAAACACCTTAGGTTACATTGCCAAAGCAGGAGGCAATATCGGGCTTCCTGTACTAGAGAGTCTCATGCAACTCTGTGCCGAACAACACGCTTCCAATGCCGTAAAACATCCCGCTTTTTTAGTGGCTGAGGTGAGCTCGTATCAACTTCACTATACCCATCATGCCACCCCTTGGGCGTGCGTTCATACGAACCTGAAGCCTGACCATCTGGCATGGCACGGCGGACTAGAGGCTTACTTAGCCGCAAAAACAAAGCTATTCTATCCATTAGGGCAAAAAGCTTCTGTATGGATACTCCCTGAAACAGACCCTCTCACAGAGAGCCTACAACACTTAAGTACCCTCCACCCTATAGGATGCTCTGAGAAAAGCCCACTGTGGATACTCACACCTGCATCGTCTAGCGCTACCCCTCCTCAGAAGACCTCGCTTCCTTCACATCGCATCACATGGCACCCTACGCATGAGGCAGCCCTTAAGTATCATCCTCAGGGACAGGCTACGTCCAGCCAGTCTATTTCCTGCAAGAACTTCCAACTCAAGGGATACCATAACATTCAAAACCTTGCTCAGTGTCTTGCGATTGGCTATCAGCTTGGACACTCACCTGACGCACTTCAACATGCCTTTCAAGCCTTCAAAGGGGTTGCACATCGTTTAGCACCCCTTACACCCACCCGCCATGGTTCAGGCACCATTCATTGGTTCAATGACTCAAAAGCCACAAACCCAGAGGCATCTCAAGCAGGGTTACAGGCACTTGCCTCTGATATTTTGAGCCAAACCATCCCCTTATTTGTCTTGGTCGGAGGACATGACAAAGGCACGCCTTTAAACGCATGGTGTCAGGACATTGCAAGACTTATCCCACAAGCCCATCCCCTCAAAGGAAGCGTCATTTTATATGGTGAAGCACAGCATCGTTTTATAGACGCATTAAAAGCGTACACCCCTGAAGTCCCACTACACCAAGTAGAAACGCTTGAAGAAGGATGTCACTATATTGTGCAGCAAGTAGAACATTACCTTTCAACACAGGCTACCAGCGAACCCTTCACCACGTATGCACTTCTTTCGCCCGCATGTGCGAGTTTTGACCAGTTCAGAAGCTTTGAACATCGGGGTGAGGTATTTGAACAATGGGTCAATACCTTGGCAAGGCAACAAAACGATGTCTAACCCCTAGAGGTTAGGTTAATTTTCCACCGTTAAACATTTGCATCATTGCCATCATTTGAGCCATTTGCGGATCAGTATTCCCACCTAAACCACCCAACATAGACATCATCGGGTTATTACCTGCCATGGGAGCTTTGCCTCCGTTGTTCATCATTTGAAGCATTGGCAGAATTTGTGCCATCTCAGGCGATTGGGAGGCCATCATTTGCATCATCATGCCCTGCATGGGGTCTTGCTGAGAGGTTTCAGGTGTTTTTGTACGTGAAGCATCAATTTCAGCAAGTGTACCCGATTGGTCCTCACGCATACGTGCGGCAAGCTCACCAATGACAGCCTCTGACTTATCGCCCGTACGTGCCATCTGCATGAGTTGTGCCGTAGAAAGATCGGCATAAGGAGAGTTTTGTCTCTCTGTTTGCTGGGCTTGACGCTCTTGACGCTTCCGATAGTCTGCCATGGCAGCCTGATACGCTTCCATGTCTGAATCATAGTCTGGATCAAGGCTTTCATTACGACGACGTTCATTGCCCACTGGTTCATCCTCTGAGGTCACTTTACCAGGCACACGAGGGGTCACATTCAACAAGTCTTTGGGAATCTGCACCATCGCACTACCACGCACATTCCCAGCAAACTCACTCATTTTCAGCCCATGCTCTTTTTTGGCTTCTCCCATCAGGGTTGCTACACGGTCAAGCACGGAAGGCATCGACTTCCAACGTCCATCACTCCAAATCTGTTGCTTATCCAGCGGTGTATTTTCATCCATTTGAAACTGGATCTGATTATTTTTATCCACATACACCACTAAGGGGTCAGGATATTCCATGCCTGTTTCAGGGTCAGTAAACCCTTTCAGTGCAAAGACAGGTCCTTTTTCGGGGTCATCCATAATACGTCCTAACTCTGGGTTTTCATAGGCAAACCCCTTTTGCCCGTCAATACTTTTGGTAAATGCCACAATGGCACGGTTTGCTTCATAAAATTGCGACTGTACTTGCGGTAAATCAGTAGAAGCACTATTCGTTTGGCTGGTTGCCCATGACTCTGCATTAGCACTGGCATTCGCAACACTCGTTGATTTTTGCATTTTTGTAGACGGTCTCACTTGAGAAGCCATCGTAGCCGAAGACATTTTGGGCTGTCTCATACGTGAGGAAGAGGAAGGCGTGCTAACATCTTTTATCATCATGGTATAGAAACTCTTCTTTATTTCTCTTTAAAAAGGTGTGCCAACACAATCAAGCAGACTCTTTGCTAAGCATAAAACAAGGATTGATTTAGGAGGGATGGCAGTGCTTCAAAACCTCAGGACTTGACAGAAACACCTACTTCTATCAGTTCGACCAAACAAGGAAAGAAATATAACTTTGTAACGTTTTGTTAACTTTTTAAGTTTTTCTTTATTTTGCATCGCTAGACATTGACACCTCTCCTCTATTAGCAGGACAATATAACTGTGAGTTATTGGGTATTTTCCCTTTCTCATCATTCGTACGTTATTCAACCTCTTTTTATACATTGTTTTCGTATTGCCTTATGGTTTACAAGGCAATATTAAGTGTTGCTAGGTTAAGTATGATTGCACCACGCTTGTGTAAAAAGACACTCCCCAAAACTTGACCATTTCATTTCATGAGGCTTTAAAACATCATGCGTCCGATTTCTATGGCTCGTGTGCCTTTTGGTTCTCCTTTCTTGGCTTCTCATGTACAGTCACCCTCTAGCCAACGTTTTGGGAATGTACTGCAAGCACCTATCCAAGATGACTTTGCTGTCCATAGTACCCTTATCAACAAAATCCCTGTAGAAACCTTAGCAGGTGAAGTAAAAAAGCTTAAAGCTAATACCCAACTCCCCGACCCCAAAGGCGATAAACTCGATATTTACGGCTTGGTTACAGGAGAGCCTGGTCAAGTTAAAAAAATAGGCACGGTCACACATCCAGAAGGACTTCCTAAAACTTTTGCCGTGGTACAAGCCAAAGGGGATGGCAACACCTCGGTACGATTCCGCTCGCCTAATGACCCTCATGTACACTACTTTATGCTGCCTGGCTCAAAAGCTTGGTTCAAAAAAACAGGTACTGAAGTGGAAATGCACCGTGTGAAACAATCGAACTTTATCCTTGAAAGTGGTGCATTAACAGGGACTCAAACCCATAAACTTCACACGCACGGAAAGCCTCTCAACGCAACGGTTCTTGTATTAGGAGCAGGCTTATCCTCTAGGTTTTATCCTTTCACCCCAACCATTGGAAGTAAAACCGCCGCCCCTGTACAACCTGGGCTTTCAATTCCTGGTGCTGTGATGACAGAACTGGCTCAACAAGGAGCTTCTGATTTTGTGACGCACTTACACTTTAAGGCAGACCAAACCCTTAAAGGGATAGAACAATCGTTTGAAACGCTTGCAAAAGCACAACAAAAATTAGACCAACCCGTCAGTAAAGTGAATGCTTTTTACGTGAAAGACAATGGCTTACCTGGCACTGCTGGCACAGTATTAACGGTACTTGAAGATGGCTACAAAACGGCAAACCCCATGAAGCCTTTTCCTCATAGTGACGCAGCATCTTCTCCAGCTGAGGCAAAAGCCGCCGTTGAAACATTCAAAAGCAAGTTACATACACGCCCACTTCTTGTGATTCAAGGCGATGCCATGGTAAAAGGGATTGATTTTCACAAGGTACTAGAAGCACATAATAAGGCTCACAAAGAACATGGTGCCTTGGTGACCATTGTTTCCATGAAGCCAGAAGACAGCACGATTTTACCGAACTTTGGCTGTATTAAATCTTCTGAGGCAAACCACTCTGGGATTATCAAAAAGTTTGTTGAAAAACCCAAAGACCTCTCCGTCCTCAAGGATGAAGACCCTTCCAAGCCCATGCATCAATTAGTGAATACAGGTATTTATGTCATTGACCCCAAAGCCTTTGACCTTATCAAAGAGCGTAGCAAACAGCCCCTCACTGATCCTAAAGCAGGCGTTGACTTTGGCAACGATGTATTCCCTTACCTTGTTGAAAAAGGATACCCTCTTTACACCCATGTGGCAGAAGGGGTCTGGAGCGATGTAGGAAACTTACACGCTTACCATAACGGCTTAAAGCATCGTGATAACTACATTGAAACCCTCCCCGAGGGCAATCCCTTCAAGAGTATGGGAAGCATGATGCGTCAAGGCACCATTGCGGTCACTCCTGATGCAAACCAAGCATTCAAGTTAGACAAACCTGAAGTACTGGTAGAAGGGAATGTACTTGTTGCAAGGGCATTACCCGAAAAACCTTACGATAAAGCCATTTAACGTACAAGCATCATACCAAAACACGAACGCCTTTCTTCTCTGTAAAGAAAGGCGTTCGTGACTATCGATGTAAGGGAGTGTACGCTCTATGTACCTAAGAAATTGGTGGAAATCACTTGCCCCATGTACGCATTAATACCCGCTGGCATAAGCCCAATCGTCGGGAATAATGAAGTATAGTTAGGGTTTACCCCATAAGGGTTATTGTAGTAACGTTTAAACACATCTTGAGGGGGAATATTTTCAACGTAATATACAGGAATCGTATTTCCTCCAGCACCTACTTGGGTGGTCTGAGAAGAGGTTGGTTGAACCGTGTTACCTACTTGGACAGAAGAAGCAGTAGAAACAGCCGTATTAGAAGAAGTACCCGCTGCCGTTAGCTGATTCACAAACTGCCCAATAGACATTGTTCGAGGCACTTGGGTTGCACTGCCCACATTAGATGAGGTGGAAGAAGCAGTATTGGTATTTAAATACGATTGTAAACTTACAGTACGAGAGGCTTGTGTCGTATTACCCACAGAAATCCCCGTAGCATTCCCCGTTGTGGTAGGGCTTAACGGTAACGGATACGGTGCAGGACCTGCGTATTGGTTAGGCAAAGGGGCATTAGGGTCATCCCACTGAGAAGGAGGTAAGGTATCTTCTAAGTAGTTTGCCGTGGTGTAGGGATACACAATGGCGGGATTTAAATTATTATTGGTGACTAAACTACCATCATACCCATCATTGAGTTGTCCAGAGCGTACAAACCAGTCAACACTTGAGGCAATCCCCAAGGCACTAGGAGTCTGTAAGCTTGAAAACACGGGGAGCAACGTATTGGTATTTGGACGAACCGCAGTACCTACTTGGGTATTCACAGAACCTCGAAAATTGGCAATTTCAGCAATGGTATTAGTGCTTGCATTGTAATAATCTGAGCGTCGAGAAAGATTATTGAAGCCCACACCATTGGGTAGTACCTGCGTGACGGGGTTTTTACCCACAATAGGACCATCCATCACATTGTCTGTCATCCATTCACTGGCTTTTTGGGCATCACTTTTACCCCAAATAAACCCACCACCCCAATAATCACTGGCTCGTCCCGTAGAAGCCGTTCTATCACCCGCTTTAGCTTGGTCTACATGCGTTAAAGGGTTGTACTGTACAAACTCCCAAGGATTCTGGTAAGCACCTTGTACCAAGGTCGTATTCAGATTACCTAACATGTTATGTTGTACGTACGCCTGCTGGGAGGGAAAAACGGTCGCTGGACTAATCATAGGAAGAATACTCTCTCAAGGCTCTCATGCGATAAGATGACAATGACACTCTTGTTACAAGGGTATCGTCTAAATAAGGGACAAACTTTAACCATCGGCATTTGAAGCACTCCATTACCTGATGGAATCTTCTCATGAAGCACTTGTAGCTTGTAGGCTCAATCTCATACCATAGGCGTATGATGACGCATTCTCTTTTCTCCAGTTTTACAAAAAATCTCCTTGGGGAAGCCCTCAAGGGGCATGAAGCACGCCAACAAGCTCTTATTGGGAACTTGGCAAATGTGGATACGCCCCATTACAAACCCTTAGACGTTCCTTTTGAAGGGCATCTCAAAGCCATGCTGAACCAATACCAGCAAGAGGGTCAAGCTCCTTCATTTTTGAGCAGAAGCAAGCACCCAAGCCCTCATCATTTACAACGCACCCATGCAAAACACTTCCCCTTAATGGAGGAAGCCTCAGAAGCCAATGATACAGGCATGACCATGTCCCCTGAGGCGTTCCAGACCACATGGCGTAATGATGCCAACGGTGTGGATATTGAAAGTGAAACCATGCTACAAACACAAAACGCCCAAAAGTACCTTGCCCTATCTAAAATAGACAAGCAACTAACAGCACGTTTCAGAGCCGTGTTAAACAGCAATCAATAAGCACTCACCATTAGCACCTAAAAGTACGCTATGTTGTAGATTTGACATCTTTTACAGTAGTATCATGTTCTTTTGCCAAAGCTCGGGCATCGCACACGCACCTCCATTCACCAGATCTCTCATATACTGTTGCTTTTGTGCATCTTTTACCTTCGGAGACTTTGGTACCTGTTGGTATTTAGAAGAGGACATGGTACTCTGATGCTTTACAGGATAACTAGTAGCATCAAATCATTTTAAAAACAAAAGATGTCAGCCAAGTATTCATAGACAAACGCCCCTTTACTTTTTGTAAAGGGGCGTTTTATAAATGGCGCGCTTGGAAGGATTCGAACCTCCGACCGCATGGTTCGTAGCCATGTACTCTATCCAACTGAGCTACAAGCGCATTAAGGAAGCAGTAAACAGTGGTTTAACGCTGTCGATGTATTATTTATATGCCAAACACAGTGGGAATGCAACCCTTTTAGCAAAACGTTTCATAGGGAAACTATCAGCAAGACAGCCCCAAAGAGTGTTTTTATTTTTATATATTTTATTCATGATACACCGAGGATTCTACAAAGTAGGAGACACAACCCATGTTACGTGGCATTCAGCAACGCATTCAACCACACATCAATGGTCTTCATGTGCCTAAACTAAGACTGACACCACAAGATATCCAAATACCAGAAGCCAGACATGTTTTAGGCATGGTCTTTGGCTCAAAACAGCTTTCTGCCCCTTTAAACCATCAGTTACTTAGACACCTCAATACGACTCCCACATGGGAGTTTAAACCTAGTACGGAAGCAAAAATACTTAAACGACTTTCTTGGAAAACCCCTCAAGGAACGTCTGAGCCCCGACCCGCCATGGTCATAGAAGGAGTTCCCTACGGAGAACACACCCTCAAGACCTTTGGTAAGAAACAAAAGGTGCAGGTCGATACAGCATCCTCAAAAATAGCACATAAAAAACTATTAGGAAATGTGGCGAAAAAAATCGATCCTGATCTTAGCCTGCAACAGCATGTTAATCATGAGGGAAAGTGGGATAAGAAAAAAGTAGAAGATTGGCATACTGACTTTGCTGGAGTCCAAGCCATTGAACATGCCCCTGTACAAGGACAACTCACGGATAAAGACGTATTAGAAGTTGCTATCAAAACACCTTGGAGTCCGAAGCAACCTTGGGAAAAAATCAAACCTGGGAATAGCGAAACCCGAGAAGCTTATATTCAGTATCGTTTCCCAGTAAAGAGAAAACCTGATAGACATGTGATAACAGTATTACAAGACTCTTTCACCACAGATGTTGCATCTTATCATAATGAGCCAAACACTTGGCACCGAGGCATTGAAGCAACAACAGCCGAACGTAATCTTCAAACCCTTGTATACAGATTCAAGCCTAAACCGACCTATTATACCTTAGAGGAGTTTTTTGACCTAGCTTCCAAATTAACAAGGGGGTAACGATGAATGGTACCCTTAAAGTTTTTTAAAATCAGCTCTTGGGTTTCATCGTCTTGCCCAATAACATAATGTGGACTAATAGGCGTTTTACCACCACCGCCTGGGGCATCAATCACGTAGGTGGGCACGGCATACCCCGTGATATGACCTCGTAGGCCCTCAATTATTTCAAGCCCTTTTTGCACAGGAGTACGAAAATGACGAGTCCCCTGTACAGGGTCACACTGATACAGATAATAAGGACGTACTCGACGCTTTAACAACCCCGTCATTAAAGGTTTCATCACTGCTAAAGAATCATTTACACCTGCCATGAGTACGGTTTGCGAGAATGTCGGAATCCCAGCATCTGCCAGTTTATTGAGTGCAGCGGTTGCCTCGGGGGTCAGCTCATCAGGATGAGCCACATGCACACTCATAAAAAATGGATGATGCTTTTTCAACATGGTACAAAGCTCATCCGTAATACGCTGAGGCATCACCATAGGGATTTTACTGCCAATACGTACCACTTCCAAATGAGGAATTTGACGTAAACGGGTTAAAATACGGTCTAGCTTTTCATCGCTCATGATAAGAGGGTCTCCACCCGAAATAAGCACATCTCTGATTTCAGGATGAGCCTCAAGGTAAGCATACGCCTGTTCAAAGTCTACCTCATGCGCACCACTACCCACTAAACGGCTCCGAGTACAGTAACGACAATACACCGCACAGGTTTCATTGACTAAAAACAAGACACGGTCAGGGTACCGATGCACTAAACCAGGTGCCACCATCGCCCCATCTTCTCCGCAGGGGTCTTCATATTCTTCAGGACCATGAAACAGCTCACTTGACTGAGGAATCATGGTTTTACGCAAAGGGTCTTCTGGATTGGTGGGATCCATCAGTGTAAGGTAATAGGGTGTAATGGCAAAAGGTAAATTGATGCCCATTGCCTGAAAGGCCTCATGCTCACTTTCAGTGAGTACAAGTAACTGCTGAATTTGCTCATAAGTCTTTACCCGATGCTTAAACTGCCATCGCCAATCATGCCACTCAGGCATATGAATGGGAAAGTGTGCTGCCCAATATGCCAGACGTTCATCTAACGAAAGAGGTTCTGACACAGCACCAGACAAAGCAAAAGAAGTACACGCTACGGTGTCAGACACAGTGAGGGTGGAGAGGTTCATGGCTCAGAGGGGTAGAAAATGTTAGGGAATAGATTGAACGGAATGCAAGAAAAGAGTAAGTATCACTCAGAGAGTGAAACCAAAGCGTAAGCGTGTGAAGCAAGAGAAAGATGAACGATAAAAGATAGTAAGCAATGATTAAATCCATTGAATAAGAAGCATCATAGCATAAACACATGCTTACAAGCTCACCCTAGAATCGCTTCTTTCGAGAGAGAGAGACAGTCGTCGGAACCTCTCAGTCAGCCATGTCAACGCATCTCGGACTGATGCAAGATAAAGAAATTTTAGAGGCACGACGGGAGGGACAACAAGTATACTATCGTGTGAAAGACCCAAAATGTTTGAACTCTTAGAAGTGTTAAAAGCAATGTACTGTCCTGACATGGTGTAATACTCAGAAAGGTTTAAGAGACACAAAAGCCTCCCACCTGTAGGGAACGCATTATTGATTCACTAAGCAAGAAAGGTCTTTGATTATGACATCCCCCGAAGCAATGCAAACCAAGCCCTCCCTGATGATAGCCCCTACTCAAGTAGCCCCCGAAGCGTATCACACCATCATTGATGTAAGAAGTCTCCAAGAGTTTTTACCAGAACATATCCCTGAAAGCCGTAACATTCCCCTAGAAACGCTCTCGGCTCAGGGTAGCTTACTTAGAGAGTACCCTCATATTATTCTAAGCTGTGCCAGTGGAAAAAGGGCATTACAAGCCTACGAGCAACTTCAAGCCATGGGCTTTACCCAAGTATCTATACTGGAAGGTAGTTTAGCAGGCTGGAAACAAGCTAGACTCAAAACGATTTCATTGCGACGAGGGTTCAGTGTGATGCAACAAGTACAGCTCTTGGTAGGCATGATGATACTGATAGGTGTATACTACCCTCCTTTAAAATTATTGGTACCTATTGCAGGGGTGGGCTTACTCATGGCAGGACTCACAAATACGTGTATGATGGCAAACGTTTTGGCACGAATGCCATGGAACCAATCATCAGCACAGCAAACTTGTCGCCTAGACACTCCTAAGCCAGTAAAAAAAACAGGGTCATGCTGCCACTAGCCCCCTCTTCGTCCCTTCACACGAAAGTCCCCCTCCTTGACAAAAGCATCCTTATCACCATGTCTTCTATACCATCTCACCGTTCAAACCCCTCTAAAACCATCGTCATTATAGGAGGCGTTGCAGGGGGTATGAGTGCCGCCGCTCGTTTACGTCGACTATCGGAAGACCTCCGTATTATTGTGTTTGAGCGTAGTGGCTATGTCTCATTTGCAAACTGTGGACTGCCTTATCATCTAGGAGGGGAAATTCCAGACCGTAAAGACCTCCTACTTCAAACACCTGAAGGGCTCGCCGCTAAGTTTAACCTTGAAGTACACCCGTATCATGAGGTGGTCAGCATTGAGCCTAAACAACAATACGTGACCGTCCGTAACGTTCAGACTCAGGCAACATTGACCCAAGCGTATGATGAACTCATCCTGTCAGTAGGAGCAACCCCACTAAAACCAGAAAGTATTTTTGGCATTCATGGGGAAGGCATTTTTACCCTACGCACCATCGAAGACCTAGATACCATTCAGGCATGGTGCCATATTCAGTCAGCCAAACATCCTTTACGGGTTGTGATAGCAGGAAGTGGCTTTATTGGCTTAGAGGTTGCCGAACAGTTACATCATCAAGGGCATGAGGTTCATATGGTTGAGGGCAATCCACAAGTTTTAAAACCACTTGACCCCGAACTGGCACAGCGAGTGCAACATGAGCTAGAAACCCATGGGATTCGTCTTCATCTTCAAGCAAAACTGAAAGGCATCCTTCCCGTCACAGCCCATCAAGACCCCTCTCATCTTCCTCCTAAAGTAGGCTGGGTGTGTGCAGGAGACCATGCCCCCATCCCTGCTGATATGGTACTGCTTGGCTTAGGCGTTCGTCCTGAGCTACACCTTGCAACCCAAGCAGGCGTGGCACTAGGAGAAAAGCAAGGGATTAAAGTCGACCAGCAGTTCCGAACCAGTGTCGCTCATATATGGGCGGTAGGTGATGTCATTGAAGTTACACACCCTATCAGCCAAGAAAGTACCTTACTCTCATTAGGCGGACCTGCTAACAGACAAGGACGCATGGTTACTGATGCCATTATGGGACAACAGGGTACCTACAAAGGAACCTTAGGAACTGCAACCCTGAGAGTTTTTTCACTCACTGTGGCAACCACAGGCTTAAATGAAAAACAACTAAGAGCATTCAAGCTCCCTTATGAAGCCATTCATTTACACCCTAACCATCATGCAGGCTATTATCCTGGTGCAAAGAAAATTGCCCTCAAGGTTTTATTTCACCCCAAAACAAGTAAACTTTACGGAGCTCAAGCGGTGGGACAAGAAGGGGTTGATAAACGGATAGAGATCCTTGCCACAGCCCTCCTTGCCGAATGGTCTATTCAAGACTTGGCACACCTTGAACTCTGTTATGCACCACCCATAGGGTCAGCAAAAGACCCCATCAATCTTGCGGGGATGATGGGAGAAAATATCGTGCAAGGCTTAGTCAAACAAGTTCAATGGTATGAGATTCCTACACTTGACCCCACAAAGAGTATACTCGTGGATGTAAGAGACCAAGACGAGCGAGAACAAGGCTACATTCCAAACAGCCTGCATGTACCATTCCCTGAATTACGTACACGCTACCAGGAACTCCCCAAAGAGAAAAACCTCATCCTGTATTGCATGAGCGGACAGCGTTCCTACTTTGCAAGTCGATTTCTAGCACAACATGGGTATCAAGTCTCTAACTTGGCAGGAGCCTATTTAACCTACGCTCAAGGGATGTTAAGTTTAAAAAATGAACAAAGACCATAAATGCTAGGTAATTTTACTGGCAAGTAAGGGTAGCCTCCATTCAGAAGCTGGCTTTAAATACTCGGGCCTTTGCACCTGACGTGAAGGTGCTACGGAAGACACTTCAGTATTAGGAGACACCCTTGCACCCAGTACAGGAGGAGATTGAGGACGACCCTGAGAAGGTATGGTATGAGAAGCTGGCTTGGCAGAAGACGCTAACACCTTCTCAGGTTGTCCCATTACGCTCAGGGCAGCAGACCCCCCTTTAACCGCCAAGAGGGTACCTGCCACAGAAAGCCCTAGTCCAGTGGCAACCCAATCCATCGAGGTAGGTTCCATATTTTTTAAGGCAATTTCTAATAATCCATTTTCATGTGCCGTAAGTCCAGCTTTACTTAACGCTTTCGCCGAACGTAGTGCAGAGCCATCAGGTGCCATCCGTCGTAAATCTTGATGAATACTATTTCTTGCTTGCCACAGGCGTTGCAAAGAAGCCAAGGGTTTTTTAGGGTCAATATGCTTCCCATGCTTTTGTAAAAAAGCAAGTGCCTCTTTAGGCTTCACCCCTTCAGCTTTTAGGGCTTGAGTCACCTGTGAGAGTCGTCCCTTTTGCATACCTACCCAAGCGATACGAACCATGCCTGGTAATTGTGCAGTCATCTTAAAAATCATAGGTACTCCACGTGCTGTTTTACAAAAAGCTCTCGGGTCATAAACTCTCTAAAGGAACGCATAAAGGTCTAA
Organism: Vampirovibrionales bacterium; assembly: GCA_046080605.1. Taxonomy (GTDB): domain Bacteria; phylum Cyanobacteriota; class Vampirovibrionia; order Vampirovibrionales; family JAJTHC01; genus JBJTUH01. The sequence continues at coordinate 12,681 of JBJTUH010000179.1, forward strand.
AGGGGCATCCATAACGCAAAGTTATGTGTTAAGTTAATAAACACAATAGGAGGGTTAAAATTGCTCAATCAAACATAGTATATCTAAAGCATACACCATGTCATGGCATGAAACCTTATTGGCTCAAACTTTGTGCTTCATTTGAAGGTTTCGGCTTCACAGAAGGTACTTGCGGTGCAGGGAGTTGTGTTTTTAAATAAGACACTACTTTATCCACTAACACCTCTCGGCTATGAACATCAGGCACCTGTCGCAGCGCTCTGGAAGTTTTATAGGCCTCCATACACGTTAAAAAGCCATTATGCTGTGGGGTTCCATCAGATAATACAGGCTGTTTAGGACGTACAAGATACCCCAAAGCGGTATCCCAAAACCCACGATACGACTTGCCTTGGTGAACCACCTGTTTTGTGGTGGGGTCAATTTTTACCTCACTGGTACGATTCGCACTACACATTGCAAGACCATCATTTTGCGTATCGGTGAGGTCATGGTACTGAGAACCCATCCCATGATGCTGTAAGGTTTGCTTTAACTTTTGTTGCTGAGAAACTTCAATAGGGGTCGCTACCATATACGTTTGCACTTTTTGTTTTTGTTCAGGGGAAAGCGTAGGGTCTTTCAACCATTGTTGTAGCGTATGTTGCACGCCTTGTGTTCCTTCACTGACACCCACTAAGCCTACCGTTTTTAACGCAGGGTCTTTCGTCAAGGTATTCAGTAAACGAACATTACTTTGCACCACTCGTCGATCCGCCGTATTCGTAAGTTGCTGTGCCACAGCACGTGCAAAGTCAAGTTTATTTTTCAAAAGGTCATCTAAATGTTCTTCCTTATTCCCTGCATTCACGGTATAAACAGGAACTTGTAGCGTGTTTTCAAACTTCTGTGCAAGTTGCTGCTGTGACCCCCGAGAGGTATTAATGCCCGCATTAAAAATCAGAGCCGTGTTAGTACCTTGCTGTAACCTTGTAGGGGGTATCACCTCACCTGTATCACGGGAACTACTATCTAACGAAGGGTGAAGTTTACGCATATCACCTGAAGCCCACGTCCCCACCAGTGCAGGTACCTCATACGCAACACCCGCCATGGTTGCAACCACTGCTCCTAAGCCATAACGCCTAGGATGCGTTTGGACATGCTGTTTAAGTTTACCCACTTGTTGAGAAACACCAGACACTGCCCGTTGAAGAGGAAAGGAAGCACACATCATAAAGCAATTTTTTCCTAAAGGAATCATGATAACGATTTAAATACTTGCTATGATAAAAACAATCTAAATACTTATATGCCCTATTCATGTCAAAAACCAAAAAGGAAAATACAAGCTATGTCTGAAACGTTCTCAACATCCGATGCTACCATTTACTTAGGTGCAGGATGCTTTTGGGGCGTAGAACACGCCCTACAACAGTTAGAAGGTGTATTGGAAACCAAAGTAGGCTATATGGGTGGCACCACACCCTATCCGACGTATGAAGAAGTATGCAGTAAAACAACCCATCATGCCGAAGTGGTCAAAGTGGTATGGCAAGAAGCACAGCTCTCACTGCCACTGCTCCTTCATGTATTTTTCCACTTACATGACCCCACCCAACTCAATCGTCAAGGACCTGATATTGGCACACAATATCGTAGCTGCATTTTCACAACCACAGAAGCTCACACACAAGGTGCCATACAAGCACTGGCACACGCCCAGAAAAGCTACCAGAAACCGATTGTCACAGAGGTGATTCATGTCACTGAAACAACATGCCCCTTTTGGGAAGCCGAAACCTACCATCAAGCC
>JBJTUH010000180.1:0-18117 GCA_046080605.1 Vampirovibrionales bacterium
GTGCAACGTGCCAGAACCATGCTGAATCGTTCAGAAGACAAAACGCCTAACGTACTCTTGAACGATGCTAAAGGGAAGCCTGTCACCACAGAGAGTGGTAAAAACTTTGCGTTTGAACCCACCAAAGGCACCTTAAAAGCACCGAATGACCCAAACCCTAAAACACACATCGTCTTTTCATTTTCCTATGACCAGAAGCTTCCACGCACTGGAACCGCTGAGTCCCCTCAATTTGAAAAACGCACGGTACAATTTGACCAATCTCTTTATCAACGCATTTTAGACACTAAAACGCTTCCTGATACCGAGAAGAAAGCGATCGCTCGTATTTTGGATGGCAATCAAACACTCAACAAACACGGGAAACTTAAAAATATCAAAAATCCTGTAGCCTCAAGTGCTTGGGCAGCCCAGTACACACCCGAAAAAGATAACGCTTTATCAGGTCTACTCATTAACGCACGCCATGCTAAAAAGGATAACACCGTAGGACATGCCAAAGGTGGCTTATTTATTACCCAAGATAAAGACCACAAAACACGGGTGTTTATAAGACCCGATGAAAAAGCGCCTCTTGAAGAGCTACTAGAAACCCCTAAAGTATCTCCTGAAACAACCACTCAAGCAGATACCTCGTCGACGGGTACCCCTTTAAATACCCCTAAAACCTTTCAAGTGCCTACCAACATTCAAACCCAAGATAAAACCCTCACCCTGCCAAAGGGACTAAACACCTTGGTACAGGACCCTTCCGACAGTCGCTCAAAGTTTCAAGTCAATGTAAACGACGAAGGGACTGTAGAGAAAGCCTCATTCAACCTCGATAATGGTAAGGTTGGGGTTGAGCGTCCAGGTACACGACCCACCTACCGTGATGAATACTCGTTTAGTGTCAATACACAAGACCCTAACAAACCTCAGTATGAAGTCTATAAAAATGGCACAAAATTGAATGACCTCTCAGATAGTCAAAAACTTGCTCGGACAGAGGATGAAGTCTTGACACAAACCCCTGAAGGAAAACAAACCGTATTACGCTACTTAGACACAGGCAATCAAAAGTTTGCCTACCAAATTGAGTCTCCTGAATACACTTATACGCTCACACCTCAAGGAAAGGGGTATCAAGTAGGGCTTTATGCAAATAAAGATGCCGTAACCGACGCTACCCTAGAGCCACCTGAATTGCGTCAACATCTTCTCGGGCTTCCCGTAGAGGATACCCGTATAGAAGGGGATTACTAAGCTTGCCCTTCCTTATGAGTGCCAAAAGGATACATCCAACAACAGAGCCGCTAGACATCAAAGGCGTGCATTAAGCGTGCCTCATCGCAGCTACGTACATACGAAAGGCACCCATAGGCTAAAAAATACGTGACCCAATACAGTGCAGTGGGTGCTTCCTTGTCTTGCCATAAAAAGCAAGCAATCAGGGTAAGCCCCCATACCATACGCAAGGCATCGGTGAGGGCTTGCGGGTGTTTCACCCATCGGTAAGCCCCGTGACGACGGCGTGTTCTAACCGCTGCAATTTCGCCATACCCTCGTGCAAGCGTCATAATATGCCACAGCAGTAAGCACTCAAGTAGCAAACCTATAAGCCAAGCATACCAAGGGCATTGCTGTACAACAGCGCATAGCCCATGCAACGCCCCAGCACTGTAGGAAACCCACACCACCCCAAGCCCATACCACCAAATCCCTCCCCAGAGTACCTTTTCAAGTATCACCACAAGCCAATGCTTCCACTGATGGTGTAGGGTTTTAATGGCAGGACGCTGAAGAATAGTGCATATAAACGTGACGTACCACCGTAGTGCCACGAAACTAGCCCATCCTAGAAAACATCCCCACGAGAGGGCATCCGATGACTCTCCCTCCAGCTTTGGCGGTAAACTTATCAGGGTGACAAGGACTTGACAGGCACTCCAAGCAAGGACAAAAAGCACACAGCCCCATAACGCTTGCCCCCAACGGGTAACTCGGCGTGTGTCCACCCAAGACACACTGGCACAACACATCATCACGTTAAAGTACCTGCTTTAAATGAAGGTGTGCGGCTTGTACCTGTTGCACGAGGTCGTCTAAAGTACCCTTGTTATGAATCACGGTATCTAAAAAGGGTCTACACCGTTGCAACTTATCTTCCAATGGCATTTGGCTATGAATACGCTTCCAAGCTTCTGCAGAAGACAACCCTCGTTGTGTCACAAGCCGATGGTACTGAAGCACTTCAGGTGCTGCCACAAGCCAAACTCGCTCATACAGGCGTTCGGTTTGTGTTTCAAAGAGTTGTGGAATCAAAATCCCAACGAAAGTATGGGCATCATGGGTTTCAACGAACCGATGCACCACCGAACGTACCCTCGGATGCACCAGGCATTCAATACGTTCTTTAAGCTCAGGGTCAGAAAACAAAAACTTTGCCAAAACGGGGCGACACACACGTAGGCGACTTTTATCAGAAGACGAAGGGTCAGCTTCAAGCACATCAGCCCCCAAAAGCGACGCAAGTTGCCCCTGCAACATGGCATCCTCTCGGTACAAGGTATGTACCACATCATCGGTATCAATGACAGGTACCCCTAGCTCACGCAATACTTTCCCGACCGTTGACTTACCCGAGGCAATACCTCCTGTAATCGCTACTCGACTTGCTGCCATCATGGTGTTATTTCCTCACGGTACATTCTAATCATACAGAGATGAGACATGCCTTATCCTTGCCACTGTCTTACATCAAAATAATGTGCTTCAGGATGATGAAATATCAAGGCACAGGTACTCTGTTCTGGGGCTTGCATCCAGTTACGGGTGAGGGTAATACCTATCTGCTCAGGCACTAACATCTCAAATAATTTTTCTTGTTCCCGCATATCTGGGCAAGCAGGATACCCAAAGCTATAACGGCACCCTTGATACCCACCATCCATACTCAAAATAGCCTGCATATCCGTTGCATCTTGATGATGAATATCAAGTTCACGCCGAATCACTTGGTGCCAATATTCTGCAAGTGCTTCTGCCATTTCAACAAAAAAACCATGACATGTATAGTATGCTTGGTACCGTTTTTGCTGCAGGAGTGTCCGCAAATAGTGACTTGCCTGAGACCCCATCGTGACAATCTGCCAAGCCAACACATCTTGCGTCGTTTCACTGATATAATCCGTCAAACAAAGTGCCTTAGCTCCCCCTCTGGGAAACGTAAAGGTATGCCAAGGTTCAAGGTCTTGACATGTTTCAGAGGAATGTGCATCTTCAGGGCGATACACATAAAGTGTGTTACCTTGAGCTTTACAGGGCGTATACCCATAAATAACCTTGGGTTGGAGAATATTTGCCTGAAGCATCTCTTGCTTTAACCCGTCGAGAATAGGAGCTGCATGGGCTTCTAAATACGTCTTAAAGGCTTCAGAGGAACGCTGTCCTCGACGAAACCCCCAATGCCCTGTGTATAACGTACGGGCATTCACAAAAGGATAAATATTTTCTAATGCAATGGTTTCAACCTGTTTAAAGCCCCAAAAAGGAGGAGTGGGGATAGCGTGTTCAGACAGCGTGGTCACACCCTCATGACGTTTGGTATAGGTTTCAGCAGGAGCATCCCCTAAGAGGTCTTCGGGCGATTGCCTATAGGCGGGTACTTGAGAAGGGGAGGGACACAGAGGCTGACCTACCTCATGCCAATGAGACAAACAGGCTTGTCCTTCTTCTCCGTGAAGCCACTTGAGCCACTGCACAGTACCCAGTGCATGAGGGGCAAACATCACGGGTGCCAAAGTATAGTAACTTTGAACAAAGTGGAGTGCTTTCTCGGGAGTCATGCCACAACTGGCAACGATGAGTGGCACACGGCACCCCGCCTTTTGCAAAGCTTGTGCCAGTTCACTCATGCGGTTAGCACCTTCATACAATAAGCCTGATACCACCACCGCCGTATAGGGCTTTTGTGCCAAAGCGTCTAGGAGTGTCTCAGGGGTCACTTGTACGCCAAGGTCTTCATGAGGGATTCCTAAAGCCGTCATAAAAATCTCGGCAAGATGTTTCCCTACCTCATGCACATCACCCTCCACAGTGGCACATAGTACAGGGGGCATAGGCTGATGAGGTGCCACAGAGGGCAAGGTTTCAAGTAGCCCTAGCAGCTCATACAAGGGTAAATCATTGGCTTGGAATGCCTTAAAAGCTTGGGTTAAGGTAGAAGGGTCTGCTTCAAGTGCCATTGCTTGAGGAAACGGTAGGGGAAGCGTCAAGACGGGGGGTGTGGCAAGTGGCATGAGATAGGTCTCATCAAAGGCATCATAGAAAACGCATCAAACACACAGTATAAAAACCATGGTTACTAGTATACGAGGATTCCCCGCTAGATGTATACCTGCCATGGTGTGTGTGTAGCGTTTATGATACACTACATTGGTAAAATAATAGGTGTAGCAATGCCTCTTAAGGCTTGATGTTACACTGTGTTTTCTCTGTTTTATTTGCAAAACGCACTTTTTTTACGGTGCTTTTACCCGATGCTGAACGTTACGAGCCACACCACACCAACCCACTGGAACCCTTGGACGCATTCGCCTATTTTCACCCTCAAAGAGTGTTTACAATGGACAAGTGCCACCACCCACACCTATCAGACGGGACAGTGTCAGCGGTATCCGAAAGGAATATTGGTGACCACAGATACCCGAGGACTTTCTGAGCAAGTCAAGCTTGCGCAAGACGCAGGGTTTTCAGTGGCGTTTATGCCGATTGTAGGAGAAACCTTTGACGGGCATACCTTCATACCAGAGGCACTCAAAGCAGGGGTGCAGTATGTATGGGTTGAAACCTCCTACTGGACGCATCATGCAGAAAGGCTCTCAAACTCAGCCCATCAAACGCCAAGGTTTACCGCTTTCTGGCAAGTCCAAAACACCTTAGAAGCCTATCAAGGACTCGCTAGGGGCTATCGTCTTAAACTCGCAAAACTCAACCCAGCACAACGAGTGATTGCACTCACGGGAAGCTCAGGAAAAACCACTGTTAAAACATTACTGGCGGAAGTACTTTCCGCTTACGGTGCAACGCACGCAAGTATGAAAAACCATAATAACGACATCGGTGTTGTCCAAACGCTTTTCCAAGCACAGAGCCATCATGCGTATGTGGTCATAGAAATGGGGATGCGCGGGTTAGGAGAAATCAGACGACTGGCTCAATGTGCCTTACCTGACATCGTCTTAACACTGAATGTAGGACCCGCACACATTGGAAGACTCGGCTCATTAGAAGCCATTGCCGAAGCAAAATGCGAAATCGTTGAAGGACTCTTCCCTTGGGGGAGTGATGACCCTCGTTACACAGAGGCTTCCACGCAAAAAACTGCTCGTGGCGTATGGCTCACGAACGGGGAAGATACCCTCATTCAGCAACGAATGCTTGCGTTACAAGAAACGTTATCACCCTACTCTTGGCTTACACTTAAAACGTTTGGTACCCCCGAACGACTTACAGAAATAGGTTCAGGCACCTGCTATCGCTACTATAGCTCCCAAAAAACACGCATAGACCAGATTCCTTTACCCCATCTAGGGAGGCATCATGCCCTCAACGTCAGTGCTGTTTTGGAAGTGATAGAAACCCTTGAATTACCCTTCACACCCGCATTAGACGTACTTGAAAAGCGTTCAAAACAAACCTCACATGCCAAAAATGATCACACACTGAACACTGGACGTTGGGAAGTGCTACCCGCCCAACCCCTCACGTACCCTCAAAGCTCGGGGATGCTACATACAGTCTTTGATGCCTATAACGCAAATCCTGCGAGTATGCACGCCTCATTAACAAGCTTTTTTGCGTGGCTAGGTCAACAACCCTACACCCAACCCCCAGAAGCCGAAGCCCAAACCGATGTCCTTTTAGTGCTTGGTGCCATGGAGGAACTGGGAGCTTATAGCAGACAATATCATATTCAGTTAGGGAAACAGCTTGCGTCATGGATGGGAGAGCGTCCTATCGGATGGCATCGCCTGTTTTTAATCGGGGAACAAGCTCGGGCGGTGATGGAAACGCTCGACGAGCTTGGCACCTGTCCACCCACCGCATTGTGCGATGCCTTTGACACCATTGAAGAAGCACAAGGGGCATTTAACGCTTGGTTGCAAGACCCACGCCGTCCCACGAAGACCGTGTTTTTAAAAGGTTCACGTAAGTATCACTTAGAAACCTTACTTCAAGCTTCCTCCTGATGAACCCTTCAGCACGCTAGCTGTGTACGCTTTACTCCCTCATGACTCAAGCCCTTATGCCCTTCTGTGACTTCCAAGCTTTTTCCGTAGGGACGTGGTCTTTGCTACCTGCGGTACAAGTCTTAGCACTGCAAACCCTTACGCCATTACAAAAAGCATCGTGGATTCATGAAAGCTTACAGGCACTCCACAGCCTCCTCGCCTCATGGGGATGTGAATGGACATGGCTTGACGGTACCCCTTATGAAACCCTCACGCAAGACAGCCTAGGCAATGCACGCTACGCCTTTGGCATGGTCTCGTTCCCACATACAACCACGGAACGGAATCACCCTTCAGTGTTTTTACTGGAGCCTGATGCGTCTGTGTGGCAACATGCGGAAGCCTTCCAAAGTTGGCTCATGGCTCAAACTTCACGGTTACAAACCATGCAACCTTCTGCAGAGGCGCTACAAAACGCTTACCTCACACGAGAGGGTGCCTCATGGTCTCCTTTCATGCTTTCACGGGTAGGAAGTGCATGGACGTACTGGGCGTATGAACTTGGGGTATTACTAGAACCTCAAGCATTCGCCCCGAGCAAAACCACTGCGGTATCAAACATGATACCCTCTTTACAACAAGCGATTCCGTGTGCCGTAATACAACCCGCCATGGCATGGGTCGGGATTGACTGGGACACAAGTACCTTTTACGTGGCGTGGCATCACTCACTCAGTCAAACACAACGAAACGCACTCTCTGAAACACTCCAGAGTATCCTAGGCTTCTCCGCCGAAACACTCCCACAGTGGCAAACCTCTAGGGTACAAGCTGAAGCAATTTCTTGGCAAATGCCTCAAGCAACTTATGAACAGTGTAGCCACACACTCCAACAGGGGATTGCCAAAGGGGAGTTCTATCAAGCCAATTTAAGCCTACAAGCTCATTTAAAGGTTCCCCGAAGCTATGACCCTCTGACAGATTGGGTGGCACGTTACACTGAAAACCCCGCTCCTTTTTCTGCCTTATGGTACGCACCTTATAGCCTTAAAGCACAAGGAGCGTCTTGGCTTTTAAGCCATAGCCCAGAACGCCTGATTTTACAAACCCCTGAGTATACCCACACACACCTTTTAGCCTCATGGAAGCTCTCTACCCGACCTATTGCAGGCACCAGAAGCCGAGGTACCACATCGGCAGAACAAAAGGCACTGGAAGAAGCGTTACGGTCAGTACCGAAGGAGCAAGCCGAACATGCCATGTTAGTGGATTTACTGCGGAACGATCTTGGACGCTTATGTGATGCAGGCAGCGTGAAAGTCACCGAATACCAAACCATTGAACGCTATCGGTATGTCACCCATTTAGTGAGTAATATTGAAGGAAAATGCGAGAAACCCTCATCGCATCTTTTCTCTTTGCTCCAAGCCATGTTCCCCGGAGGTACCATCACAGGATGTCCGAAATGGCGATGTATGACATGGCTTTTTCAACAAGAAAATGTACCACGTACTTTTTATACAGGTTCCTCAGGGTATTGGCACGCTCACACACAAACGATTGACTGGAACATCCTGATTCGTAGTGCTATGTTTTACACGAAAGAAGCCAAACTGATATGCCATGGAGGGGCTGGCATTGTTGCAGACTCTATCGCAAGCCACGAATACAAGGAAAGTCTCAAGAAAATGCGTCATTTTACACATTGACATTGAAAGTTCAGAAAGTTCTCGATGAACGAGCCTGCTTACAAGCATGTGTATGATTCAAGTAAGGTTTTACAGTAGGTGCCGCTTTCGCTAAAAACGAGGCTTCCGCCTGCTCTGCAGGTACCGTAAAAGCACATGGATTCTGACGATAAAAGGTTTGTAAATGCTTTAGTTGACCTTGCTTGGCAAGTGATTGATACCTTTGAGCGTAGGTTATTGCTTAAAAAACAAACCTGCGTCATACAAAAGGCTCCTAAGCAAGCTTAGGAGCCTTGATGATAGCGTCGAGAAAAATGGATTATTCCTTTTGTGTATGACGATACTTGTAAACCAGCTTACCCTTGGCAGGAAGGGTAAAGGTTACACGCTTGGTTTGAGCCTTCATGACACTCACCGGAGGCAAGGCTTGGGGTTGCCCTGAAACCACAGGCTGAGGGTCAAGCGTCCATTTACCATAACCATGTTCATCTACAGAAAGGGTGACTGGCTTATCACTGCTATTATGCAGGGTCAAAGTAATATCTTGCCACGTTCTGTTATTACTACTTTCTTGTGCTGTCACCTTCCGATAGACCCCAAGGTCAAATGCCTCATGGGTGCTATACGTGGCGGACTTCCCTGAAGGCGTATCACTTACGACCACTTCACCCACAAGCTGAAGAAGGTCTGACTGCTGAGGGTGCGTCATTAACATACGTAACGTTCCTTGAGGTAAAGGCTCTTTAAACCCTTGAGCCTGAAGGCTTTGAAGGTCAAGCGTCCACTGTACTTTGACCGCATGACGGTGACCAAGGACATCATCTCCCTCTCCTTGATAGTAAGTGTCTGCAATCCATTGCTTGGTGACAGGCACCAAGATGGGTTGAAAAAGTGCTTGCTTTACTTGGGCAAAAGGCTGAATATTAAAGACCCCCAAAGCATACTCATGTAAGTCACCTAATGCCTGACGGGAAGGCACCCCAGGGGCAGCCCCTGAGTCATAGGCTTCATTGAGCATCGCCTTTGCAGCGTAGGTTCTAGGAGCATAGTCACGATTTTGACGATTCATCTGCCCTGCAATAAGGCGTACATTGGCGTGCGTGTAGCGTGCCTCAGTGTTATTTTGAAGATGGATAAACCCTGAAAGCAGGGCTTGTTTTTCATCAGGCTGGAGTAATACTTCATAGGTACTTTGCCATGAAAGTCCTCCAAGCTCATACTGTATGAGTGCAGCTAAAGGCTGTGTCCATGGCTTTTGCTGTGCGGTTGCCAAACGCCATAGAACTCCAGGCGTTTGCTCCTCAAGCGTTACGGGAGCTTCTGGTTTTTGAGGAAGCCACCCTGGACCTTTCCCTTGCAACAGCAAATGGTCGGCTTCCACCAGTCGAATCCCTTCTGAGGTTTCAACCAATGCCGTGCTATAGCCATGAATCCACTGTAATAACTTGCCCTGCTGAACCCCAGCACCATACCCCATCCCTCGTAAGGTCACCGTTTGTTGAAGCCATGTATCTAAATAGCCTTCTAAGGTGTAGGTTGGCTTAGGCGTTGGTTTTACCTCTTGCTGAGGTGCCAGCCTTTGTTGCGTATACATCGGTGTTGCTTTATTAGGCATCACCCAGTACAAACTTAGCCCTTCTGGACTTAACCAACGAGGCAAATGAGGGATACTCACACGCCCTTCCGAGGTAGGCATGAGTTGTACAGAGGTACTTACTACAGCTTGTTGCCCCTGAAAAAGTGCCAAGTCTACTTTGGTCGTTTTAACAGTATCGCTTTCAGGAACATACGCACTCACACGGGTAGCCCCCAGTACTAGACACCCTAAAACCAGTAACCCCAACCCACGTAAGCACGAGTATTGCTTCATCCATAAAGCCGTCATACACACCATCCTCTTACTGAAAGATTATAAGAAATACTACACCGAACGTACTGAAGGCTGGGCAGACCCCTTACGGGTCAAATGCTTTTGGGCATACGCCTGAGTGTATTGCTTGGCTTTTTGCATCCAAGGTAACTCCACAAACTTGTGAATCATCCACGCAAACAAAACCGACACCACACACGAGGCTAAAATACCAAGCCCTGACGATGTCCCAATGAGTCCTCCAATCGTAAGATGACTCAAATACAAAGGATAACTAATATTGGCAAAAAAGCGGAGTATTTCATGCTCTACCGTAAAAAAGCGTAAGCCACAAAGAAAGAACAGAAAAGAAACCACCCTTACCAACATGCCACCATAGGTTTTGGTACTCCATCCCGTAAGGGTTGCATAGTCTTTCACATCCACTAAAAAGTAAATACTACGAAGATCGATCGCAGACAAAAAACCTTTTTGGGTACAGCACAGTACACTAAAGGCATACAGCAAAGCCAAGACACCGCTATGAAGCCATTTTTTCTCTTTCTCAAGCAGTGCTGTTCCCATAAAAATAAGAAGAATACACGATAAATTACGGCTCGTTAAAGAAATAAACAGCTCATGCCCTGTCAAACATGCCACGGCATACGCTAGTAAGAGCAAAGAGCTGACACCATACACAATACGCATCATGGGTTGTTTAGGGTTATACGCATACAACAACGCCACCAATACATACATGTGTACCTCAACCGCAAGCGTCCAATACACCACGGTTTGAGGGGTCAAAGAAAGCATGTCAAACGACAAGGAAGAGGTCGCAAGAAAAGATTTGAACTCTTGAAGACTAAAGCCATTAAGCCCGTCCAACGCAAAGTGGACAATAGACCACGTGACCAACACAGGAAAAAGTCTAAAAAAGCGATGCTGAATAAACGCTTTCACCCCATATTTCTCAAGAGACATGGGAATCAGTAACCCACTAATAAAAAAGAAAATAGCAACAGGGTCTAACGGAATATACTTCATCACCCAAGGTATATAACGCCCAAATACTTCTAAGTGTGCCAACATCACAATCAGGGCGGCCATCCCTCGCATATTCGTCAATGCCAATGAGGTACGTTGTGACAGAGCTTCAAACTTTTGCGACAAAACTTGCATTCCCTACACTATAAAAAACACACAACAATGAAGAGCCAAAAAGCCGTTAAGCTTTATACCAAGCTACAGTTTACGAATAAATACACTTCCAGCATGCGCGGTTAGTCCTTCATACGCAGCAAGCGTTTCACACTGTCGATGCAGGGTATACGCATGGGTATCTACCTCAACAAACGTAGGATGACGTAAAAAAGTATGGACATTCAAGCCACTCGAAAATCTTGCGGTTCTCGATGTCGGTAAGGTATGATTAGGACCTGCCGCATAATCGCCATGGGCAACCGTGCTGTGATAACCTACAAATAAAGCACCATAATGCGTCAATTTTGGGCGGAGGGTTTCAGTATCTCGTACTTGAAGCATTAAATGCTCGGGTGCCAGTACATTCGCCACCTCAACAGCTTGGTCTAGTGACTCTACCAACATGATATGGCTCCGAGTTAAGGACTCTTTTAAAAAGTCAGGAAGTTCAAGCTCTTCATGGCGTTGTGCAATAAACTCATTCACACGACGTGCCAGCGTTTCATCGGGTGTAATAAGGCATACTTCCGAGTCTGCCCCATGCTCTGCCTGTGCTAAAAGATCAAGCGCCAAAGACTCTGCATCCGCTTCGGTATCCGCAATAATGGTCACATCACTAGGGCCTGCAATCAGGTCAATCCCTACCATGCCCTGAAGCTGACGCTTTGCCTCTGTGACATACGCATTACCAGGACCTACAATTAGGTCTACAGGCTCAACCGTTTCGGTGCCAAACGTTAAAGCCGCAATGGCTTGGGCACCACCCATGCGATAGATGGTCTTAATACCCAAGACATGACATATCATTAAAATAGCAGGGTCAGGGCTAGGGGTACATGCAACCACATGAGGCACCCCAGCAACTTTAGCAGGCACAAGGGTCATAATAGCAGTAGAGGGTAAAGGATGGCTTCCACCAGGAATGTAACACGCCACACGCTCAATAGGACGAGTCACCGCCCCTACCTGGAACCCCTCTCGTTCAAGAGTAAAGCATTCTGCAAGGGTCTTTTTTTGAGCCTCTGCAAAACGTCGTACATTGTCTACGGCATACTGAATAGCTTCTTTTAATTCGTCAGGAACCGCTTGAATTGCTTGATGAATAAAATCTGGCGGAATTAAAATCCAGTCTGGATGAGGTTCATGAAACTCATGGGCTAAACTTATAAGGGCATGATCACCCTCGTGTTGGACTCTCTCAATGAGCGTGGATACCGTTTGAGCCTTCGCTTGAAATGCTTGCCAAGTATTACGGCGTATTTGTTTTAAGGTATTGGCTTTTAGCCAAGCAGACACCTCAGCAGGAGATAAAATAGGAATCATGGGAAAGGGTGTAAACCACACTCACAAAGCGCGGTAGAAAAGGATAGGTTACATGAACGTCAAAACATCAAGTGATACTGTCCCAAGAGTGGCGACACCATAGTATAGCCCGTAACACACCTTCTTGTCAGTAAGTTTTTAGAGGGTTCCCTTTAAAAACTCAGTCCGTTAAACGTACGGCATTGGCAGTAGTCCAAGCATTCTGAAAGTTAAACCCTCCCGTAATCCCATCAATATCAAGAAGCTCACCAATCACATAAAGATGAGGGTGCGTTTTCAAGTTCATTCGACTAAAATCTATCGCTTTAAGCGACACCCCTCCTGCCGTCACGAACTCTTCTTTAAACACCCCTTTACTCGTCACCTGCCATGGGATGTCTCCCTTGAGCCAACGTAACACAGCACGTCGTTGCTCCTTTTTAAGCTCACAAACAGGGGTATGAGGTGGTGTATCAGACAACGGCAAAACATACCCTTCCCAAAACTTTTGAGGTAGAGAAGTCTCTAAAAAATCAGGCATGGCATTTTTAAGATGGGTTTTGGGCGAGAGCGTATTCACCCAAGCCTGCCAAGCCTGTTCCAAGGCTTCAAACGACATGCTAGGGACAAAGTCTAAGGCACACTTGGCATGATAGCCAAGCGCTGCCAACGCACGTGCCGCAAAAGCAGATAATTTCAAAACAGCAGGACCACTTAAGCCCCAATGAGTCACGAGGACAGGACCTTGATGCTCAAACGGCTTTTTATACCCTTCCACCCATAGTTTGACCTTAGGATTTGAAAAACTCGTGCCTGCAAACGCCTGCAAATGCTTGTCAGGAATCCCCAAGGTAAACAAAGAAGGGACTGGAGGCACCACAGGTACCCCCAACGATTCAAATAACGGGTAAAGCCTCGGATTACTCCCCGTTGCAAAGACCACATGACGAGCTTTTAACGTATCGTGTCGTTTTTGATGAGTATACCCAAGCGTGTAAAAGGTTTCATCAGACGTAAGGGTTTGAAAAGAACACTGCGTCCAAAGTTTACCCCCTAACATACGAAGCGTGTTTAAAAAGCAGGCAATAATGGTGTCAGAGGCATTCGTCACGGGGAACATACGCCCGTCTTGCTCAGTATGAAGCTCAACCCCATGGGCTTTAAGCCAATCAATCATGTCTTGAGGCTGGAAGTGCCTCAAAAGATTTTTTAATGGTTTTCCACCCCGAGGATAATGCGTACTCAGCAAGACAGGGTCAAAACAATGATGGGTGACATTACAACGTCCTCCACCAGAAATTCTTACTTTTTGGAGAGGCTTCTCTCCAGCCTCTAAAATAAGTAGGCGTAGCGTCGGATGTTTTTCAAGAAGACGAATCGCACAAAAAACCCCAGACGCACCACCGCCAACCACCACCACATCATACACAGCTTGACCCTCTTCCTGAAAGAAAGAGGGTTGAGAAGCGTCATCAGGCAGGTGAGTCACACTCACAAAAAGTACCCTATACGTCGTCCTGTTGGTTCATCCAAGACGTATTACTGGGTGAAGACATCACAAACAAATCAATCACTTCACCTAATTCGGCAGCTTTGGATTGGAAGTATTTGCTTTCATCCTGCAACTTACGAATGAAGGTATTATATTCATCAATTTTACGTAAGTTACTACGCACACGGTCAAGCAAACCTGTTTGAGCATTTTGTGCTTCACTTAGTACTTCATCCATGGCAATTCCCATGGCTTCCATCGTGGAGCGAATAATCTGAGCGCCTACTTGCTTACTGACACCTTCAGGCAGGTCTCCAATTAAGCGTAAAAGCGTCTGCACATTAGAGCTAATATCAGGCTCACTCGCAACAGGTTGGGGGGAAACTTCAGCACCATACACACGAGTAGGGTACACGCTTTGACCTTGTGAAGCAATGGTCACATCATTATAAGGATTGGCAGGGGCTGCATAATTCATAGAAGGGGTAGACTCCGAATAAGAAGACGACATGGAGGACACAGAAGCGAACAAAGGTTCTTGAGTTTCAGAAAGATTTTCTTGTTGAGAAGACACAGTTTGTGCGTCCTCTGACGAAGGGGAACTCGTAAGAGAAGCGGTCTCAAAAGGGGACTCTAGGTCAGGAAGCGTAACGGTAGAGGAGGCATAAAGTTGAGCGTCAAAGGTCATAGAAGAGGTCTCTGAGTCAGTATCATAAGAGGGAACAGAAGAAGACTCACGAACATCCTCTATTTCAGTAGATTCAACAGAAGACTCTGAGTCCTGAAAGACTTGCTCAAGTGCTTCTAGCTTTGCAGCCAGAGCATCGTAATCAGAGGCAACAGGTTGAGACATCAACCCATCAGAAGATTCGTAAGATAGATTCATTATAAAAGGCTCCTGAGGTATTACATGAGAAGAAGACACTATTTCTAAACTATGTGGTGTAGAGTCAGGGGGGGTAGGAGGAATCACAACCCCTTGAAACACTTGTTGAGAGGCACCTGCTTGCGCTTGCATCCCATGAGACAAACCCTGCAAACCATCAGGCACAAAAGGCAAAATGTATGTATCAGGCTCAAACGGAAAACGTCTACTCACGTCAGTCTTCGTGGTAGATAGACTTCTTGGTGCA
Source organism: Vampirovibrionales bacterium (assembly GCA_046080605.1). Classification (GTDB taxonomy): domain Bacteria; phylum Cyanobacteriota; class Vampirovibrionia; order Vampirovibrionales; family JAJTHC01; genus JBJTUH01. The sequence goes on from JBJTUH010000180.1 coordinate 14,883, forward strand.
TGAAGCAGTGGTTCAGTTGATTGAGGGGTTACTTCATGCACCATCTTCACGGGAAGTGTCTGTGCCTGATGCGAGGAAGCAGAAGTAGGGAACACACCCGACAAAAAAGGAAAGGGTAAGTTAGCCCATGTTTTTTGAAGGGTTTGTGAAAACTTGACCGCTAGCATTACGTGTGTAACAGACCTCATATCACAGGAAACATCATCCTTTAAAGATACTTAAAACAACGTTACATTCACAAGGGCTTATCCTCATGAAAGAAGGATTTGAGCCATGACTTAACAAAATGTAACAATTCTACATCTTCTAGGACGGTTCTCTTACACATACAAGCACCTTCGTGCCAAGTGAAACTACGTACATAAAAGCGTGAGTGCAAGAAGATACACCGCAAGCTGTAAACGCTTAAGATGTTCTGGCTTCCAAGCAGACATCCACTTACCACCAAGCCTTGCACCTAAAAAACTCCCCAGTAATGCCCAAGGTAATACCTGCCATGGCATCACACCCGCCATGGCTTTGCCCACTGCGGTACTCAAGGTTGTAAGAGCCATCAATGCACTTCCTGTTGCAATAGCGTACTTTAATGGCAGGCCTCCTACCGTCCAAAGCAAAGGATTCATGAAAAACGCCCCTCCAACGCCCAATGTGCCTGACAAGGTGCCAATAGAAGCAGACCCTGTAAGCATAGGAAGTCCCTTATGCCACGACCACGCAGGAGGCTGTGTGCTATCTTGATGAGGCTTTCTACGCCATACCATCACGAAAGCAGAGACAATCACAGAGGCTAATAAGGTTTTCACCAGCCAAGGCTCAAGCTTCACACTGAAATAGGCAGCCCCCAACGGAAACACTAAGCTTGTCACTGCAAGAGGCATGACCCAATCTCGGCGGACAAAGCCACCTTTACGATGTTGCCTAAAGGCACTCATACCCGCCATGGCACCTTGTGCCGCCGAAAGTGCCGTGACTTGTGCCACAGGCATTAAAGGTAATGCAAGTAACTTAGGAATCCCAAGAAGTGCAGGAACAATCATGAGTCCGCCTCCAATACCCAATAATCCTGACAGAATCCCCGTCACAAAAGCAATCAGCACCACCAGACTGACCCATGCAAGCTCAGTCGTCATCCAAGAAGAAAAGAGTTCCAACATCATCACCCACCTTCTATTTCAACAGAAAACACATGCCCTAAAACGACAAAAAAGTCCCCTCCCCTTCGCAATGAAAGGAGAGGGGAAGTATCACGAAAAGGTTAAAGCACTATCTACCACGGTCTTCAGAAGAAAACTGCCCGTGTTTTGCTTTGCCGCCTTGACTCGAACGTCCCGAGGGGTACCAATGACGGTCGCTACGGTCTTGACGGTCACGTTGATAACGTCCATCGCCCTGACCGCCTCCGCTACGAGAACGCTCTCCGCCTTGACCACCACTTCCACCATAGCGTTGGCGTTGCCCGTGATAGCCACCGCCACCACCGCCATACCCACCACCACGTCTTTGACCACCACCGTAACGGCGTTCTTCTTGGTAAGGCACAGGAGCTTCAAGGTCAATAGAAGCATCAAAGCTTTTATTTTCTTTATCCATTAACAACTTTAACAGAGCCGCTGCAAGGTCAAGTGAAGTGTACTCATCCCCCATAAACTGCTCAATATGCTGTACATGCTTTTGTAGCTCTTGTTTTTGGATAAGCTCAACGGCTTGCGTACCAAAATGCGTCACTTTTAAGGTTTCAAGCTCATCCACAGTAGGGATGGTACCACGAGTAATCTGGCTACCATTCATGCGTTCTAGGCGTTTAATGGCATAAACCTGTTTACCGTGAATAAAGCTAAAGGCAATCCCTGAACGACCCGCACGTGCTGTACGACCAATACGGTGTACGTAGTCTTCATCATCACGAGGGAGGTCATAGTTAAACACGGCTTCGACGTTATTGACATCAATCCCACGTCCTGCCACATCAGTGGCTACCAAGATTTCAACGGTTCCTTGTCGAAACCCATTCATAACCTTATCCCGATGCCCTTGGCTCATATCCCCGTGCAGGGCATCTGCGAAGTAGCCACGTGTTTTAAGCACCTCAACCAGTTGGTCAACTTGCGTTTTAGTGTTACAAAACACCACCGCCAATTTGATACTATGGGCATCAATCAAACGAGTGAGAAGTTCAGGCTTATTTTTTTCAATGACCTCAAAATACACCTGCTTGATGTTAGGCGCATTCATTTTTTCACGCATCACATTCACAATGACAGGGTCGGTTTGATAGCGCTTGGTAAGTGCGATAATTTCTTTTGCCATGGTGGCGGAAAACAAAATCGTTTGGCGATCTTCTTTACAGGTACTCAACATGGTTTCAATGTCATCACGGAATCCCATATCAAGCATTTCATCCGCTTCATCCAGCACCACCATGTCAACTTGATCCAAGGTGACTGACCCACGACGCATATGGTCCATCATACGTCCTGGTGTGGCAACAAGGATTTGAGGATTCTTACGCAAGGCAATCAGTTGACGCTCAATAGGTTGCCCACCGTAAATAGGCACCACACTAATACTGTGCTTGTATTTTAAGAGTTTATGCACTTCTTGCGTCACTTGAATGACAAGCTCACGGGTAGGACATAAAATAACCGCTTGGAGTTTACGTTGGTTAGGGTCAATTTGCTCAATCACAGGAATTGCAAACGCCGCTGTTTTTCCTGTACCTGTTTGAGACTGACCAATGACATCTTTACCCGAAAGAATAACGGGAATGGTTTGTGCTTGAATAGGAGAAGCCTCTTCAAACCCCATATCATGAATTGCAGAGAGGATTTCAGGGGAGAGTTCAAGCGTGTTAAATGCAGGTTTAAGCATAGAAGAAACGGTATACACTTTCTGTGGTGTACTACTTCATAAGATGCTCTTATCTTTTTTTGTGTGGCCTCTCGCTGTTGGAAGATAATGTCTTAAAGGTTTGCGAATAGTCACTACCAGCTGGGTGGCTCAAAAGCCCTAAAAAAATAGAAGAGCGTCGTACTAAAGAGATGAATCAATAAAACTAAGTAAAAAAACACGATCGCAAACGGCGTTGCGTCTCACTGAACTTTGCATGAAGGATGTTCACACAAACTCCCAGTATTACCTATACTACTATGAACATAACAGAATAGAACCCCCCTGATGAGGGTAACTCCTAAAATATAGTTTGTAGGGGCGAATAACATCAAATGGAAAGGAAGAG
>JBJTUH010000181.1:0-5810 GCA_046080605.1 Vampirovibrionales bacterium
TTAAACCCCTTCAGTGTTCAACATCAGCCGTTCAATACTTCTGCACCCGTTTCTCAAGCCACAGATACACTTGGTAAAGTGAAGGGCAGTGTCTCAGGAGGTATGCACGCTATGGGTTCAGGGCTAGAACGCATTGGCAGATACGTTCAGAATAGAGGGTATGAATTGGGTCATTGGTGGCAACAGGGTACCAGTGGCGTACAAGCAAACCCATGGATGATAGCCACCAGTCCGTTCCAGCCTCGTACCTTGGCGAAAGGGATGGCGGTAGGACATGGACTTGAAGCACTATTGACCCATATGCACCCTTCTGCGGAAACACCCACACCACCCAGTAAGGGAATCTCAGCACCCTCTAACCGTGCAGTCACCCACACCTCTCCTCAAAAAGAGGAACCTCAATTGAGTGACACAACACGCACCCAAAAGCAAGAACTCGTGGAAGGGTTCTCTAATACCCTGAAACAACTGAAAGCACAGGGACTCACTGAGACTGAAGTTCAGCAAGAAGCCCAAGCCCTTATGGCACAGTTACCTCAAGCGATTCAAACCAAATTACAAGAGGGCTTGCAAGAAGAAGGGCTTTTGTAAGTGACTGAAGGACTCATGCCTATTTAACATGAGCTATATTCTATGGCGATGTTTCTAGGGTGCGCAAGCACTAGAAATCTTCTCGTCCTTTACCCCAAGGGGTAGGGAGTTTATAGTAAGGTGCTAAGGCATACGCCGTATTAAAGCTGTTTTCGGTGAGTCCTCTGGAGAGTACGCCTCCTGCTTGACGGGTAAAGGGTAAACTTTTTGCATACCAAGGGAGTACTTCTTTAGGAAGTGTGGCTAAAGAGGACGTGGGTCGTTGTTTGGATAAATGATTCACGGCTTTTCTTGCCCAAGGTTTCACCGCAGCTTCAGACGCATTGGTTGAATGATACCCCAATTCAGAGGCAACTAAGCCAACGGTTCCTGAGCGTAAAATACTGCCAACATCTTTTCCTGTAAAGGTCGCTTGAAGTGCATTTTTCCCTTTATCCATCTCAGCTTGGCTTTGCAGGTTCATATCACCTGTTGCACCCCATATAAAGTTACCTGCCATATCAATGCTACGGTTTTCAAAAAAGCGTTTAACATGACTGACACTGGCATGAGCTGAATCACTGATAAAGGTTCCTTTAGGTGCCTTACTCCCTAAATTGAGTGTAACACCCGCCCCTTTCACAACATTAGCGGCATTCACGCCAAAGCCGTTCACGGCACCGTCCATGGCTGCCTTCGTATAATCTTCTTTTGTTTTAAACCCGCTACTTGCTTGGTTCAGTGCTGTAAGTCCTACGTTTGAAGCAATCCCAACCGCCGTAGAAGCCCCTAACCCTGCTGCAATAGTAGTGCCTGTTCCCATCCCTGCAAGAAGGGTTGTGCCTCCGATGGCAAGCGTTCCTCCACCTGTTGCAACGGCTGAAGAAACAATCGCAGCTGTTGCAACTGCCTGACCCGCAGTACGCTAAGCTTGTCGTCCCGTAAGTGCCACATCAACCCGTGTTTGAGCTTTATCCGTCGCATTCAGTGCGGCTTGCGTCAATTTTTTAAACGCTTCTGTATTCAAAAGCTTTTTGTTTTTTTTGGCACTCTCAATGGCTTTTTCCAAAGTTGCAATTTCTTGTTTGCTTGCCTCTAAAGCTTCTCGTTGTGCAGTGTTACTCCCATTCCCAGCATGCACCGTGGCAAATTTAATTTCAGGCAACTTAATCGCTTTTAACCCTTTATTAAGCGCCCAAGCACCCTCTTGTAGCCACTCTGCCCCTCTATCAAAAATACCTTTGGGCTGAGCGTTTTGTACTTGCTTTTTCTTTGTAAGTGCTTCGTGTCTTACCTTCAAAGAAGCAAGTAAGGCTTCAGGGGTTTGAGGGGGCTGTACTGGGAGCTGTGTTTTCGCATCCGCTGGTTTTAAGACCCCAGGGTTTAAACGAGGAGAAACCCTTGTTCCTACTTGGGTGGTTTCGGAGGGACGTACTTTTGTAGGTGATAGTGCGACACGGGGGGTTAACTGTACCCTTGGGACTGCAACCATGACGGGTCTCTCTTTTTTTATAAAAAAGCTGAATGAGTGTGATGAATACCAGCACTCTACTAAAAGAGGCTTTGACTCAACCTCGTCCTTTAATCAACACAAGCACTTTGTTAAAATTGCGTCTCGGTCTATCAAAGGATAAAGCCTTTATGCCCTATTGATTTTGTGTGTGTGTTTGGCAGTGATGCAGGCGAAAGCTCACCGATGTTTCACCACACCCACCTTAGGACACACATGCCCCACAACGCACACGCTGCAAAGCGGACTGATAGGCTTACACTGTTCTCTGCCATGCATGACCATCAAATGATTTATTTTCTGCCAATGGGTGATAGGAAGTTTTTCCCGAAGCACAAACTCAGTTTCATCGGGCGTTTTGGTTTGTACATACCCCATGCGGTTACACATTCTATGCACATGACTATCCACACAGATAGCTGGTTTTTGATGCCCAAGAGCAACCACAAGGTTCGCTGTTTTACGCCCAACCCCCTTAAACGTTAAAAGTTCTTCAATCGTATCAGGCGTTTGCCCTTGATGGGTTTCCAAAATAATTTTGGCGATTTCAAGCATATTTTTCGCCTTGGTTTTATAAAACCCCGCAGGATAAATAAGGGTTTCAAGCTGTGCTTGAGACAGCTGCACAAAGGTTTCAGGAGTCGGAGCCAGTGCAAAAAGCCGCTCACACGCTGGAATGGTCACTTCATCTTTGGTGCGTAAGCTAATGATACACCCCATCAGTACTTTAAACGGGTCATGGTTTGTGACATCTCCCATCGGATGTTCTCGATAGGTACACTCAAGCAGATCAAGGATCGTAACCATGGTAGAGGTTGGAAGGAGAAGCGTGTTTTTCCCTTTTTTACGTGAGGGTGTCGCCGTTGAGGATTTTTGAGAGGTCAGACGAGACATTGAAGCACAGGACACTTTCTGTAATGACATACTTTTTTTAGATGAGACACACCATGATGAAAGATCTATCAGACCATAGCACACAGAAGGTCAATGCACACCCCATAGGCTAGTAAGAAAACCCTCGTTGAAAAACATAAGGCAATTTTAGCATGAGGGATGCGTTTATTACCCTATCTTCCAAAAGAGAAGAAAGATTAAACCACTTATTCTACTGCTTCACGCAACCATCTCTTACACCCATCCTTGAAGAGAGAACCCCCTATGATTAACCTTGCTCCTTTAAAACAAGCAAAAGCGTTTACACAAAATGTTGCCTCTGCTTTATCACAGGCAAACAAAGCAAAGCGTACCCCCGAACTCATTCAGAATCTAATCAGTGACGCAAATACTATTGGGAATACCCAACGCCAAGTATTACAACGAGGACGTGATATTGTCTCAGATTCAAAAGAATTAGGGCTTTCTCTAAATATTTACTCGAATGCAAGAAGTAACATTAAAAAGCTTACAAGCACGACAGGTGTACTCCCAGAAGTCTCTGGGCTAAGTCAAAATACTATTCTCGGTAAAACCAATACAAAACGGTTGGGGAATACGATTAATGCGTACGACAATTTACTCAATGCAAAGCAAGAGAGTACTCAAGTAATTTCAGGCAAAACTTTGAAACAAGGCTCTGCAAAACTCTTAGAAAGAGAGTTAGCAAAAGCAAAGGTTTCAAGTTTTGATCAGCTTTCACCCGAGGCTCAAAAACGTATTCAACGTGCAGATAGTATTTTGAGCGACGCTCCTATACAAATTAGAAAACTCGATAAAGACCTTGTCACACAACGAAAAGAAAAGCTAAATGCACTTAATGGACTCAAAGAAGGCTCACCCGAGTACATCAAAGCCAAAGAAGAACTTGCAACACTTGACGAATCCTTAAAGAAACCTCTTACCACAGGGGAGACCCACTACACCTTATTTCCGAATAATATTCAATATGCGCGAGGGGCAAATCGGACAAATCCTCATGCAACCTTTATTGGTAAGTCTAGACAAGCTTTTAATCACACTCGTCGGGTAGCTCTAGGACATGGTGCCGAGACAAGCCAAGGGCATTTAGAAAATCGTATTTCTCATCAACTTACCGTATTTGGGAGTAACACCGACAGTATATTGACAGGAAATAGCCGTATGAATAAAGCCTTAAATAAGGCGAATCAGGAGTTCCAAGCTCCCAGTCAAAATGCTCAAATCTTTAATAATGTACCATCAACCATTATCACACCCCCAAAGACAAATACAAATTTTTCCGATTATGCTCCCCTAGCACTAATGGGAGGGGGTGCTGCATTTCTAGGTGGAACTTTATTGGGTATCAATTATCCATTACCTCAACCTACAACCACCGATACAACACAACCCAAAGAAACACCACAGCCTACAGACACAAATCCTCAACCAGTTGTGGTACCTACACCGAAAGCAAAAGATATTCAAACTGCTAATACCGAAGCATTAAAGCAAGGTTTACCCTCCGTAAAAGGCATCACCATTGAGCGTACTGAAGGCAATAGCTCTATTGCGAAAGATGCTCAAGGATACCGATATATCGCAACAACGATGCCAGGTGGTACAACTCAAATTGTGAAAATTGATGACCAATTCCCACCTCAGCAAGCCCCTGAAGTGATTATACCGCCTGACCAAAAAGGCACTTTAGTACGCCAAGTAGGCAAAGCCAACATTGCCAGTAAGCAAGGCTATGATATTCAGGGTATTCAAGTAGAACAGACTTCAAAAGGTGTAAAGCACGCACTCCCTGAAAACTTGTTAGGTGCCACTCACTTTGGTAGAAGTGCCTACTTAGATGCAGAAGGACAAACCCAGCACTACGACATTGGCACAGTAAAACTCCAAACACAAGACGGAGGCATGCTCACAGTAGTGGCTAATCAAAATGGTACTTTGAAAGCTTACCAGCAGACCGCTGAAGATGTAAAAGCCAATAAAGCCACTGAAAAATCTCTATCCAAAGAGCAACTCAGCCAGCTTATTACCTCAGGAGCCTATACGGTCATGTCGTAGTTGAAAAACTAGCCACTCAGCCCACTGGGACAATCAAACAACAATCGCCGTAGCTAAAAAAACGATAGTTTAACGCTACGGCGGTTTGGTAGAGAGCCAGTAAGCGTTGACGACCTATCAACGCACTCACCAACATGAGCAATGAGGACTCGGGCAAATGGAAATTCGTCATTAACCCTTCCACAAGCTTAAACTCAAACCCTGGATAAATATATAAGGCACTCTCTCCTGAGCTTGCTTTGAGATAAGGATGCTGTTCGTCCGCAAGACGTGCGACGGTTTCAAGGGTTCGTACACTGGTGGTACCTACCGCAATGATGCGCCCCCCTGCTTGCTTGGTAGCTCGGATTTTTTGTGCTGTGGCTTCCGTCACTGTATAGCGTTCCGCATGTAACTGATGGGTTCGAATATCCGTGACACTCACAGGACGGAATGTGCCAATTCCCACATCCAAGGTAATAAACGTATGGTCAATCCCTTTTGCGTTGAGTGCCATCAGGAGTTCTGGCGTAAAGTGAAGCCCAGCAGTGGGAGCCGCTTGCGACCCTGGTGTCTCAGCATACACGGTTTGGTATCGGGTTTTGTCGGCTTCCGTCGCCTCTCGTTTAAAATAAGGCGGAATGGGAATGGTACCATACAATGCCATCAGGTCGTACATCGTAGGAGGAGCCGTTAAGTGCATGGCACTGAAATCATCAGGATGCAGATGTGCTTTTAACACTTTGGCACCTTCTGGCACCTCACACGCCATCCCCGTGGG
>JBJTUH010000182.1:0-10375 GCA_046080605.1 Vampirovibrionales bacterium
GTTTTTTACCATTGTTTATGATGCCCCTGCCGTCATTCCAAGAATCCCCGATGTATCATCCTACACAGCATGACCATGAAGCCGATGGTTTTACATACCCCCCTAAGTCTCTTGTGGTACTAGGCGCAGGAAAATGGGGAACAACACTTGCAAGACTTTTTGCCCAAGAGCCTTCAGGTAAGCTCTCCCAAGTAACCCTGTGGGATAGAACACCTGAGAAACTTGAAGCTTTGAAACACCAAGGGTTTATGTCTTTTGGTGAGCAAACGTTTGAATTACCTCAAACACTCCGCATAGAAAGCAATTTGCAACACGCATTACACCAAGCTGATATTGTGGTCATGGTCGTTTCAAGCTCAGGCACCGCCAGTATGGCAGAGCGCATTAAACCCTATTTACACCCTGATGCATGCATTGTGAATGCCTCTAAGGGGTTTGACCTTGCAACCCTGCAACCCCTTTCAAGGGTACTTTACGAGTGTTTCAAGGAAACCTCCCATGAAGTCGCCGTCCTATCAGGACCCAACTTAGCCAAAGAGGTTGTTGAAGGCTTGCCCACGGCGGCAGTCGTTGCGTCGCAATGTCTTCGCACTGCTGAAAGGTTGCAGCATTATCTTAGCACTGAACGCTTCAGGCTTTACACCAATACCGATGTGATTGGAGTCGAGCTTGGCGGTGCCTTAAAAAACATTTTTGCCATTGTGAGTGGCTATATGGATGGATGCCAAATGGGGGCGAATGCTCGAGCCGCACTGATTACCCGTGCGTTAGCAGAGATGACTCGTTTTTCAATGACACTAGGTGCCAAGCTTGAGACCATTTACGGGCTAAGTGGTTTAGGCGATATGCTTGCAACTTGCAGTAGCCCTTTAAGCAGAAATTATCAAGTAGGCTTCAGACTCTCTCAAGGGCAAACCCTTCCCTCTATTTTACAGGATATGAACGAAGTAGCAGAAGGGGTAAGCACCACCCAAGCCGTGCAAACCATTATTCAAACTCGTGGCATGGAAGCACCCATCATGAGTCTTGTTGCAGCGTTTCTTTCAGGTATGCCCTTAAGTGAAGAGGAACTTATCCGAAAACTCATGACACGTAAGCTATGTTCAGAAACGCCTAAAACCCCTTGTTCCTAATATAAAAAGAGGGGACGGTCACCTTGAAGATAGGATACGTTTGACATCAGCGTAGATTTATGGGATAGTTCTTGAGTTAAGTTTTGTGACGGGCCGTGGCTCAGCTTGGTAGAGCGCACCCTTGGGGTGGGTGAGGTCGGAGGTTCGAATCCTCTCGGTCCGACCATATCAAAAACACCTATACCACTCACACTGAGTGATAGGTGTTTTTTTATGCTTCTATTTATAGGATTGTTCCTAGCGTATGCCTTTGGTATAGTAGTAGCTACGCATGTACTATGTTTTGTAGTAACGCACTCCTTTTCTCGTTATAACCACTGAATTGTTTAGTATAGAAAGCCGTATCAATGATGATGGACGTTATTTTACTTCAAGACGTTAAAGCCCTTGGTGAGCAAGGCGAAGTGGTCAGTGTTTCAGATGGCTATTTCCGTAACTTTCTCTCTCCCCAAAAATTGGCAGAAAAAGCAACCCCTGGTGCGTTAGCTCATTTGAAGCGTAACTTAGAGCGTATTCGCCAAAAAGCAGAACGCTTGCACCAAGAGGCTGTGGCTCAGGGTGAAACCCTCCGTGCCTTACCTACGCTTGTGCTTGAAGCCTCTGTGGGAGAAGCAGGACGTTTGCATGGTAACGTGACCACTCGTCAGTTAGCTGATCTTATCAGTGCAAAATCAGGCATTACAGTCGACCGTCGTGATTTATCTCTCAGCCAGCCTATTAACCGCTTAGGAGAGTACACCGTGAGTCTCCGTATTTCTGCAAAGGTCTCTGTCACCCTCAACATTCAGGTCGTTGCAGCACCCGTTGCTGAGTAGTGTCAACCTCTACTCACAAAGAGAGACTTGGTTTCTCTCGTATGGTGAGGGGACATTTAGGCTATAAAGCTCAAAAGCTCATCTTATCCTAGTACATTCAAAGGTACCAATGTTCAGGATAGATGAGCTTTTGAATACGCTCTTTTTTCAGCCCTTATCGTTATTGTACGTGAGGAAAAACGCTCACTATGATGCTATGGAATGCTTCAGGGTTTGTCACCGATGTACTTGCACAACCTACATGCTGGGAAGCGGTACAACGTCAGGCACCAGCCATCATACCCCCTCTACAGCAATGGCTTGAAACACACACACCTGCTTCTACTCAACCGTATATTCATTGTATTGGGGAGGGGTCAAGCTTTCATGTCGCTTCTTGGATCGCACACTTAGGCAACAGCCTTGCACTTACGTCTACATCACCTTCCACTACGTGGTGTTTTCAGGCTCATCGCCCTCAAGCACTATGTCACCCCTCTTACATGCGTCAGTGCTTAGGAGAGAAAGACTCTGTGGGGTGCCATCTATGGGTGTTCGTCTCACAATCAGGGCGTACAGGGGTATTACAGCGTGTCTTAGCTCAGCTGAATGCGTGCCATGAGGCATTTTCACACCCAGACACCTCTCATGGTATTCTGATTCTTACGAATGAAGCTGATGCCCTACTCACTCGACAGGCTCATGAAGGTGTCGCCTCTAGCTCAAAGTGTAAGGTCGTAGAATGGGCTTATCACGCAGGGAAAGAACAGGCCATTGCAGCCACTAAAACCGTCTCAAGCTCTATCCTTGCAGGCACAATGCTATGCCAGACACTTTGTGATGGTCACACCAAACCAGGCGATACCCTACCGCCTAAAGCACCTGACGTGCTGTCTCAGCTATTTCAAACGCTCCTAACCATGGCACCCTCTGTCACGGTGGCATCTAATGTGATTTTGCTTGGTCATGCCCACGACGAATGCCTGTTGCAAGAAGTGGGACTTAAATGGCTTGAAATGGCAGGTATACAGCCCTTGGTACTTAATACAGAAACCTTTCAGCATGGCTATAAAGCACTAATGACAGCACGCCCTTCTTTGTTTGGAGAGCGCTCACGTCCAGCAGTCTATGTATGGCTCCCTCATGAAACGCTTGCACGTGAGGCAGTCCTGCAAGACCTTCAACATCTCTCAAAGCAAGGGGTATTTTCATGCCCTGAATCGCCATTATCATGGGAAGCATCGCTCACACCTTCCCTTTATGCAGAAAGCCAAGCCCATCATGGTATGACCGTTATCGATGGGCAGCATTGGCAAGCACTATGTGCGTTGATATCCCCTACTTTACCCAAGGAACACCCTTTGGGTATGTTACTCTGGGGTCAGTGGATGGCGGAATACTTTCGTATTCAATGCCAGGCTCCCCCTGATGCACTACCTGGTCTTGAAAAAGTAGTAGGATAAACCTTATGCAGCCTAGAACACCTCATCACGCCCTTGAAGCGTGGCTTGCACATCAAGAAGCCCAAGGGTTAAGGCGTGTTGTCGTTCCTTCTCTGGATGTGTTACGGCAGGATAGCCCTCATGATTTTGCCTCAAACGACTATTTATCCTTCGCACGGATGGGAGTTGATGCCCCTGATGAAAGTGTCACTTCGTATTACTATGGGGCGGGGTCAGCAAGGTTGGTGGTAGGGACCCATCAAGCCGTTCTTGCGCTTGAGGAGCGTATCGCTGAGTGGAAAGGGACTGAAGCCAGTGTGATTTTCCCTACGGGTTTTCAAGCCAATATTTCTGCGATTCCTGCATTGGTGTACCCTCATGTGGCAGGGATGCCCTCTAAGGAAGTGTGGTTCTTCAGTGATAAACTCTGTCATGCTTCATTAAATGAAGGTTGCCGTCTGGCCACACTGGAAGGTGCATTATGGAAACGCTACCGACATAACGACCTCATACACTTAGAACGTATGCTTCAACATGCCACCCAAGAGACTCGTACTCGAGGGGTGCAACACCCCTTATTCTGGATTGTCACAGAGTCAGTTTTCTCCATGGATGGAGATACCGCCCCCCTTGAGGCACTTTGTGAGCTTGCAGACCGTTATGGGGCTTTGATGTATCTGGACGAAGCGCATGCGACAGGGGTTATGGGGACTCATGGGCAGGGATTGGCACATGTCCTTCACTGTAATCGGTTTCAGTGCCTTGCCCATGGCATACACATGGGAACATTTAGTAAGGCACTGGGCTGTGTGGGTGGCTATGTCACAGGCTCTAAACTCCTGATGGCACTGATGTGGCAGCGTGCCAAAGGGCTTATTTATACCACAGCGTTACCGCCTCGCCTTATTACACACCTACACCATGTCCTTGATAGGCTTCAAGCACAACCCTCAAAGCCGACACCTAGTGAAGTCTTTCAAGCACAGCTGAAGCATTTTTTAAGCCTATGGGAACCCTTTCGTAAGTCTAGCCCAACACACCAAGGCTATTTCATTCCTGAAAGCTGGTTTCACGCTCAAGCCCCTCATTGTTATACCCCCATTGTGCCATTATATGCCCCCGATATCGCTACCCTATTACACGATAAAGCTCGTCTTGAAGAAGCTGGATTTCTTGTGGGTGCCATTCGTCCGCCAACCGTCCCCCACGGAACGCAACGCCTACGCATTAGCCTGCATACTCACAATACCTATGAAGCACTTGAGGCTTTGCTAGCCCATCTCATACGCCAAGGGTAGTCAACTGAACAAGTCGAAGCTTTTAACAAACTCAGGCAAAGAGATGCAGAACTTGAGTTAAATGAAACATCCTCAATACAACAAAGAAGAAATGCCGCAAACAATAGTGCTTTGTATATGGTGCCTGTCAACAGATCTTGATTTAATCCCAGCATTAGTAGTACCACAGGGGGGTACGCATCCAGAAGTGTTCAAACAAAAAGCGATGAGGTTGAGGGGCTTGCTTCGGAAGAAGACTTGGCGTTTTTAAGGTGCTGGGCCCCCATAGCGTGATACCTTCTCGGGAGCGGAGTTCTAAGGTGGGTTCCCACCATTTCCACCACGTCAGGGGTGTGGTGCTAGGCGTATGAAGAAGTAATTCAGGCTGTACGATTGACACAAAAGGAAATACCACAGCTTCCTGCGTTTTAGAGGCAAGAAAAGGAATGGTTTTCTGCCCTCTAAAAAGCTCAAGTCGATGATGACATGTGGTATTATCGAGGGTTTGAGGCTGTAGGGGCAGGGTAGAGGCAGGGGGTGTTTCTCGGGTACACCCATGAACATAAAGCTGAAGTTGTAAGTCAGTTTGAGCATCAAAGCCACAGGTGTTTTCAAGATACACCACAGGATGCACGCCCCAAGGGCGTTGCGAAGGAGGAAGCCAAGGAGTCCAGTAGGGAAGCGTTTGAGGCATACCTGTTGCTTGAGTGTCGGCTTTTTCTGCCCATTGCATCAGTAACAATATGTCAGGGGTTTGACGTGGATGCTCTTTGAACCAAGTATTTTTAAGAGTGAGGTAATTCAGGGGTGCATCTTCGGGGAAGACCCAAGCCACCCGCTTGATGATCACTTTCTCACATTTTGGGTAAGCCTCTACGTGCAGAGGTATCAACAAAACCAGCAAAAAACCCCCGCACAAAAAAACCACCCACTGAGACCAACCACGTTTGAGGGTCATACGGGCAGGGTGTCCTGTTGCCGTAAGGTTTTGAATCCAAGCCAACCCGCCATGGTTAAACTCAAAGATAAAATGAGATACAGCACAATATATTTTTTACCCAAGTAGCATGCGGTCATTAAGCCCGTCAAGAAGTGTACCCCATAAAAAACCCACACGGTTTTTTGTTGAGAAAGTCCTGCCCGTAACAAGCGATGATGCAGATGGTCAGCATCTGCTACAAAGGGACTCTGCCCTTTTAATAAGCGCCGTAGCGTTGCCCATGTAATATCAACAATAGGAACAATCAGAATAAGAATGGGTAAAAGCATCACGACAATAGGGGTTTTAAAAATACCCGTCACCGAGAGCATCGCCAACATAGAACCAATAAACAAAGCACCACTATCTCCCATGAAAAGCTTTGCTGGATGTGCATTGTACACCCAAAACCCCAAAATAGCACCCATCAAGCATACCGCCAATACGGCAACGACGGGTTGCCCCGTAAACAGTGCAACCACCACAAGGGCAAGCGTTGAAATCATACCCACACCACTGGCTAGACCATCTACACCATCAATAAAGTTCACGGCATTGGTAAGCCCCACCAACCATACCATGGTCACAGGCACTGAGAATCCTTGGAGCAGTAAAACCCAACTACCAGGAAGGTCAAGGCTATGGATACACACCCCACCTGCAATGGCAACCAGCACCGCCACAATTTGCCCAATCAGCTTCACCCAAGCGGGGAGGTTTTTCAGGTCGTCCACAACCCCGACCACAAACATGAGTAGCCCCCCTAACCCGAGTCCCCACAGACTAGCCGCTGGCGTATTTGCCTGAACTTTGAGCCATACAGGCTCAATCCAAGAAAGCACCGAGAGACTTAACCAAGCCGCTACCATGAAGCCAGCATAAATCCCCACACCTCCCAAACGACACATAGGAGCGGTATGGATTTTTCGTTCTCCAGGAGCATCCAGCCAAGCCTTTTTTAATGCCCACGTACGCACCCATGGCACCACCCACAACGCCACCCCCAGTGCCACCGAAAAGGCAATAGTCATCGCAAGCCATAGCGACCATGGCACACCTAAAAAGGACGTAGCTCCTAGCGTGAGAGAAGCCTGATGAAGCACGTGGAGAAAAGAGGTCATAAACTTACCTGCGGAGCCTAAAAAGCACTGTGTTTGGACATGGTACACACCCTAAAAGGGCATCCTCAACATGCCCTAGTTTTACCATTTAACAAGAGAATACACAATCTTACATCTTTCATGACCTATCTGCTGTGGTGCCATGTAAGGCTTACAACGCACATTGTTTTTGCCAATACGTGAGGACTTCTTCTCGGTCATCAAAGTGAATCGTTTTATCAGCAAGTATTTGGTAGGTTTCATGTCCTTTTCCCGCAATCACTACGATATCTTGAGAAGTGGCTTGGTCTAACACCCAACGAATCGCCTCACGTCGCTCAGGAAACACCGTGGCTTTTTCGGGCGTGGTCAACCCTTGAAGCACCTCTTGAATAATCGCTTCAGGAGACTCTGTACGAGGGTTGTCCGACGTAACACATACCACGTCTGCAAGGGTTTCAGCAATACGTGCCATTTTAGGGCGTTTGGTTCGGTCACGGTCTCCACCACAGCCAAACAGGGCGTAAAGTTTTCCTTCAGCGGGGCAAATGGCACGTGCGGCTTGAAGCACATTGTCAAGCCCATCAGGGGTATGGGCGTAATCAATGAGTACACACGGATAGGAAGAGGGGGCGCGTGTCGTATGCGGTGGGGGTATCACCCGTTCAAACCGTCCTCTAACGCCCTGCAGCCCACGAAGTACCTCAATGGCTTGAGGCATACACTCAGGGGCTTCAGCAGTCACTGCCAACAGTGCTGCCAAGGCATTGTATAAACTGAAGCGTCCACCTAAGTTCAAGGTGAGGGGATAGGTTTTAAGGGTTCGACGGTCAAGCACATAGCACTCTGAACCATGAGGCGTAAACTTAGGCTCTCCTAACACATTCAACGTTGCGGTAGGGTGATTCAGTCCGTAGGTTAAAACTTTTACGCCTTCAGGGCAAACTCCTAAAAAGCCTTCATACCAAGCATCATCGGTATTTAAAACGGCATAAGCACCTTCTTCTAAGCCTCGGAATAGCAGTGCCTTTGACTCAAAGTAGGCTTCCATGGTGCCATGATAATCTAGGTGGTCTTGCGTTAAGTTGGTGATGACGGCAACGTTAAACCGACAGCCTGCCAACCGTCCTTGATGCAAGGCATGACTGCTGGCTTCCATCGCCATGGCTTCACAGCCAAACGCCCTTGCCCATGCCATCCCCGCATAGAGTTGCGACAGGGGAGGGGTGGTGAGTCCTGTATCAAGGTACTGGTCAGAGGCTTGTTTACACTGAATCCCTAGGGTACCCACCAAGCCACAAGGACGCTCTAACCCTTCTAACAAGGATGCTATAAGATGCGAGACCGTCGTTTTACCATTCGTTCCCGTCACGGCATACAGCCCAAGTGCCTCATGCGCATATCCCCAGTACCACGCCAAGCTGGCAGCATAAGCGGTAGTGACCTCATAATAGGGGATAAAGAACACTTCAGGATAGGCCTGCACCCATGTGTGCCACTGAGCCAATGCGACCACCACCACACGCACCCCTTGAGCAATCACTTGGGGAATAAACCCATGCCCGTCCTGCACCGCACCCGCCATGGCAAAAAAGACATCGCCCCGTTGCACACACGTCCTAGAGTCATGGGTTAAACGATGCAACGAGGTATTCATGAGCAAGGCACGCCATTTAGGCATATCGGCATACTGTTGCCATGGCTGGTGGTAAGGCTCGGGGAGAGCTTGTGCGTCCCATAGCATACAGGCTTCAAACCATTGTAGTAGGGTGAATGCCCCCGCACGTTCACGATGCCCTTCACACCAGCCATGGAATGCTTGCTCTAACAACTCAGGGGTTCCAAACGGAGGCATCCCCAAAGAGGTTCCTGTGTCGTGTAACACGGAAGCCTCTTGGGATGCAAGCCATGACACATAGGGCATCCCTTCAGGATGGGCGCCCCCTGCTGAGGTTTCCTGCCCGTCTTCACCAGTAAGCCCGTCTGGCATCAGACACGCAACATCATCAGAGAGGGAAGAAGCAACAGAGCGAGAGAGCATCATCATGGGTCAGAAGTAAACCTTTTCAGCGCATAGCAAGGATGTTACAGGAAACACACGTTTACATATCTCTTCATTATACACAGGTGCCAAGTCTTCTGTATAGGAGCCTTTCACACGCTTTTCAGGCACCCAAAGTGACGACCTTTTGGGTGATACCACCACGGGAAACGGTGTTTCAGTGGCGTGAGGCAATCCGCCCTTATTGAGTGTTTTTATATCAATAAGAAAAACAAACGGTTTCTCCTCTTGTTTCTCGGTTTCCCTCTTGTGCTTAACGCACCTCGTTCTTTTTATAAAATTGTAAGATAGTCTGAAGTTTACCCCCGCTTCCCCCACGCTTAACGCTCTGGCTCATGGACATGACAGAGCCTCCCCCTTGGCGTGGAAGCTTATACAGGAGCCTTTTTTCTCATGATGTTCACCGCTTTGATGTCTTATGTATCTGCCGTGATGCCTTCCGTGCATCGTCGTTCCTTGATGGCTACCGTATTAGGCGTAGGGCTTGTACTAGGCGGATGTGCCTGGATGCCCGCCACCCTTAAAGCCAGTACGGCAGGGTATCATACCGTTGCTTCCGCTACGATGGATGAAGAAGAACGTACCGTGCATGTGTATGAGTCTGTGGCACCTACCGTGGTGATGATTCGTTGCATGATTGACAACAAGCGTTCATCAGGCAGTGGTGTCATTGTTACCGCAAAGGGCATGATTGTCACGGCTCGCCACGTGGTAGGCACAAACAGTGTGGTTAACGTAAGTTTAGCCGACGGAAGAAGCTTCCGTGCCACCGTATTAGCCGATGACACCAGCAATGACCTTGCCTTGTTACAGATTGAAGGCGGCGAGCAAGCCCGTTTCCCCTTCAGCCCCATGGGGGATTCTGCCAGTTTAAAAGTAGGGCAACGGGTGTTAGCCATCGGGAACCCCTATGGGTTTGAGCGTACCCTCACCCTTGGTATTGTGAGCCGTATTGATACCGTACGTGGACGCATCCAGACCGATGCCGCCATTAACCCCGGCAACTCAGGCGGCCCCCTACTTGACCGTCAAGGGCGTGTGGTAGGCATTAACCAGTCTTTGTACAACCCCGAGCGTTCCTCAACAAATATTGGCATTGGGTTTGCGGTTCCTATTGACCAAGCCAAGCGTTTAATTGCTCGTCAAGGCAGTGGTGCTACCGTAGCAAGCAGAACCTCTGGGTACGGGCATAGTGCCTCAGGTGCAACAGGAAAAGCCTCTTACTCCGTCGAAAAGCCCAGCGTGCGTATTACCTTACATAAATAAGCCCCGTTTTTTCATCAGGCGTATTGCCTTTGACCACACCCAACCCCTTTAGGCACCCCCTAAAGGGGTTTTGGGGGGTTAGATAGGATGTTATTCTTTAGCAGTTGATAATCCCTTAAGTGTTTATTTTGGTTGTTCCATAAATCCTTCAAATAAGGATTATTATTGAGTTGATTTATCGACTTGATTGCGTCCTTTAAAGGGCATTGCACATTTAACATAGAGTTGTGTTAGAATGGTAAAATGAATTGTCCGAAATGCGGTTGTGCCGACGCTGTCAAAAATGGCACCATGAACAAAAAACAACGGTATAAATGCAAAC
>JBJTUH010000183.1:0-3045 GCA_046080605.1 Vampirovibrionales bacterium
TCCAAGCGATGCACTTAAACGGTATACGCATCAAATTGCCTCACAACGTAATGCTCTCTTAGCCTGTTTTACAGGCACAACCCCTGTTTTTGCTTCCATTTTTGCCGATAGAGTCTCGCCAAAAGTCCAAACAGGGCTTGCACAACTACAAGCTAAACTGGTTCGTTTTCAGTGGAAACAAGCCATGACGCAAGAAGCCAATAAAGAAAATGTCCTTTCTCGGGCAGTCGCTTTGGCGTATCAGCAAGTTGACCGAGCAGTAGGCGATCATCCTGATAGTAGACTCACACATTGGTGGCAAAGGCTCATTAAGCCCAATTGGCCTGTCGGATGGTGGCGTGCCAACAACGATGTCTCTAAACTAAGCATTGCTCACTTTCTGGGTCTTAAACCTCAGATACCACAAACCCTTTTAACGCCTTGGCAACCCAAACTTACATTAAATCAAGGGACGGTCTTAGACGAAAAAGCTATTTTTGGTACACCTTCTGCACTATGGCGCTCTGTCAGTGACACACTCAAAACCATGTCTCCTGAAAGAAGAGAGACATTAGCCTCGTACTTAAATCAGAAAGATCTTGACCTCGTCAAACTACAGCGTGAAAACGCTGATATGTTGTTCCATACAGGAAAGCATCTTCGTAAAAATAGCCAACAAAAACTCGCAACGTTTATACGACAATTAGGATTATCTGAAAAAGAAGAAACACAGTGGATAGAGTCTTTGGCAGGTATGCTTGATAAGAAATCTCTGGTCCCTAGTGGTGGACGTTACTATCAACAGTGGGAGTTTGATTTACAAGCGTTTGAACAACATTTAAAAGCGTTGAAAACGCTTGCCAAAGAACCGAGTCAGAAACAATGGGTTGACCAACTCATTCACCACATGGTGATGGACCCTCAAAAACAATCTTTCGGAGGACTCCACGATGCAGAAAGACTTCTTAGTCGACGTGTCATGAATGCGCGTGCCACCATTGCCCATGTTCAAAATATGCTTACCCTGATTCATCACCAACCCAAAGTGGAAAAATTGATGGGCTTTTCACGCCCCGAACAGTTTCAGGCTCTTTTGCACCAAGCCACTGAAGGAGTCAGCTTGGGTCAAATTAAATACTTGGCGGATACCCATCAATCCCAAGCGATTGAACAAATACTAGGCGGGTGGATTAAACTATTTCCCTTCATTGGAGGAAAACGTCTGGGTCAACTCGAACGAGACTTAGAGTCACGCAACAAATCATTTGCCAGTGCTATTTTGAGCCGTATGGATGATGACCGACTGTTCAAAGCCAGCACCATGCAGTTTTCACAAGCGTTTGAACGTTTAGGAAAAAACCCTGTACAACTCATTCAAGAAAGCTTGCAAGAAAGCTGGGTTACCCAGCGGTGGAAAGGCAGTATGTATAGTTTAGCAGCCCTTGCAACGGCACTTTCTGCCACCTATGTCACCTTTGCCATGCGTCCTCCAAAGTATCGCCGTTTAGAAGGTGGTGCCTCGTCCTTTGGTGCAGGTTCGGGAAAATCTCTTGAAAGCTCCTCTCCCCCTATAGGTCGAGCTACCGCTCAAGCGCCTTCTGTGTTAGCAACCTCCGCAGTGCTTGTAACGCCTCAAACCCTCGTCGCCAAGCATTCATCTAACTTACCGCCTGTAGCGTCTTCTTCGGTTTCCATGGAGCAACATTCATGAGTATGCTGTTCACGCCTCCTCGCCTCCCCTTAGCCCTACCAACACATAGCAGCCCTCAACGTTTTGGAGAATACCTTGGGGTCGCACAGACTCGTCCTGCTTTTCTTGACCCTTCTGGGTATGCTCAAGATACCTTTCAAACAGCCAGTACCCCACAAGCCCTTAACGAGCATACCCAAGCATTACTTCCTGCCTCTTTACGTATTCCCGTCAATAAACTACCCGAAGCACCTATTCATTTTCTCAGTAAACAAACTAAGCTCTCTTCGGTCTCCGCAATGCCTAATAAAGAGCTTTCTGACGAAGACAAACAACAACTCTTAAGCTTTTTACCTCCTCCTACTCCTATTGTAAAGCCTTTTGCTTCCTCAAACGCTCCTACACCCTCAGTCAGCGTGTCAGGTACTCAGGCACTTGACATAACCACACATCAAGTGCGTCAGTATGGTGTCCAAAAAGCACTTGCCATTCAACCCACCTTCCCACCTTTAACCAACGGCTGGCATAATCAGAACCGTAGTATGTTGCAGAATGGTGAAGCCATTATTTATGCGTTGAATATCCGTACGTTCGGTGCAAAAGATAAAAACGCCGATGGTAAAATTGACCCCACCAAAGGCGAAAGTGGTACTTTTTTATCCTCTATTGACCGTCTTCCTGAACTAAAAGCCATGGGAGTCAATACCTTACATGTATTGCCTATCAATACCGTGGGGAAAGTCCGACGTTTAGGAGAAGCAGGCTCGTTATACGCCACCTCAGACTATACCGAACTTAACCCTCAGTTTATTGACCCTACCAGCCCCCTAAAGCCTCATGAGCAGGCACGTGCTTTTGTCAATGCTGCACATCAGCTTGGCATGCACGTGATGGTCGATGTACCTAGCTGTGCCAGTTATGACCTACTTAAGCAACACCCTGAATTGGTGGCAAAGGATGACAAGGGGAAGCTCCTAACACCTTATAACTGGATTGATATTATTATGTTCCAGAATGGACCTAAGCTTTTAGCCTATTACGATAAGTTCTTTAAACTCATGGCACAAGAGGTGGGTGTAGATGGCTTTCGGTGCGATGTAGCCCGTGCAAGACCTCTCTGGTTTTGGAAAGCACTCATTGATAAGTACCGTAGCGATAAACCTCAGCTTGGCTTTCTCGCTGAAAGTTATATCCAAGAAGACCAATCTCCTATTAATAATATTCCACTTGATAACCCGTACGGCTTATTAAATGTAGGGTTTGATACCATTTATGGTCAATTTCATAATTTCCCTGCATGGAATGGTGATGACTATGTTAAATATCTTTTAGAGGCGAAAAGCCGTAGCCTGCATCAGGCAGGAACAGGCAAAACC
>JBJTUH010000184.1:0-3222 GCA_046080605.1 Vampirovibrionales bacterium
GCCCCTCAATGAACGCCTAGAAAAGCAGAACAGTTATATGCTAGTATGACATTTCTTTGAAGGATGCTCAAGAAGGTAAAACGCTATTGTTACAATAAAGCTTTACTTTTGTTTACAACCATTCCTCACGTGCATAGGTAAGAAACATCTCCGTACTTATGCCTCAATCTCTTGCATCAATGGGTAAAGGAGTATCTCGGAGCAAAGGATGACGTTTTTTCGCCATCGTTTGCAGGAACGTTTCTTCCGTCATTCCTGTAATACTCAAATAATAGTCCAAAGCCTTAGGGCGTTTCGTGTCATGGGTTTTAGCAAGCGTAAAGCCTTCCTGCCGACTTAACAACCCTTGACGCACATCCATACTGGCATGAAAGGTACCTCGACCATATCCTCGTTTCAGGTAACATGTAAAGTCATGAACCCCTGCCATGGTACATTCCGCACTTTTGTAACACTTATAGGTACCCTCCATGTCAGTTTCTTCCCAACCGTAGGCACGTTTGATAAACTCTGTTTGACGTTCTTCATCCCAAAAAAGATAATCGCCCAAATGAATACCCCACACTCCCGCATCTTCACAAGCTTCAGGACTAGGCGGGTCGAAAAACAAGACATCTCTTGGGTGGACGGTTTCATGATCCACCATCACAGAAGCAGGCACTTTGGCAGACACTTTCTGAAAATAGTCACGATCAAAGGTGTGAATCGGAGCATCATAAGACGCACGACCTGAACTTTCTGCAATACTTTCCCCCCATATCAACAGAGGAATACCCAACTTTTGTGCCATGTGCAGTGAAAAAGCCCCGACCCCTGCGTGACAATGCCAGCAACTATCTCCGATAGCTTCTAATGACTTTCGTGCCAAGGTATTCACAAGTTTTCTGTTAGGCGTGTACATGATATGGTCAACGTCAAAGGTCTCCAGTGCCAAAGTTAAATTACGCTTTCCTGTTTCAGAAAACCAATTATGGCTAAAGGTGACCGCCAAGACTTTTAATCCGTAGACTTTTACTAAAATATGAAGCTGAAAAAAACTATCTTTTCCCCCACTGATAGGCACAATGCAATCATAGTTTTGAGTATTTTCCCCTTTTTGTTTTGCCTCCGTGAGGATACGATGTAACACCTCTTCACGCTCATGCCAATTAATGCGCATTTTTTGTTCACTGGAACGACAGGCCTGACAAACCCCCATCGCATCAAAGGTAATACCTTCTTGCGTTTCAGGCATACAGCATCTGATACAATACTGAATATCTTGTAAAAGAGGGGTTCCATCCTCCATGGAACAAGAGACTGAGGACATCAATCATGGCACTCCTATTTCAGGCAAACTGTCAAACATCACAACTCGTTTATCTTGCCACACCCCCAACCTTTAAGTGAGCATCTCAAAGGGATTAGGACGGTGGATATGGGTTCCTGTGGTCATAGACTGCCCTGGCTCAAACAGTGCTTCAAGTGCTTCTTCTGGGGTAGTACACACGGCAAATAGCTGCTTAAAACTAGCATCAATACGACCCGCTTCCACAATATAGTCAATATGAGGCATAAGCCCACCTTCAGCAGTATAGTAATGGTCAATATCTAATAAAACAATGCGCTGATACGCTGGTTTCAGGGTAAGATTCAAATGAAGCTCAAGCCCCTTATTTAAAATTTCCATATCCGTTCCAATACCTCCAGGAACTGCCGCAGTACGTGCCGTAAGCTCTTCAAACCCCAAAGGACCCCACAAGCGCTCGGCAAAGGTGTCCACAAAGTAATGCTCACTATAGCTTTGAGCATATCCTGCTTCTTTGGTAATGCCTCTGTGTTGCACGCCAATGGCAGTGCCACCCACACTTTTAGCACCCTCTGCCACACACTGCATATGCCCCCCTCCGCCACCTGTCACCACAAATCCCCGATGTTGTAGCGTAACATCATAGTAAGACGCAATCCCTTTTCCTAAGGCAAAGGAAGCCTCTTTTTCTACTTGAGATAACATCCGAGACCCTCCATAAACAATGACACCTAAATCTCGCTCTAAACGTTCTGAAAAAAGACGGCATTGTTGAACCGTATGCACTCCAAACGCTTTTGAAGGATACTCTCTGTCCTGAATCGACAAACAGGTGGCAAGCGTAACCCCAAAAGGTAAGGGCATCCCGACGGTTTTATGAAGCGGTGAGTGTGGCGAGGAAGAAAAATCTGAGGCAGACATCATCATAGGAAAATAAAAACATCTCGTGTGTGCAGGGAAAAACGAAACAAAGGGCTTTACCCCTATATCCCAAAAACTTGGCACCAAGAGTCTGAGGCACTACTCCAAGGAACCGTTAGAGTATTATGCTACACAATATCCTTTGACTCAATATCACCCTTTGGCATTTTGACGTGATATAGGATGAACTGCTTGTATCTTGAGTATGCTTTCGTTACGCTATAGCATAAGAGCGGTCGTGAAAATACTCCTCAAATTTCACTGCCATGAGTCATTTTACGTTCCACCGCTCCAGAACACATTTTTAATCATACACTAGGGTACGTGAGACATGATGATGTCAGCCAAAATACTGGTCGTAGATGACGAGCAAGATATTGTAGCTCTCATACGGTATAATCTTGTAAAAGAAGGCTTTCAAGTGACCGTTGCCTATGATGCAACCACAGCGAATGACCTTGTTTGGAAAGAGCAACCAGACCTCCTTGTACTTGACCTCATGCTCCCAGATACCTCAGGCGTTAAACTTTGCCAGCAGCTTAAAGCGGAATGGCAACACCGTATGACAGACCCTGTGACAGGCAAGCTCATTAAACCGCTCAGAGTACTTATGCTCACCGCACGTACCGCAGAAGAAGATCGCATTCTAGGATTTGAATCAGGTGCTGATGATTATGTCACCAAGCCGTTTAGCCCAAGGGAACTCACACTGCGCATTAAAGCCATTCTGAACCGAGATACGGTAAGTGTAAGTTCATCCTCACCCTCAAATGCTCCCCCTGAAGATGGTACCCTAAGCTTAGGAGATGGCAGGCTTGTACTTGACCCTCATGCACACAGCGTTGTACTGGATGGTACCTCCCTTCATGTGACTCCAATTGAATACCGCATTTTAGCCACACTCATGAAAACGCCAGGAAAAGTAAAACGCCGTGAACAACTTCTGATTGAAGTATGGCAGGAAGCATCAGATACCGTCATGGATCGTACGGTGGATGCCAATATGAAACGAC
>JBJTUH010000185.1:0-3363 GCA_046080605.1 Vampirovibrionales bacterium
GCATGATGCACTTTCTGGGCTTGCGTATGCCACTGTGCTAAGGTTTCAAACCCAAGGCGTTGGAGTGCCTCGGTTAGGGTATCGGGTGTGGTGTCCCAAGGTATCACCTGCCATTGTATTTTGGTAGGCACCGAAGAAGGCACCAGCCATGGCTCGCACGCATCAAGAGGGTCTTGGAGCCAATCACACCAAGCCATTGAGGTATTCAAGGTAGAAGAAGAAAAGAAAGAGAGCATAGTATACAGGGGGCAAACTGGTAGTGTAATGAAGGAAGCAAAGACAACATAGGTTGTATTATACTATACCTTATTGAGGTTTCTATCCTACAAGATTACCATCCATCACGATGAAACGCTTAACGTCCTGACATAAAACGCAACATACTATTTTGTCTGAAAGGCATGTTCCTGTTAGTCTGTTAATATATTGTAGAGGCATGCGTGTTAGGCTACATCCCTCCTCCACAACATCCCTACACCAGTTTTACGGTTTTTTTCTCCATTCTTCCTGTGTGAATTAAGGCATGGTTTCATGATGATGTCGCAGACCCCTGCATCCTCCTCGTTATTATTAGCGGGTAAACAGATTTTTGTGAGTGGTGGCTCAAGAGGGATTGGTAAAGCCCTGTGCGAAGTGTTTGCACGAGAAGGTGCCAATGTTGCGTTTAATTATGCCAGTAATGATGATGCAGCTCAGGAAACCCTACAGCTCATCGAGTCTCATGGCGTAAAAGGTATGAAGTTTAAAGCCTCTGTGACCGACCGTGATGCCATGAAAGCCATGGCGAAGGAAGTGTTAGCGGCGTTTGATGGTCGACTGGATGTTCTCGTGAATTCAGCTGCCATTAACCGTGCCGATATGTTTTTAACCACCACGGAATCAGCGTGGGATAGCATCATGGATGTGAACGTGAACGGATTATTTAACGTCACGAAAGCCTTTTATAAAACCATGTTGAAGCAACGTGCAGGGCATATTTTAAACATTACGTCTATTGGTGGTATTCGTGCTTTGCCCACGTCTGTACATTATGCCACCTCAAAAGCAGCCGTCGTAGGATTTACCAAGTGTCTCTCTCGTGAAGCCTCTGCCTTTGGTGTGTCTGTTAATGCGATTGCAGCAGGAATTTTTGATACTGACCTTGGGCATTCCCTACCTGACCAGTTTCAAGAGGTCTATAACGGCTGGTGTTCTAAAAAGCGTTTCGGACACCCCAAAGAACTTGCTGAATTTGCAGCCTTTATGGTGAGTGACCGTAACACCTATATGAATGGTGAGGTCATCACCATTGATGGTGGCACTGTCCTTTAAGGATACAACCCAATGATGGATGTTAACGCCCCTGAATGGGATGGCTATATGGCTCGGTTTGAAGCACTTCAAACCCTTGCAACCCCTTACCAAGGCAAAGCAAAGCCTGTCCTAGACACATGCCGTTTTTACCTTTGCCTGTTCGGAGACAATGGGTTTCCTACCCCAGAAGAAGAGTTATCTTACTTGGAAACCCTTGAACAGTATTGCCAAAACCATCCTGACACCCATACCCTATTTGCACTCACTGTCAGTGTAGGGTATTGGGAAGATGTCATATTATTTGTTCCAACAGTTTAGCTGATATCAAGAAGGCACTGTGAAAACAACTTCTAGTCATCTAATGAAAACACGCTACGTAAATGTTCTTCAATCAGTTGGCTAGACACCTCAGGCGATTGAATATTCAACGCTTTTGCCTTCATCAGGCACTGAGCCGCTTGCTGTGCTTGAGACAACTTTCGGTAACAACGCCCTAGGTTAAACCAA
Organism: Vampirovibrionales bacterium; assembly: GCA_046080605.1. Classification (GTDB taxonomy): domain Bacteria; phylum Cyanobacteriota; class Vampirovibrionia; order Vampirovibrionales; family JAJTHC01; genus JBJTUH01. The sequence continues at coordinate 1,801 of JBJTUH010000185.1, forward strand.
GCCATTGTGTAATCAGGCTTCAGGTGCGTTGCTTGCTCTAAAAGCTGGTGAGCTTCCAGAAAATCTTGATGATACTCAAGATAAAGAACTCCCAAATTGTTATGGGCTACAGCATCTTCAGGACGATGTGTAATGGCTTCACGGTAGGTGTTAGTCGCTTGGTCAAACTGCCCTGCTTGGCAATAAAGATGCCCTAAATAAGCTAACCCATCTTCTTTGTTAGGCAAATAGTGCATCAAACGCTGATAGTAGTTCGCCCCCGCAGAAAACTGGCGTGTTTGTAAGCAGGTATCTACCAGCTCAATCAGTTCTTCTAACTCATTCAGCGGAGAAGCAAGCTGTACTTGTTGTAACCGCTGAAGGCATAACAACATATCATGTTGAAGAAGCTGACTCCCGTGTTCAACAAGATATTTTAAAATGGCTTCCATCCCTTTAAAATCTTCTAAAGACCACAAACAAAAGCATACCAAGGTTTGTACCGCAGGATGGTATTGGTCTTCCACAGGTAAAGACTTTAGCAAATGCAGTGCCTTAAACACTTGTTGTGTTTCAATCGCTTGGGTTACTTCTTGCTGATAGCGTGTCAGTTGCTGATGCACATGGGGATGTAGTTCTGTTTCAACTGTCAGTTGTACACAACGCTGGAGTTGCTGTATAAAACGCTCTCTCGCAAGCACCATGGGACTTAGCGGCTCCAAAGACTGGGCATACTGAGTACTCAGAGCAACACTACGACTTTCAGGCGTTGGCACCACCATCGTGGTTTCCAGTCCGCCCAACAATAAGCTAGAAAGAGCTTCTTTTAACTGCATCATGCTTTGCTGATGCTTAGCTTCAAACTTACTCTCCAAAGTCACTTGAGACGCTTCAAATTGTTTCAACATTTGAAATGTTTGAAATAACGCTTCGGCATACTGAGCATACAGGTTGGGCTTACGTTGCAATGTTTGCAACAAAGTATGGCTTGCGAAAAGATACGCCGCAAGACACACTGAATGCTTAAAGGCTTGCTTCCCTAATAGGGTTTGGCACGACACGAGGCTTTTAACCCACAAATGATGCGATTGAAAGGGTGTTTTCAAAAGACACCAAGCTTGCTCAAGCACCTGAACCATACTGTTAGCAGACGCATGCCGTGAAAAAAGACGCTGAAGGTTTCTTAATTTAGACTTCCCCACACCCACTGCAACCCCTTTAGGAAGACTCGATGACGTATGAGGTGCCTGCTTCTCTGAAGCAGGTGTATAGTCCCCTTCGCATGACACACTACGCCCAATGGTGGGTGAGGAAGAGGGGTCAGCATCATAAAAAGAGGAGGGAGAAGAGGATGAGAACACGGAGCAATGCGTCCTTTCTGAGTTCTTCTTGGCAGACGGGATAGACCTTAATGGATGGCTTATCACACGTACAACACGACAAAAACGATACTGGATGTTTCGTCGATTCTCGATAACTCAGAAGGGCGATAGATGAAACCTCACACAAGCAAAGGAGATACTTTTTTTGAGAAAACACATGATTGAAAAAAGCCTCTGATTGAAGCATGAAACGTCCTAGGGA
>JBJTUH010000186.1:0-17420 GCA_046080605.1 Vampirovibrionales bacterium
TTAATCGTAAAACGATAGCATTTTCGAGATGTAAAGAGATGGTGATAGCGACAATGAAGTTATTACAACATTTGGTGCATAGTGTAGACTCAGTATTAGAAGCGTGGAATATCATACCCAACATTATTAAATAACACTCTCAGCTTTTTTAATTGCGTCAGCATGGCGTGTTTCATCCCATATCCTAGGGTATAGCCTCCTGCCATCCCTGTGAGGGTACTTGTGGCGTGGCGTATCCATCGTTCCTTGAGGGTTTCTGCCTGTGTCGCCCATGGGTGTCCTAGCTTAAAGCCTACCACTGACCCTACAGCACCACTTACATGAGGACTCGCATGTGTGATGGCACGATAGCGTTTCACCGAGGGTGTGGGTGAGAACCACCAAGCCTTTTGTTGGGTTCTAATATAGTGTTTTGCCGCCCTCCATTCAGCGTACTGAAGAGGTTTTGCCAGCATGGAAGCAGCCCATCGGGTACGACTTAAAAGAAAAGTGCCTATGGATAAAACAGGGTATATCACCCCTGCTGAAAGTCCTATCACTTGATTGGTTGCTTGTTTGAGCTTGAGGAGTTGTTCAGGGAGTAGTCCTGGACGGAGCTTGAAATAAAACAAGCCTCCCAGTAATACACTTGGAAGCATAAACAGGCTTTCAAGTGGGCTGAATAATAAAGCGATGGCTGTAAGCTTTGGAAGCACTGCATGAATAACACGTGGTGCTTTCTCTCCTAACGTGCCAACCTGTCCAGGGGATAGTGTGAATCCTAACTGTCGTTTCGCATACTGACTCAGCTTCTGGTTCAGCTTTTGGGTATCAAGGCGATGATACGCTGAAGGTGGTTTGCTGAAGGGTAGATTCATAATAAAAGCGATCGCTTATCGTTTAAGATGCAGTGGGTGTCCCAATGATAGCATAAAGCCAAGAAAGCACTTGGTTTGTGTGTTGGCATTCAAGCCTCTGAGGTGACCTATTTCAGACGGTTTGTAACAAATTGTCACAAAATAATGCAATGTAACGACAAAAGCACTTGAGCAAAGTCTATCCTCTTAGCTACCATAGGAGGGTACCCTTCTCAAAAAAGCTCGATTTATCTTGTTTCAACGACCCTTACACTGAAGCTTGCTTGTTTTATGTCTTCATCTTTGTGGCTCTCCTCTTCTAGGGTACCCTTTAAGCCCTTATCTTTTTCTATGAAGCCAACGCACACCGAGCGGTTTGGCGCTTCTGTGGATGTTCCTCATCACATTGTGCCACAGGTTGAACAGTCACTCGGGAAGGCTTCTCGTGTATTGCCTTTGTCTGTCGGAGAGCGTGCTTTAAACACGGTGAGTAAGTTTATGCAGTGGGTTCGTTCAAGTACCGTCAATGAGCTTGTGGTGATTGATGAGCTTTCTATGGGCTTGCCCAGAGCGCTCATTGAGCTGTTCCTTCGCCCGTTTAACCGTATTGTATTAGCCCGAGAAACGTTCTTTCGAGAAAATGCTGGGCTTATCACGATGGGGCCCCTGTCTGGCTGGCTGACAGGTGGCAGCAGTTTAGGACTCAATCGTCCTTCAATAGTGAACCCCAAAGGGCTTAATTTAAAGGCACACATTAATTTAGAAGTGGCTCATCACTTTTTTTCACAGGCACAAAAAGATATTCATCAGGCACCTTCACACCAAAGCCTAGAACACTTCAGAGACCAACATCTTCAAGGGCTTCTTTCGCAGTTGAAGCCCACAGACCTAGACCACTGGAAAGCTTATGTAGACGCACAGGGGTTACAGCACACTCCCCGTATTGGGAAAGTACCTCAAGCCGTGCTTGAGGCGTTTAAGTTACCCCACCCTGAGTTTTTGTCTCAAGCACCTTTAACGCCCGAGGCACACCATGCCATGAGCCGTGAAAGACTTCTTCAAAGTAAGCCATGGTTAAAAGAAACCCTTTCTCATGTGGCACAGTGGGGTATGACGGAAAAGGTGACACTTCAAGACCCTCTGTCTGGCAGTGTGTTTATTCCTCGTCGTCCTTTAAGTAGTACCTTAACAGACCTCAAGCACTATACCCATGAAGTGCTTGATAACGCACTGGCACACGTTAAGCAAGCTGGACATACGACCATGACTCCCGAGGCAAAACATGCCCTCAATCAGGTGTTGTTTGAACGTAACACCCAAAGCTTTTTACCTCATGTCGATGACTCGTTTTTACATTACCTCAATAAGCAAAAGCGTCTTACTGCGACAGCACCCATTATGCTTGCGGTAGCACTTGCCATTATTCCAAACTACGTGAATATCTGGCTGACGAAACGACAAACAGGCAGTACGCTTTTCCCTGCTGAGGCACCTACCATGAATGCAAATATTCATGCTGTGGCTAAAACAGAAGCCGATGCTAAAATACTTCCTTTGCCTAAAGGAGGAACGACCTCGTCTGCCGATAGCGAGCTTGTGACGTTAGGCGAATTAAAAAAGCAACTTTCTCAAGCACAAACGCAAACCATGAAGCCTGTGGTACCTTCCCCTGAGCCGTTATGGGTACCTTCTAGTCAGGTGTCTTCCTCTACGCTTCAGCCTACGACCCTTCCCCCTCAAACGAATGGTATGAAACAGCAACGTGCTGCTAACCGTAGCACGACGCTTTCAACAACCCTTGAGGCATCCCCCCTTGTTGTAGGAGGCACCCCATGCTAAACGCTTCTTTGACTCACCAGCCTTTACGCTTTACCCTTCCTCAACAAAAGCAACGCTTTGGACAGGTTTCTACGCAGCTTGTGCAGGAAGCTCAGCAGACATTGAAACCTCTGGTGCATGTCGCACCTATTACCAAGCGACTTGACCCTGTCAATTTGTTTGAAACCACTTGGAATCAAGCCAAAATTGTGTATGCTTTGTGTATTGCCTCCCGTATTGGTATTGGATTTCAACGTTCGCATCATAAAGACGGTAAGAATATTTGGGAAAAGCTTGGCAATGAAACCTGTGAAGTGTTAAGACGCGACCCTTGGGGCTGGCTTTTTTGGTTCTATGCTGCTGACTTTACCCAGCGTTTGTACACACAAGCCTTTGTGCCTAAGCAGTATAAAGCACAACTTCTGCATTACCCTGATGCGTCTAAACCTGCGTGGTTTCGTCATAACCCCTTGCATTGGAACCAAGCAACCCCCAAACAGCTCCGAGAGCGTCATGCTTTCATGCTCAAGCAAGACCCCATCTATGCACAACGGATGCACGCCCTTGATGAAGCGAAGCATACCCTAGGTGTGCTTAAACAGCAAAAAGCAAGTAAAACCCTGATTCAAGAAGCAAAACAGACCTTTGCAACCCTCAGTAAAGCACATCCTTCTTTAGAAGTGGCTGCAAAATATGGCGATTTAGTTGGGCTTGCGGGTATTGTCACCGCCATTGCCCTCAATGGTATTGGTATTCCTGTTACCAATATTCTTATCACAAAACGAAACGTGAAGAAAAAAGCAGCAGAGCAACAGCAATGGTCTTCGCCTCCTCGTACAACACCCATGGCGGGTGATACGCCTGTGAAAGCCTCTTTGCCACCCGTGGTCAGTGCTCCTTCTTTGACGATGTCACCTTCTTCTAAGTCTGCGTTTTTACAAACCTCCTCGTTTTCAACGTTGCCTTCAGCAGTGCCTCAAGCGAAATAGGTTTTTTACAATGGTTGCTTAACCTTGTCTGTCACCCATCCTTAAGGCGTATTTCTGTCTGTTTTTAAAAATATGCTTGACAAGATTCTTATTTTGTGAATTAATAAGAATGTGAAGTTTCACAAATTTTTTATCTCTCTCTCCTGTGTTCCCCTTGTCAGTTTTTTTGACAAGGGTTTTCTTTTGCCTTTTTAGCCTCCCTTCGCTTAGGGGATTTTATTTAAAAAGCCTTTGTCACACGCTTGGCACCCTATACAATAGCTCTAGTAATTTGTTGCCGTGAGTTCGGGAAGGGTAAAGGGGTTTTTAGGATGGATGATGTCGTGCAACACGTAAGGAGTCTAGTATCCTGTAGACTCAGGGTGCTGAAGATGATTGCCTTAGGGTGTTTGGTCGTTCATACGCTTGTATTTTCTTCTGAAGCACTGGCTAAAACGCCCATTGCGAGTATGCCTCCTCATGGCGTAGTGCATTCCTCTTCTTCCTCTCCAGCCGTCTCTCATGAAGATGCCACCACCATGCCTATTCGCTTATCAGGAAAACATAAATCTAAAACTTCAAGTGATAGTTTAATCACTGACTGGACAGGCAGTTATGCCAAATATGGTGGTACGCATGCTCTGTGGCTTGACGGGCATCAAAGTCTTCAGGAAAACTTGGGAAAACTGGAATGGATTTTAACCATTGCAGCTCAACGGAAACAAATACCTGAACTTGTCATTTACATGATACCTGACCGTGATTTTTCGCAGTCTTCTGCAGGTGGCTTTCGTTCGTGGCAAGCCTATTTAGAGGCTAACCATCTGATTGCGGCGAGACTAAGAGCGTTTACAACCCGTACAGGACTTATTTCACGGGTGTACCTAGAACCTGATAGCCTTGGGGGACTGGTAGAAAAAGCCATGTCAGAGGCTTCTGTTCACCCGTCAGCAATGCCCTCAACGCCCAGTGAGCTTATAGGATGGGCTTGGGAAAAAGCAGTGTCTAGTGATACACAACAGCTCATCACTGCACGCACTCATGCCCTGCATCAGTTAGTCAAGCTCTACGGCGAGCGTACAGCTGATACCCCTCAGGGATATGCAAAGGTCTACCTTGATGCGGGAAACAGTGGCTGGATTTATACTCAAGCAGAAAGACTCCCTTGGATGGCGCGACTCCTGCATTTGTCAGGTGTGTTGGAAGCAGATGGCATTACCAGTAATATTTCCAATCGGTTTCCGCTTTTACAACCTGATGCCACATGGCCGATGATACTCACGGAACAAGCTTATTTAAAAACACTACAACCATGGGTGGGCGTTACACCTGACCGTACCCTTGAATGGGTGGTGGATGTCAGCCGTAATGGGAATACTACCCGCCATGGCTTTTTAAGTAAGTTGCTCAAGGGTAAACCCATGCCTGCCCCTAAGCGTCAATTTTATCTTCATCCTGAAGGTGCGTTATTTGATAATGAAGTCCCTCAAGGACGTTTGATAGGGCTATGGTATCAAGAAGATACCACCACACCCTTGGCAAAGACACCTCAGCATACCGTGCATTTAATCCCCTTCACAGGTGGGGCAAAACATTTATACCAGTTAATTCAACAAGAACGGTATCAGTGGGTTGCCGAAAAGCGTTTAGTGATTGCCCCTGAATGGCTTGACCCTGTCCTTGATGAAGCACCAGGGATGCCTCCTACCGATGCACTCGGCAAAAAGTTTGCGCCTATTACGCATGTGCGATGGATTAAGCCCCCTGATGCTTGTGATGGTGCCTTAAACTGTCCTCCTGGTGCTTCTAAAAGTGAACTATGGGCTTTAACGGCTAAGGCAAAATCAACCATCGTTCTCCCTGCCGATACCTTTTTACCGAATCCTTAATGGTTTGACCCCTCTGCCGATTGGGAGAGAGGGGATATAGTTTAACTATGCTCTTTTTTCTCTTCTCCCTCTCCCTTCTTATGTATGTTAAACTCATGCTATGGTTTGAATGATGATGTCATGAGGTTTCATTGTTAGGTGTATGAGTGGGGTTAGATGAGGCAAGGTTTTTTAAAACAGTCATGGGTGTTTTGGCTGAAAGTGCTTTGTACCAGTGTTGTGCTTCTCCTGCTGGGTGATGTTGCATCGGATGCACAGGCAAAAATACATCGCAACCATGAGCAGGCTTCTCTGCAACCGCAGAAGGACGTTATTTTAAGCCGTCTTGTGATACCTCTTCCTCAAGCATGGGGAGAGACGGTTCGTGGTGTACGCACCCACTTTGTGCCTGAAGGAAAAGAGCTTGCCTTAACCCTTGATGCGTGTGGCTCTGCCCGAGATGGGTATGATAAAAAACTGATTGACTATCTTGTGAAGCATCGTATACCTGCCACGCTGTTTATCAATCAGCGTTGGATTCGCAAAAACGCCCGTACTTTTACACACCTTTCTAAAAACGCCCTTTTTAGTATTCAAAATCATGGCACGCATCATAAACCGTGTGCGGTTTCTCGTCGTAGTATTTACGGCATTGAAAGTACCGCCAATGCGTCAGAGTGCTACGATGAAATCCAAGCCAACGCTGAAACTATTGAACGGCTTACGCATAAACGTCCCATGTTTTATCGCTCAGGGACGGCTTACTACGACACAACAGGTGTTACGATTGCACAAGCCCTGCGTCATGAAGTGTTAGGATTTTCTATATTGGGTGACCGTGGTGCCTCTTATACCAAGAAAGAGGTCTATCAGGCATTACTGCAGAGTCAATCGGGCGATATTATCATTGCCCATATGAATCATCCTGAAAGTGACACGGCAGAAGGACTCCTCAAGGCGATTCCTGCCCTTCAAAAACGAGGGTTTCGGTTTGTGTTATTAGAGGGTAAACCATTAAAATAGTGGGTTATCTCTTTGTAACCCTATGCTTGATAGAGACGTTATCAAATGGCTCTTGATAGTATTCTGTGTAAGGCAATGTATGGGGTACTTTAGTTTTTATTTGTCTATGAAATGTGTAGAGAAAAATATCAATGATAGAGAGATAAAAAGACAGGATGTAACCTATGGCATTTGGACTACAGCAGTTTAAAAAATGGAAACCTAAGTTTTCAACATTGGTTCAACAGGTCAAAAAAATTGGAACGTCTTCTGAGGTCACTCGTGCTAAAAAAGTAGTCACTCAAGCAAAAACAGGTTTTCCTATTCCTAAAACGTTCAAAGGAAAGCTGTTATTGGGAGCTGGTGGTGTTGGAGCGTTAGGTGTGGGGGCAGTAGTGATAGGTGCAAAGGCATTAGGCATTCATGATTTAAAGACAGCAAAAGCAGTGGGTGAATCGTTGTACTTAACATATCAAGCAGACCAAGAGTTTAAGCAGTACGGAGAAACCTTTCCTGAGGATAAAAAGGTGATTGCTAATAGGGCTATGAATAGTAAGAGGCTACCCAATGACAAAGTCGAGGCAGGTTATTCTCCATATAAACCCTCGGTGATATTTGTTGACCCTGATGTGTCAAAAATAGCAACGCAACGCATGCAAAAATACTATCCTAAGTTAAAGCCCAGTTTATATCGAGTGAGTACTTTAAAACACGAGTTACGTCATGCAGCCGTCCAGGACGTTTTGACTCAAAAAGGATACTCTCTTCAAGAGAGTCAGGAGTTGTATACAAAACACCAATGCCTGCAAGAGGTTGATGCTGAAAAAGTTGCATATCAGTTTATTGTAAAACATGATCCAGGGTTTAAACAAAAATTCCCTTCTGTCTCCCATTTTTCTGGATATAGTCAGGACTGTAAGCAAGAGTTTGCACTCAATGAGTCTACTGGCAATAAGCCACAAACCCCGCAGCAAGTCGTTGAAAGTATGGAACAGAGAGACCGACTAGAAGCTCGGAAAAAACATGCTAACCCCAAGCCTAAGTAGCAGTGAGAAGGTATCTCTATTGTACTTTGGTACTCTGCTAGTTCACAACCGCTTACAATGGCATACGCATGATGTCTTGGTACGCTGAGACAAGCTTATTCCGTACTTGTAGGGCTGCCTGGAGTGAAAGCTCGGCTTGGGTACTTGCTGACATTACGTCATGCAATGAAACATTGGGGTCTCCTACGGCATAGGCTTCTGCTTGAGTGTTTGCATGCGTTTGTACTTGACTGAGTTTATTTAAGCTATCCGTGAGTAGTCCTGAAAAATCCTGTACGGCACTTGAGGCAGAGGAGGCTCCTGAAGATGGGGTGCTATTCAGGGTGAGCCCCTCTTCTTGCATGATATGTGCAAGTTGTCCTTTATGCGCGGTGCTTGACAAAAGGGCATCATCCGCAAACAATGAGCCAGCGTTCGCCCCATGAGCTGGAGGGGTGTTGAGTGCTGAGAAAGAGGAGGCGTTTAATAGCATGAGGGTCAAAGATTCCTATAGAGGTTAAGCAAGCTTAGGCGTGATACGTTAGCCATCTATTTCGGCTTGTTCCATCATTTTAAGGTTTTGGTACGCTGCCAAGTTGGCTTCATAAGCCCTTGAAGCTGAAATCATGTCAATCATTTCAGTGACCATATTCACATTGGGCATCGCCACATACCCATTGGCATCTGCATCAGGGTGGGAAGGGTCATACACTTGCTTGGGAGGATTTTTATCATCAGTGGCAATCTCAACGACATGAACCCCTTGAGCTTCTTGCTGTGCTGCGGTACGTCCTTTCCCTGAGGCTTCTACTCTGGCTTGAAAGACCATTCTGCCATCAGGTGTCATGATAGGGTCTTCATGACGTGAAGCTTCCCCACGCCCATCTGATGATGCGTCTTCCACCATTGTTTGAAACACCACATTCTTGCGTAGGTACGGGGCTTTGGTACCATCGGCTTGACGTGTGGTATTAATATTGGCAAGATTGCTCGCAATCACATCCATGCGTAGGCGCTGGGCAGACAGTGCAGAGGCAATAACATTATAGCCGTTGCTCATCATCATTGAAACCACACCTCCTTAGTATGACCTATGCACTATAAACTCAGGGTATTGACACTTTCATCTCGCTTCAGACAACCTTCTTCTATGCAATGAAGCACGGTTTTACTGTATCAAAGGGTGTCTTACTTCTGAAGCTTCTGTATCAAAATATCCTCTTGGCAATGTATTTTAAGCTACTTACACGTCCTATGCGGATGAAATAGGGCATACTCAGGTATGCGATGTGGTCGCAGATGGTTGAATTTGCTGTGGTGTGTACCATCTTTCACCTTGATGTAGGGTACAGTCGTCCGACGCTATGAATCCTGTTTTATTTTTTCTCAAACAAGTTTTAACACGTTTTAATGCCATGACCTTTAATCAAAAGGTGGTGGTGGGTACCCTCACGTGTGCTACTATTTTTGCAGGGGTATATATTTGGCAACAGGCAGGACATGACTATGATGTCCTTTACAGTAATCTTACGCTTCCCGATGCTGCCGCAGCCGTGGCAAAGCTCAAGGCAAACAAAGTCCCTTATGAACTTGCCGATGGTGGCACGACGATTTTGGTACCCCGAGACCAAAAAAATCAGATGGTTTTAGAGACTGCTTCTGACCTTCAAAGTGACCAAGTGGTTTCCTTGGCAAAAATTCCCCCTGTCCTTCAGGGTGAGGTACAAGATGAATGGATTAAAAAACTCAATACTGATGCCGTAGCCCAAGCCATTCAGAGTATTCAAGGGATTAAACACGCCCATGTGATTATTTCTGAACCGAAAGAAACCGTCTTCACGGAAGAAAAACAAGATAGCTCGGCAAGCGTCATGCTGATTGTGACCCCAGGGTTTCGCTTAAATGAAGCCATGGTGAAAACCATTAAAAATCTGGTGGTGCATGCGGTGGCAGGCATGAAACCTGAAAATGTCTCGATTGCCGATAATATGGGGAACTCTCTGGATGCCTCAACAGGAGGAGGGCTTGGACTTGCCAATGGGATGACCCTTCAAGAACAACGTCGACGTACCTATGAGGAATACCTGAAAAAGAAAGTCCAAAGTATTCTTGACCCCATTGTAGGGAAAGAAAACGCCGTGGTCTCAGTCACCGCTCAGATGAACTTTGATGAAAGCGAGTCTCGGGTAGAGCGTGTCTTGCCCGCCAATGATGCTAATCCGAAAGACACCGTTCAAGTGCAAAATGCGAATGGTTCAGCCATGCCTTTACCCTCTCCTACGGGAGTGGTCCTTAGTGAGCAGGAACAAACCGAAGAGTATAAAGGCACCAAGCCAGATGCCAGTGCCAAAGGTGAACCAGGTGTTGCAAGTAACGTGATGCCTAGCTATCAGGCAGAGGAAAATAACAACGGCAAGAATGGGAAAGACTACAAGTTTCAAAAGCGTACTGTAAACTATGCTGAAAGCCGTGAAGAGCGTGCAACGGTACACGCTTCTGGCAATTTAGAACGCTTAACGGTGGGGATAGCCATCAACAAAGTGCTGACCAATCGTGATAAAGATGAACTTAAAGAACTGATTGCGAATGCGGCTGGGCTTGACTTTAACCGTGGTGATTCCGTAGACGTGAAAGGCTTTGCCTTTAGTGACTCGCCTGTCTCAACACAAAAAGAGTACATGAAGCTTTTCCGTGAAAGCCAACAACAACAACTTATTCTTAATTTGCTCTATGGCTTATTACTGCTTGCCCTAGGAGGCGGTGCTTTGTTTGTGGTGTACCGTATGGTGAACCAAAACACGAATATTGATGCCCTATGGCATAACCTTGAAACACCCCCGACCCCAGCTTCTCTGTTACCTCCTGGAGGGAAACTGTTACCCCCTAGTGCCAGTGGAAAACTCATTTACCAAACAGCGGACGGAGATCTTATTCCCGTGGCTCCCAACCCATTGGGTTATGGTGGCTTAACCATCCCAGACTCCTCGGAAGATGAGGCAGATGAACCTTACCCAGATTCATCTGCTCCGTCTCTACGTCCATCAGAGGAGCTTCTGAAGCTCTTGCCTCCGTCTGACCCTGATATGGAGTACATAAAGCAAACTCTCCGAGACATTATTATGGCTGACCCTGAAGACTGTGCCAGACTCCTCGTCGGCTACATGAAAGAGTATTAGGGTTGTGGGATGGTACAAGACCATCCCCTACGGTTCTATCCTATATGTTTTGTAATGTAGGGGCGATTCACGAATCGCCTGTTTGGGTTGCATGTTGGTGTGTGTATCGGGTGATTCGTGAACCACCCCTACATAATGACATAATGGACATGATTGGGCATTATAACGAATGTATCCAATGTGTTGAAGAGAAAAGAACCAGTCTGTTTTTCAGCGTTTTGACCCTATGATATAGGAGGGAGGCTTGGATGTATATCGGATTAGTTTTCTTGAATCCAAAGCCTTGGGTAGGCGTTCGATGACTACAGTACACCGGTTGGACACGAAGACTACACACGAGCCAAAAACGCTCACTTTTGGTACACCTCGGGGTTTTGTTCCTTTCAGTCCACTCTTATTCACACCACTGGAGTTTCTTGAGCCAGTTTGGACATTATTTCCTCCATTGTTTAGTGGAATAGATCCAAAGGTGAATGGTCCGAATTGTTCACTTGTACCTTTTTGGTTATATCGTGAGCACCAATCCTTAAGGGCAGTCTTCAAGTCATTGCGAGAATATTTGGCGGTGAAGCCTAACAGGAAGATGGTCTTACCATGATGATGTCACACCATGTCATTACCCTACAAACCCAAGGGACTAAACTGAGCATTGACCGTGGGTTAGTAGTGTGATTGCCATGTTTGTGACCAATCAACAATGGGCAAAGGCTGAATATTTGACAGGTAAAATTGATCTAAAAACCCACAAACGAGCCACGGCAGGTGACCATGTGCCTGACCAGCTTTTATTGTGGTAGTTATTTCACCTTAGAATACGGGCTTATGCCATTCCGTCAGTTTATGCCGAAGATACGTATCTTCCAGTTGTTTAAACTGTAGGGGGGTGACAGAGACTTGTTGTTGAAACATGGCTTCAACGTCGGTACCTGGGACAACGTGGTCTTTAATGACTTCTCCGACGAGCCAAAAATAGGAAGTACCTCGATGGTTTTTTCGATGGTCATAGGTATCTCGATAGAGTCTATCGGCAAGGGTGGTTATGCGTACACCTTGCATTTTCTCTAAGGGTACTCCTGGAATATTAATGTTTAAGAGGGTATCTTTAGGGAGCGGGAAGCCTTCTAAAGTTTGCAGGTACTGCTTGAAAAACAGTGCGGCATCGGTAAAGTCTGTATCAGGCAAATGACCTGTGGTATGCGAGAGAGCAATGCTAGGAATCCCTCGAAAGGTTCCCTCTGAGGCTGCACTGACCGTTCCCGAGTAAATGACATCTGTTCCTAGGTTAGGGCCTGCATTGATGCCTGTAATGACATAGTCAAACGCAATGGTTTTAAATAACTCATTGAGTCCTAATTTTACGCAATCACACGGAGAGCCTGCCACTGAGTAAGCTTCACATACCCGCCATGGCATGGACTCAGTTTCTTGAACAGAGGAAGCCTGTAAAGCAACAGCACTTCTTGGTTTAGGGTTTAAGTCCATCGGCTCTACAAGAATGGGCGTGTGTAAGGTTAAATGATGCCCTGATGCACTTCGCTCTTGATGGGGTGCTACAACATACACGTCATGCTCAGTACCCAACACACGCATGAGGGTTTGTAACCCTTTGGCGTGAATACCGTCGTCATTACTTAAAAGAAGGGTTGCCACCAGTGTGGTATCCTTTGCCCATATAGAAAAAAGAGAGAATAGTATCTAACACAACAGAAAACCATGAACCCAGAAATACCTTTGTTCTTTATAGCAAAGCCTCGATAGAATCGGCAAGCGTTTGAAGCGTCTTGGCGGGATTGTTGCGTGTTTCACGTGTTTCAGTGAAAGAGGAAGGGGTGGAAGAGCGTGCTTGCCTTATAGGATTTTTTTGTTGCTCTTGATGGTGTACCCATTGCCTGAGGGCTTCAGTGGCAGGGTCTTGAGAGGGTATGATTATGCTAGGTGCCATGGCGGGTGGTTCAGCCAAGGGGTGACTCGTCGTAGGGGTTGGCGTTGTATCCTGTGTGTACCGTTTGAGGGTGTGGAAAGCAGGAGGAGGCTCAACCACGGTAGAGCTTGCCTGTACGGTTGCCATAGGGGTTAATAGAAGGGTTTCAGGGATGGGAATGCCTTGGGTTTGTTCATGCCATTGTTTTTTGAGCCATTGCATGATAAGCCATATGCCATCCACGAGACGCATCACGCTCCACATAAATGATCTTGCCAGCAGTACCGTCAGTTTGATACTAAAAATGGTTGCCTGATGTGCAAGTTTCACAGCGGGATGCTCGTTATTACCCCAAGCACTCAAGGTTTTGTCCCGCTCAGATGTCCCTAAGATGCTCTGTACAGGTGTCATAAAGGCAGAAAGGCTTGACGCATCCGTGGGGTCTACCATTGGTTTTGGGTGTGGCATAGTTGGCATCATCATGTCTGTATCAGAAGACACTATCAGTTTAACAGGAATCGGCGTGTGAGAGGTCATAAACACCAACAAGGCTCCTAAAATAATGGGTATCACATAAGAGATATGTTTCAGTTTACGGTGTTGTGAGGCAAAGAAGCTTTTGCTAGGGTGTAAAATCCATCAATAGGCGGACGGACGGATGGCGTGGCGGTACAAGACCCTAGCACAAAATCATTGCGTATTTTTGTTTATCCTTTTGTAGACACATCAGGGGTCAAAGACACTAATCTATAGGTCGCCTATTATTTCACATTTTTTCATCATAGGGGAGCATTGCAGCTATGGGGTTAGCAGCAAGTTCAGCGAGGTTATTTTACCTCATTGCACGCAAAATGGATATTCAATTCGAGTCGATGGTGATTAACCAAGCTCGGATGCGTATTACCAACATCATGGATAGGTATATCTCAGCGTTTCAATCGTTGGACCCTAACCAAGATGTCATCCGACGGCAGGAGCTATTATTCCAAGCTCTTTCACAGCAAGATAAACGCTTTGAATTGGCGCTCAATCGGCTTAAAATACAACTTGATTCGATTACCACAGAAATGGAAACGGTTCGTAAGTTTGTGAATGATGGTGTTCAAGGCTTTAAGGCAATGGCATAGGCTTGCTTTATCACAGAGTTCTCATGGTTTTCAAACCCTCGTAAGTTGGTGTGTCCCCATCATCCCTTACGAGGGTTTGTTATGCTTAGGGTATACTAAATAGGCACCTTCTTCTATTAAACTTATGATTCGTTGCGACCCTATTAGGTACCCTTTTCTGATGTTGACCCCTGCCTACGCCTCTGTGCTTCCTTCTTCCCAGCGTTATACCCTTCATCCTTTGGTACAAGACGCTTTAACCTACGGGCGTACCCATCTATGGGAAGCACTTGAACACACCCAATACCTCACGTTTCAACGTGTCCTTGAAGGGATGCAACGCCATCGGCTAGGAGAAGAGCATTTTTATTGTGTGACAGGGTATGGACATAACGATATGGGACGAGAGGCACTGGATGCCATTTTTGCCCATGCCCTTGAGGCAGAGGCAGGCTTGGTACGCCCTCATATGGTTTCAGGAACGCATGCCCTTTCTGTGATGTTGCACGGCTTACTCTCTGCAGGAGAAAGTATGGTATGTCTTACAGGGCATCCGTATGATACTTTAGAACCCGTGATAGGCTTAGGCGATACCCCTCATAAACAGTCGCTTATAGGGCGTGGTGTCACGTACCAAGAAACCTCGATTTTCACAGAAGACGGACAATCTCTGTTGGCAGCGTTTACCCCAAGCCAAGTTGAGATGATTCAACGTGCCAAGGTGCTTTATGTGCAACGCTCCCGAGGGTATAGCACGCGCAAAAGCTTGTCGATCCCTGAGCTGGCACAGGTATTTCAAGCCATTAAGGCGATTCATCCACAGGGGATTATTGCCGTGGATAATTGTTATGGCGAGTTTGTAGAGCCTCATGAGCCTACTGCGGTTGGGGCTGACATTATGGCAGGTAGCCTCATTAAAAATCCTGGCGGTGGGATTGTCTCAGCGGGGGGCTATATTGTAGGACGCACTGACCTTGTTGAAGCATGTGCCGATGCTTTGACCTGTCCTGGTATCGGACGTGAGGGGGGATATTTGTTTGAGATGACACGTCTCATGTTACAAGGCTTATTTCTTGCCCCTGGGGTGGTGGCTGAAGCCCTTAAAAGTATGTCATTATTTGCCTATGTTTTTGAAACCCTCGGGAAAAAAGCTTTACCCGCCATGGCAACCACGCAACGTAGTGACATTATTCAAACCCTTTACCTTTCTGGTACTGAGGAAATTCAGGCAGTATGTCGAGCCATTCAAGCATGTAGTCCTGTGAGTAGCTACGTCACCCCTGAACCCGCCGTGGTGCCAGGGTATGAAAGCCCCGTCATTATGGCAGGAGGAACGTTTATTGACGGCTCAAGCATTGAGCTTTCCGCTGATGCACCGTTGCGTCCTCCGTATACCCTGTTTATCCAAGGCGGACTGACCCATGCCCATGCAGTCACCACCTTAAATACCCTACTGCAATCAGGATTTTTGAAAGCCTAGCCATGCCATGAACGCTTTTGCTTCCGCCGTAGCTCGTCCAATCACCGCCCAAGGGTCTGACAAATCGCATTATTTTTATATTGCAAAAACGGTGCTGAGTGCGGGAACCTCTGTACTAGAACCCCTGATTTTAAATCAGACCCTCAAGCGGGAAAAAACCGTATCGTCGGAAGAACGCCGCATTATCGTTTTTCAAGACGCACTCCGTCAAGGGATTAGTTTTGGTATTAGTACCCTTACCTTTGTGGGGGGCGGACTTTTGGCAGGAACCGTTTTAAAGCATCATCAAGACCGTGGTGTTATAGGACTCATCAGCGGTATGGTGGTAGAAAAGTTCCTTGGGAAACTCCTTTTAAAGCCACTCTTAACCAGTAAGCTCACAGCGTGGTGGCATACGCATTACCCTGAAAGTCAGTATCATGCTCCCAAGCCCCCCGTGACAGGGTCTGAAGTTTCTTTCTCTTCTCCCTCTTCTGCATTGTTGCAGGCTCCGCAAGCTTCTCCTTCGTTGGTCTACCCTGAAACGGTCTTGAAACGTCGTCCTGTGACAGATGCCATGGCGGGTGGTTTCCCGCAACCTCTAACCCTGTAGGGGGGGTGCTTGTACCGTACCCTTTGCTATCTGGTAGTACCTCAAAGCCCAGCGGGCGCATGCCATCCGCCCCTACAGAACGATACGTTTGACCCATAACCTCTACCCATCAATGTGCGGATGCGATACACCCATTTTCTGTGTACGTGGTGGCATGTGTATCTTATCGCACAAATCACCCAAGGTTTGTTTTAATACATTTAGGTAGCTTAATTGGTTACTTTCTTTTTTACCTGTGTATTATGATGTTATAGTGATAAAAATAAAGTCTTTCAGGAGAACAACCCATATGATGAACTCAATACCCGTCACTTCTTCAGCAAGTGTAAGTGTACAAGCCAAGCCTAACACCTGTGTGTTACAAAGTGGTAAAAAGTATTGCGGCATAGCCAATACATATATTTTTCAAGGTGGTCAAAAGAAGTTAAATGTCTTGTTTGATGATAAAAACCAAAAAGCCGTCTTCTTGAATGGTGATGGAAAAACGTTTGACTCCAATAATGTGATTAGTTACTTCAAAAAAGGGTTACAGCGTGCCATTAATATTGAAGATTACCAAAACCCTTCTGGTCAAGACCGCCAAAGGCGTACTGCTGATGGCTTAACACTCTTGGAGTACAATCCGAAGACCCCAGAAAAAGGGAATTACACGAAAATTACGCCTGATGCCAACAATAACCCTGTATGGGGAGAGCCTGGCACCTACGCACCTCAGAAATAGGGTACACTAGGGAGTACACCTCCTCTGGTTAGATGATTTATGCACGCTTCATCTTGGTAGATGAGGCGTGTCTTCTTCATAATAGGGTTTAATGACTGTAGGGTCACAAGGTGTGTAAGTCGTTTTGGGTTACTGAAGGGTTTTAAAGGTACGCCTTAGGCATGTCGCAACTGATTGAAATGTTACTTAGCTCAAACTCTGGTGATGTCACTTGGGATGCAAGTAAAACGTCAGGATTCAGTAATAGCCAAAAAGTTGCTGCTCTACTGATTGCCTTAGGACCTGAGTGTGCTTCCTTGATTATGAAGCACTTTCAAGAGGATTATGATGTTGAGTCTATTGCCCTAGAAATCAGTGCGATGAACCGCATTGCACCCGATATTTTAGGAGAGATTCTTAAAGAGTTTTTCATTATGTTCAAAGCCAAGGGCTTACTTGCTTCGGGTGGGGTAGGGTATGCCCGTGACCTCTTGCATCAAGCGTTTGGGTCAGCGAAAGCGGATAGTATTTTAGAACGTTTGGTAAGTACCCTTGAAACTACGCCGTTTGAGTTTTTCAATGCCGCCGATGCCGACCAACTTGCCACCAGTTTTCAGAGCGAGAACCCGCAACTCATTGCCTTGGTACTTTCCTATTTACGTCCTAAGCATGCGTCAAATGTTGTGAGCTTACTCACGCCTGAAATGCAAGCTGAGGTTGCCATTCGTATTGCAGACATGGACAGAACCAACCCTGAAGTGTTACGGGAAGTGGAGCGTATTATGGAAACCAAGTTCTCAAGTGTGGTTTCTACAGACTTCAGCCAGACGGGTGGCGTAGAAGTATTGGCTGAAATCTTGAACTACAGCGACCGCAACACCGAGCGAGCGATTATGGAAGCCCTAGAGCTTCGTAAGCCTGACTTGGT